>NZ_JBHLSV010000035.1:0-34611 GCF_042434575.1 Brachybacterium hainanense
CCTGGATGCGGGGATGTTCGCGAACACGCCGGAGCAGTATCAGAAGCTCGGCGACGCGACCGATGGCCCGAAGTTCGGCATCGCCTACGGATACTCGGCAGCGCACTTCTCCGGTGCCGTGGACTATGCGAACCCGGACAGCGCCTCCATGATCATGACCCCCCTGGCGCCCATGGCGGGGCCCTCCGGTGTGCGGACGTGTCAGTGGGATCATTTCTCCTACGGGTACCCGAACTTCGTGATCACCCCGAAGTGCGAGGACCCGGTCCAGATGATCCGCTGGGCCGACCACCAGTTCCACCATGACCATCTCCCTCGGCGCAGGGGAGCGGGGAACGGGGTGGGACTGGGCCACCGAGGGCATGCTCGGCCAGCGCGGGAAGCAGGCCATCTACCAGGGGCTCGAGCCGGCTGAGGAGCTGAAGAACCACCGCTGGCGGGAATGGGGACCGCTGTACAAGTCCGCTGATCAGCGTGACGGTCAGGCGACCACCCCGGACTCCCCGCCGATCCTCGAGGATGCCGGGCAGCTCTACGAGCCGTTCGCGAGTGCGAAGGAGAGCGGCATCCCGCCGCTGGTCTATGACATGGATCAGTCCGCGCAGATCGGCGAGATCGAGACCAACCTCGGCAATCACTTCAAGCAGTCCCTCGCGAACTTCGGCACCGGCAAGAAGGACGCCTCGAAGGACGCCGACTGGGAGGAGTACATCTCCACCGCGAAGGCCATCGGCGTCGAGACCTACGTCCAGATCAAGCAGGCCGCCTACGACAACCGGGTGGTCTGAGCCGGCGGCGTGCATGGCCGCGACGCGGCCGCGAATGAGGCGGGCCCCGGGAGAACATCTCCCGGGGCCCGCCTCATCGTCGATGCGACGGAGGTCAGTGACCGACCTTCGCGGAGGGAACCGTGTAGTCCCCGCCGGTGAGCGCATCGATCTTGTGCTTCTCATGACCGGCGTGCTCGAGGGCCTCGCGCAGCTCGGACGGCGTGACCGGCTCGATGCGGTCCTTGAAGAAGAAGGACGTCGCCTTCGCGCGCAGCTTCGAGACGCCCTTGCCCTCGGCGAGGGGGCGGTAGTCGTCGTGCTGCACGAGGACCCAGCGGTCGAACTCGTCGAGCGGCTCGTGGATCTCGAGCATCTCGCCGTTCTCCATGCGCACGACCTTCGATGTCTCGACGCCGTGGATGGCGAGATCGCGCTTGTGGCGCTGGATCGACAGGCACAGCCGCTTGACGATGTAGAACACCAGGACGGGCGCGACGAAGAACGCGATGCGGAAGAGCCAGGTGAGGTCGTTGATCGACAGGTGCAGCTTGATGGCGATGAGGTCGTTGGTCGCTGCGAGCGCGAGGATCAGGTAGACCGTGATCCAGGCGGCGCCGAGACCGGCGCGGACCGGAGCGTTGTACGGCAGGTCCAGCACGTGGTGCTCGCGGTCGTCACCGGTCACCCACGCCTCGAGGAACGGGTACAGGGCCAGGAAGCCCAGGAGACCGCCGTACACGGCGAAGGGGATCAGCATGTTCAGCGAGATCACGTACCCGAAGATCGTGAACTCCCAGCCCGGCATGAGCCGCAGCCCGCCGTCGGTCCAGAGCATGTACCAGTCCGGCTGGGAACCTGCGGAGACGGGGGAGGGATCGTACGGCCCGTAGATCCACACGGCATTGATCGCCACGGTCGCGGAGACCAGCGTGATGATGCCGAACACGAGGAAGAAGAACCCGCCGGCCTTCGCGGCGTACACCGGGAAGACGGGGAAGCCGACGACGTTGCGATCGGTGCGCCCCGGCCCGGGGTAGTGCGTGTGCTTGGACAGCACCAGCAGCGTCAGGTGGACCGCGATGAGACCGAGGATGATCGCCGGGACGATCAGGATGTGGATCGTGAACAGGCGGGGGATGATCTGGTGGCCGGGGAACTCTCCGCCGAACAGCAGCATCGACAGATACGTCCCGACCACGGGGATCGCCTTCATGAGGCCGTCGATCACGCGCAGGCCGTTGCCCGAGAGGACGTCGTCCGGGAGCGAGTAGCCGGAGAACCCGGCCACCATGCCGAGGACCATGAGGGAGAAGCCCACCAGCCAGTTGAGCTCGCGCGGCTTGCGGAAGGCGCCGGTGAAGAACACGCGGAACATGTGCACGAAGATCGCGACCATGAAGACCAGCGCGGCCCAGTGGTGCATCTGACGGAAGAGCAGGCCACCCTTGACCTCGAAGGAGAGGTGGAGGGTCGACTCGAAGGCCCGGGACATGTGAGCGCCCTGCAGCGGCTCGTAGACGCCGTCATAGATGACCTCGTCCATGGCCGGGACGAAGAACATGGTCAGGAACGTTCCGGAGATCAGCAGGATCACGAAGCTGTAGAGCGCGACCTCGCCGAACATGAACGACCAGTGGTCCGGGAAGATCTTGCGGCCCAGGAACTTGACCAGGCCGCCGCCCATGGTGCGCTGGTCGAGCCAGTCGCCGCCGACTGCGCCGAGCTTGGCGATGCGGCCGGGCTGCCCGTCCTGCTTCGGGGACGAGGAGATGGTGGTCGACATCAGATCACTTGTCCTTGTGGAGGTTCCAGAAGCTGGGACCGATCGGTTCGGGGAAGTCGCCGCCGGCGACGAGGTATCCCTCGTCGTCGACCTCGATCGGCAGCTGCGGGAGCGGGCGGTGGGCCGGGCCGAAGATCACCTTGGCGCCGTCGGTGACGTCGAAGGTCGACTGATGGCACGGGCACAGCATGTGGTGCGTCTGCTGCTCGTACAGCGCCACCGGGCAGCCCACGTGCGTGCAGATCTTCGAGAAGGCGAGGATGCCCTGGTAGCCGTTGCTGAGACTCTCCTCGTTCTGGCCGAGGGCCGGGTCGATGCGCACGATCACCGCTGCGGCCTTGGCGCGCTCGTTCATGAAGTTCGGGGTCTCCTGCGTCAGGCCCTCGGGCATGACATGGAAGATCGAGTTCAGGGCGACCTCGTCCGCGCGGATCGGCGTCCCGTCGTGGTCGCGCGCGAGGCGCATGCCCTTCTCCCAGAACGTGTGGTGCAGCTTGTTCCCCGGGAGCGGGCCGAGCGTCGAGAGCGGTGCGAGGACCGCGACGGGCAGGGCGGCCAGCGCGACGGCCATGGCGGAGACGATCACGGGGCGACGGGCGATGCCGGACTCGTCGAGGCCGGAGGTGATGATCTCCGCGGCGGCCTCGCGCGCCTCGTCGGAGCTGCGCGAGGGATGGCGCTCCTCGACCCACTCGTCATCGGGCATGAGGGTCTTGGCCCAGTGGACCGCGGCGGCGCCGATGAAGAACACCGAGATCGCCAGGCCCAGACCGGTGAAGAGGTTCGACCATCGCACGGCGTGCAGCGTGCCGGACTCCGCGAGGAGGTTCGTGCCCAGCGGCGTGAAGAGGAAGTACGCAGCGATGAACAGCACGGTGCCGAGCACCGAGATGACGAACATCGCGGCGACGACCCGCTCGGCGCGCTTCTCGGCGCGCGGATCGGTGTCCGCCTGGCGGTGCACGTGCGGGGGCAGACCCGGGTTGGGGAACCCGCCGCCCTCCTTCGGAGCGACGGCGCTGATGCCCTTCGCGGGATGGGTGCCGTCGAGGTTATCGGTCATCTTGGTGCTCACTTGGCCTTCGCCCCCAGCCAGACGGCGCAGGCGGTCAGGAGGGACAGGATGATCGTCCAGGCGAACAGTCCCTCGGTCACGGGACCGAGCGAGCCCAGGGCGATGCCGCCGGGGGAGCCCTGCTCCTCGATCTCGGTCAGGTATGCGATGACGTCGTTCTTGTCCTGGGGGGACAGGTTGTCGTCGTTGAACACGGGCATGTTCTGCGGGCCCGTCTCCATGGCACCGTAGATGTGACGCGGCTCGACGCCCTGCAGGGCCGGCGCGTACTTGCCGTGGGTCAGGGCACCGCCCGCGCCGGCCGCGTTGTGGCACATGGCGCAGTTGATGCGGAAGATCTCGCCGCCCTTGGTGGCGTCACCGTTGGCGGGATCGAGGTACTGCTCGTCGGGGATCGCGGGGCCCGGGCCGAGGGAGGCGACGTAGGCGGCGAGCTGTCGGGTCTGCTCCTCGTCCATCTGCGGAGGCTTGCGAGCGGCCTGCGCGCCGGCCATCTGCATGGGCATGCGCCCGGTGCCGACCTGGAAGTCGACCGCTGCTGCGCCCACGCCGATGAGGGACGGGCCGAGGGTGTTCCCGTCCGAGTCCTGCAGGCCCGAGGCGTTCGTGCCGTGGCAGGTCGCGCAGTTGGCGAGGAAGAGGTCCTCGCCCGCGGCGACATCGTCGGCGGAATAGGTCTCGGCCGAGGCGGTCCGCGGCTGGAAGGCGGCGTAGAGCCCGCCGGTCGCGACCAGTGCAAGCAACAGGATCACGAGTAGCGCCATCGGATGATGACGGCGCGCGGCAAGTGCCTTCACGGTGTGGACCTCGTTTCGTGGGTGGGGCGGGTGGAGCGGGAGCGATGCGGTGCCGTGAGAGGAGCCGTCATCAGAAGATCGTGAGGTTCCACGGGACGTTGCCCATGATCGGGTCGAGCAGGTAGACCACGCCGAACAGGCCGATCCAGACGACGTCGACGAAGTGCCAGTAGTACGAGATGCAGATCGCGCTGACCTGCTCGTGGTGCGTGAAGTTCTCCGCGGCGAAGGCCCGCGCGAGGACGAACAGGAAGGCGATGAGGCCGCCGATGACGTGGAGGCCGTGGAACCCGGTGGCGAGGTAGAAGACCGAGCCGAAGGGCCCGGAGGAGAGGGTCACGCCCTTGTGGACCAGCTCGGTGTACTCGAAGGCCTGACCGGAGACGAAGATGGCGCCGAGGACGAACGTGAGCGTGTACCACTCGATCATCCCCCAGCCGGCGATGTTCAGGATCGAGCCGGAGCGGCGGCGACGCGGCGGGAAGGAGCCGGTCCACGGCAGGTGGCCCTCGGCCATCCACACGCCCATCTGGCAGGTGAAGGAGCTGGAGACCAGGATCACCGTGTTGAGGATCGCGAAGCCGTGGGTGAAGTTCTCCTGGCCGGCGTGGAAGGCGTCGGGGACCATCGCCCTCAGCGTGAAGAACATCGCGAACAGGCCGGCGAAGAACATCAGCTCGCTGGAGAGCCACACGAGGGTGCCGACCTGGGTGGCATTGGGGCGGCCGACGGCCGGGACCGAGGGCGAGCGCTGGGGCAAAGTCGCTGTAGTCACGTCACCATTATGTCGTGTCGTCAGAATCGCCGCCGCCGGTACACGACATCCGGGAGCGCCGGGGGCTCAGCCCCTCGATCCCGGCCAGCATATCGCTCCTGACAAGCTGTCATGAACCCGGACACGCAGCTGTGACCGTGCTGTGAGAGACACTCCTCGTCCCGCGGCTCCCGGACGGGAGAGGACCGGGCTCCGGGGCGCTCCGGGAGCGCTCGGGAAGATGGCGCCGGCGTCCGGTGCGGGGTCGACGCGCGCCGCCGTCGCGGGTGGGGCGCGCCGGGGGAGCGCCGAGGCCGGACGGTCTCGCCTCCGCACCTCGCGGATGCGATCATGGGGTGCATGAGCGCGACATCCCCCACGTGGCCTGTCCTGACCTCCCATCTCGTCCGCGGTGAGGACCTCCCCGCCGAGTGGGCGCGATGGGCGATGGGCGAGCTCATGGACGGCGGGGCGAGCTCGGTGCAGCTCGCCGGCTTCCTCGTGGCGCTCGCCTCGAAGGGCGTGACCAGCGCGGAGCTCGCCGGACTGGCCGATGTCATGATCGCCCATGCCCGGGACATCGAGGTGCCGCGGCATGCCGTCGACATCGTCGGCACCGGCGGCGACCTCGCCAGCACCGTCAACATCTCCACCATGGCCTCGGTCCTCATCGCCGCGAGCGGGCGGCGCGTCGTCAAGCACGGCAACCGGGCCTCGAGCTCGCGCAGCGGCTCCGCCGATGTGCTCGAGGAGCTGGGGGTGCGGCTGGACCTCGAGGCGTCCGCGGTGGCCGCCATGGTCGAGGAGGTGGGCATCACCTTCCTCTTCGCGAACTACTTCCACCCGTCGATGCGCCATGCCGCGGAGGCGCGGAAGGGGCTCGGCGTCCCGACCGTGCTGAACCTGCTGGGCCCGATCACCAACCCGGGCCGTCCGCTCGCGAGCGCCGTCGGCGTCGCGGACCCCGTGCTCGCCCCCATCGTCGCGGGCGTCTTCGCGGGGCGCGGCACGAGCGCGCTCGTCTTCCGCGGGCAGGACGGCCTCGACGAGATCACGGTGCAGGCGCCTTCGGACGTGTGGGAGGTCCGCGACGGTCGGATCCTCGAGCACGTGCTCGACCCGACGGAGCTCCTCGACATACCCCGCAGCCCCCTCGGGGCCCTTCGTGGAGGGACCGCGGCGGAGAACGCCCAGGTCGCTCGCGACGTCTTCGCCGGGGAGCGGGAGGGCCGGCTCGGTCCCATCCGTGATGCGGTCCTGCTGAACGCCGCCTCCGGCCTCGTGGCCCACGACGGGATCGGCCAGGAGGCGGACGAGGGCTTCGAGGACCGCTTCCGCCTCGCCTACGACGAGGCCGAGCGGATCCTGGACAGCGGGGCTGCCGCCCGGCTCCTGGGCGACTGGTCCGCTGCCTCCCAGCGCATGGCCCGCGCCTGATCCAGGGCGGCGTCGGGTCGCGGCCCGGCGCGGCCCCTCATGACAGCGCCCCGCCCGGTGCATCCGGGCGGGGCGCTGCGGTCATACGAGGAGAGCTCACTCGATCCCGAGGTCGAAGGCCGCGTCGAGATCCCGTCGCGAGTAGGTCTTGAAGGCGATGTTGGTCGTGGTGTCCCGGACGCCCTCGACCTTCCCGATGCGGTCGGCGATGACCTCCGCCAGCTCCTCGTGCTCGCGCACCCGCACCACGGCGATGAGATCCACGTCGCCGGTCACGGAGTAGACCTGGTCGACGGCGGGAAGGTCGGCGATCTGCTCGGCGACCTCCGGGATGCGGTGTCCGTCGACGATGATCGAGACGATGGCGGTGATCATGGAGCCTCCTCGGGTCGGGGTGAGCGGGCCGCGCACGGCCGGTCCTGCGCCTCAGCCTAGTGCGTCCGGGCGTAGGTCTCCTGCAGCGACGACAGGTCGAAGCGTGCCCGGGCCGGGACTGCCCAGCTGCCCTCCCGCAGAACGATGCGGACGTCCTCGTGCTCGAGCCAGCGCAGGATCAGCTCGGTCTCCTGATGGTAGCCCTGGCACAGCGGCGTGACCTGCTCCGCCTCGCCCGTGCCGGTGCGCGCGAGCGCCTCGGCGATCGGCAGGGGATCAGCGGCCAGCGGAACCATCGCGGCCCCGGCGAAGCGGCCGCCCCGCACCGCGAGCAGCTCCCAGCTGCGCTCCGAGGAGCGCGGATCGGTGTGCGGCCGCGCCGCGACCAGCAACCTGCAGGCGCGGATCGCACGCAGACGTGCTGCCCGGCCCGCCGCCTGCAGATAGGTCTCCAGGAGGGAGCGCACACGCGCCGCGTCCTCGTAGCGGCCGGCGCCGGCGAAGGCCCGCATCCTCCGTGTCCCGTGCTCGAGCACGGGCGAGGGGTCCAGGATCATCGCTCTGCGCAGGGCCTCGTGGTGCGCGGAGCCGATGCGGGAAGGGGGACCTGCCCCGTCCCGGGACACGGCGCCGCCCAGGACGGCATCGGTCAGCAGCCCGCGCAGCGGCTCGATCTCCCGGCGGGAGCGGAGCGGTCCGATGTGGGCGATGCCGTCCTCCTCGACGGTGGCCAGGCGCGCTCCGCGCAGCCCCTGCGATCCGGGGCCCAGGCGCAGCCACAGCGCCTTCTCCGGGGTGAGCCCGTGCCGGTTGGCGGGAGGCTTCTCCGCGCCGATGATCCGCAGCTCCCGCACGGCGGCCTCGAGGGCGCTCGCACAGGGGATGGTGCGCACCCGCTGCGCCCGCGGCAGCATGTCCAGGACCTTGCGCCGCCGCTCCGAGGCGGAGAAGTAGGTCCTCACCCGGGTCCGCAGGTCCCGTGAGGTGCCCACGTACAGCACCTGGTCGCCGTCGCCGAGGAACTGGTAGACGCCCGGACCGGTCGGGACGTCGCGGGCGAGGTGCCGCTTGCGCAGCTGCACCGGCGCGAGCCGGCGGTGCGCGGAGGCGAGGTCCTCGAGCGTCCCGGCACGTGCCGGGCCCAGGCGCTCGATGATCGCATGCAGCACGTCGACGGTGGCGCGGGCATCGGACAGGGCTCGGTGATCGGGGGCGACGCTCGCACCGACATGGGCGGCGAGGGTCCCCAGCCTGTGGTCGCGGACCTCGTCGCGGCCGAACACCTGCCGCGCCAGCTGCAGGGTGTCCAGGACGAGCGGGTCCGGCCAGCCATGGTCGATCCGTGCGCACTGCGCCCGCAGGAAGCCGATGTCGAAACGGGCGTTGTGCGCGACGAGCGCCGCATCGCGGGCGAAGTCGAGGAACATCGGCAGCACGGTCTCGATCCGCGGGGCCCCGGCGACGGCGGCGTCGCTGATCCCCGTCAGACGCGCGATATACGCCGGGATGGGCCGCTGCGGATCGACGAAGGTCCGGAACTCGCCGAGGACCTCGCCGCCGCGCACCCGCACCGCTCCGATCTCGGTGATCGCATCCGCAGAGGGATCCGTCCCGGTCGTCTCGAGGTCGACGACCACGAGATCCGCCTGGGGCAACGGGGTGCCGAGATCGTCGAAGGAGAGCTGGCCGCCCGGGCGGGGCGGCCGTCGTGCGGTGGCGCTCATGGCCGCAGGATACGGCGGCGCGCCGACAGACGACCGCCGCCGCAGGTCGGGTCCCGGGGGACGAGAGAGCTCAGGCGCCCGCGGGCTTGGAGCCCGTGTAGATCCGCTCGATGATCTCCGCGTAGTCCTTGGCCACGACGTTGCGCTTGAGCTTCAGGGAGGGGGTGAGGTAGCCGTTCTCCTCCGTGAAATCGGTGTCGATCACCTCGAAGGTGCGGATCGACTCGGCCCGCGAGACGGCCTCGTTGGCGCTGTCGACCGCGCGCTGCAGCTCCGCGCGCACGGCCGGGTTCGACGCGGCCTGCTGGAGCGACTGCTCGGGCTGATCGTTGTTCTTCAGCCAGGTCGGGAGCATCTCCGCGTCCAGGGTGATGATCGCGGCGATGAACGGCTTCTGGTCCCCGACCACCATGCACTGGCTGATCAGAGGATGGGCGCGCAGGCGGTCCTCGAGCATCGCGGGCGAGACGTTCTTGCCGCCCGCCGTGACGATCAGCTCCTTCGACCGGCCGGTGATCGACAGATACCCGTCGGCGTCGAGGGTGCCGATGTCGCCGGTGCGGAACCAGCCGTCGGTGAAGGCCTCCGCCGTCGCCTCCGGGTTCCCGTGATAGCCCCGGAAGACGACGACGCCCTTGACGAGGACCTCGCCGGTGTCGGAGATCGCGACGGTCACGCCAGGAAGGGGCGGCCCGACCGTCCCCGGACGCGGATCCCACGGCGGGTTGACGCTCACCGGGGCCGTCGTCTCGGTGAGGCCGTAGCCCTCCAGGATCGTGACGCCGATGCCGCGGAAGAAGTGCGAGATCCGCTCGCCCAGGGGCGCACCGCCCGAGACGCTCCAGCGCACCTGGCCGCCCATCGCCTCGCGCAGCTTCGCGTACACGAGCTTGTCGAACAGGGCGTGCTTGGCGCGCAGCAGCGCCGGAACCCGGCCGGCGGAGAGCGCCTGAGAGTACGCGACCGCGGTCCCTGCCGCGGCGGCGAAGATCTTCCCCTTCCCTCCGGTGATGGCCTTCTGCTCGGCTCCGTTGTACACCTTCTCGAACACGCGCGGCACCGCGAGGAGGAACGTCGGCCGGAAGTCCGCGAGGTCCCCCAGGAGGTTCTTCGTGTCCGGGGTGAAGGCCGTGGTCGCTCCGGCGGCGATCTGCGTGACCGTGAGCAGGCGCGCGAAGACGTGCGCGAGGGGGAGGAACATCAGGGCGCGCGATCCCGGCGGGAGCACCGACTCCCCGAACTGGGTGATCGCCGCCCGGGACGTGTCCACGAAGTTGCCGTGCGTGAGCTCGGCCCCCTTGGGGCGGCCCGTCGTGCCCGAGGTGTAGATCAGCGTCGCCACATCGTCCAGACGCCGCGAGGTGCGCGCCGCCTCGAGATCCGCGTCGCGCACGACCGTGCCGCCCTCGGCGAGGCGCTCGAGGTCGCCGTCCTCGATCGTCCAGATCTGCTCGAGGTCCGGCAGCTCGCCCCGCACCGAGGAGACGTCCTCCGCGTGCCGCGAGGTCTCCACGATCGCGAAGCGGGCCGCGGAATCACCGGCGATCCACTGGATCTGCGAGGGAGAGGAGGTCTCGTAGACGGAGACGGACACACCGCCGGCGAACCAGACGGCCCAGTCCGCCAGCACCCACTCGTACCGGGTCCGCGACATGATCGCGACCACGTCGCCGCGCTCGAGGCCCGCGGCGAGCAGACCTTTGGCCAGAGCGCGCACGGATCCCAGGAACTGCGCGGACGTCATCGGCGAGCGGCGTCCGTCCGGGCCCTCGACCTCGAACAGCGAGATCCCGGGGTAGAGCCGATGGCGCTCCAGCAGGAGATCGGTGGTGTTCTCGCCGTCCCGGCTCGTGTGCTTGACGGGTGTCCCGAACTGCTTCACGGAAGCTCCTTCGACTCGGCGACGGATGCCGGAGTGTCCAGCCCGCGGACGCGAGCATCGATGCGGGTAACAGTGTAGGCCAGGGGAGCTCTAGCATGGTCCCGTCACGATCCCGCCTGCGGCGGGGGACGACCTCCACGGCTCGGACACGACCCGGGCCCGGCCTCTGCGGAAGGATCACCCTATGCTCTCCATCGGCGTCGACATCGGCGGGACGAAGATCGCGGCAGGAGTCGTCCACGAGGACGGGCGGATCCTCGCGCGCACCTCGCGCCGGACGCCGGCGACCGACCCGGAGCTGATCGAGGGCGCCGTGATCGAGGCGGTCCGCGAGCTGCAGGCCGATCACCAGGTCGTCGGGGTCGGGATCGGAGCCGCCGGATTCGTCGGCGCCGACCGGCGCACCGTCGTCTTCGCCGCGAACCTCGCCTGGCGCGACTGCGCGCTCGCCGACGACATCGAGAGCGGAGTCGACCTCCCGGTCGTCGTCGAGAACGACGCCAACGCCGCCGGCTGGGCGGAGTACCGGTTCGGCGCGGCGAAGGACTCGCGCAACATGCTCATGCTGACCGTCGGCACCGGGCTCGGCGGCGCGCTCGTCCTGGACGGGAACCTCGTGCGGGGAGAAGGCGGCTTCGCCGGCGAGGTCGCCCATATGACCGCGGTGCCCGATGGCCAGTGGTGCGGCTGCGGACGACAGGGCTGCCTCGAGCAGTACACCTCCGGGACCGCGCTCGTCCGCGCGGGCCGCCACCGCGCCGGCACCGGGCACGAGCTCTACGCCCCGCTTCTCGCGGCCGCCGGCGGCGAGGTCGCCCGGATCGACGGGCCGCTGATCACCCAGCTCGCCGAGGACGGGGACACGGGGGCGGTGGCCCTGCTCGCCGAGCTCGGGGAGTGGCTCGGCTTCGGCGCCGCCAACGTCTCCGCGCTGCTGGATCCCGGGACGATCGTCGTCGGGGGCGGCGTCTCCGCCGCGGGCGAGCTGCTGCTGGCCCCTGCCCGGGCCGCCTACGACCGGCATCTCACCGCCCGCGCCTACCGGACGGTCGCGCACTTCGCTGTCGCGAGCACCGGCAACGAGGCAGGCATCATCGGCGCGGCCGACCTCGCCCGCTGACGACGCCACGGGCCTGCGGGGCCCCTCGTGCCTCGGGGGCCTCCGGCCCGAGCCTCGTCGCTCAGGCTCGTCCTGACCGTCTGCTCTCCTCGGCACGGGCCTGCGGGACCCCTCATGCCTCGGGGGCCTCCGGCCCGAGCCTCGTCGCTCAGACCTGAGCCCCGTCGTCGTCGGGGTCGGGGCGGGTGCGGGGGATGCGCAGCAGCAGCGAGACGATGCCTCCGGTCGCGAGCCCGGCGCCGAGCAGTGCGCACCACGGGGGCAGCAGCGCCGTCGTCGCGCTCAGCAGCAGCACGAGGACCCCCAGACCCAGCGCGGCCCAGGAGCGGACGGCGCCTCGGGAGACCGCCACCGGTCCCGGCATCGGAGGGACGAAGTCTCCGGGCAGCATCGGCTCTTCAGCATCCTGCTCCCCGGCGGAGGAGGACGTCACGCCGCCCCGCGACCGGGACCCGCGGCGCTCCGAGCCCGATGCGGGAACGCCGCGGGAGGACGGATGCGCCGCCCTGGCCCGGGCGCGGCCGGCCTCCCGCTCCTCCGGGGACGGCGAGGACGGGGTCCCCGCGCTCTGCCCGGAGCGCGGCGGCGGCGCGGGCGGCTCATGCGGTGCCGCCCCCGGCCGCAGCACCATCCCCTCCTCGGACAGCATCCGGGCGAACTCCGCGGCGACCCCGTCGTCATCGCGCTCCGGAGGGCGCCCGGCGGCATGACCGCTCATCGGGCCGTCTCCTCCAGGAAGCGCAGCGAGGCCGCGAAGATGCGGGCAGCGTCCTGATCCAGGGTCGCCACGTGATAGCTGTCCGGCAGCGACATCCGCTCGACGCGGCCCCGTGTGCGGGCCGCGATCAGATCGCTGTCGCGGGGAGGGACGATGTGGTCCTCGGGGGAGGTCGCCAGCAGCATCGGCGCCGTGACCTCATGCAGGCGGGAGCGCACCTGCGCGGTGAGGGCGCGCAGCTGGGCGACGGCCCGGGTGGGAGTGCGGGAATACGCCTCCTCGACCTGTCCGGGCCGACGGATATCCGAGGCGATCGACGCCGTCGAGGGCAGCAGCGGCCACAGCAGAGGGGAGAGCTGAGCCGCCCGTGGCACCGACACAGCGGGATTGACCAGCACGATCCCCTGCAGCCGCGGGGCGATCCGCGGGTCCTGGGCGAGCGCCAGCGTGAGCGTCCCGCCCATCGACAGCCCGCCCACCGCGATCCGCTCATGACGCTCGAGGAGATCCAGAGCCGCGTCGCGCACGGCGTCGTACCAGTCATGGCGCGTGGTGCGCGCCATCTCCTGCCAGGTCCGCGCATGCCCCGGCAGCAACGGCAGGCTGACCTCCCAGCCCGCAGCGGCATGGTGCTCGCCCCACGGGCGCATCGCCTGGGGCGCCCCGGTGAAGCCGTGGCACAGGAGGATGCCGCCGCGCGGGTTATAGTCGCCAGGCGCGTGCCAGGGGACGGACAGTTCGCTGAACGCCATGGGTCCATCGTCGCACCTGCGTCCCCTGCGCGCATTCCGTTCCGCCCCTCCGCGCCGACCCCGAGGAGAGCCCTCGCATGCTGTACGAGATCGCGAAGCCGCCGGTCGCCCTGGTCGTCAGGATCCTGTGGGCTCCTCAGATCCGCGGCGCCGAGCGGATCCCGCGCTCCGGGCCGGCGATCCTCGCCAGCAATCACCTCTCCGCGGCAGACACCGTCTTCCTGCCCGCGCAGCTGGACCGGACCGTGCACTTCCTGGGCAAGGCCGACTTCTTCCGCGGCCGCTCCCTGCCGGGACGGGCGGTGGCCTGGGTGATGCGCCAGCTCGGGATCATCCCGGTGGACCGGACCGGCGGCAGCGCCTCCGACGGGGCCCTCGAGGCCGGGCTGGGCGTGCTGCGTCGCGGAGAGGTCCTGGGCATCTACCCGGAGGGGACCCGCAGCCCGGACGGCCGACTGTTCCGCGCGAAGACCGGAGTCGCCCGCCTCGCGCTGGGGACCGGCGCCCCGATCATCCCGGTGGCGATGCTCGGCGCCTTCGAGGCCGGAGGCGGCCGCCTCCTCCCGCGCCGCCGTCCGCGGATCATCGCCGTGATCGGCGAGCCCGTCGACGCGGAGGCGATCCGGGCCGCGCACCCGGAGCTGAGCGCGGCGGAGCTGCTGCGGCGGATCGCCGACACCGTCGTCCACGAGATCGGGCGGCTGTCGGGACAGGAGTACGTGGACCGCTACGCCGCGGAGGTCAAGGCCGAGCTGCGCGCGCGGGCCGATGCCGCGCACCGTCGAGACGGCTGAGACGTCCGTGCCGCGGCGGCGCGATCGGCTCCCCGCCCCGATCGCCTACCCTGGTGCGGTGAACTCATTCCTCCACGACAGCCCCGCCCGGGCGCATGCCTTCGACCTGTCCGCCTCCAGCCATGAGCTGGACGCCCTCGGCTCGTGGCGCGACCGCCCTCGCGTGCAGCAGCCGACGTGGCCCGATGCCGAGTCCCTGGGGCAGGTCTTCTCCTCCCTGCGCTCCTCCCCGCCGCTCGTCTTCGCCGGCGAGGTCGACGTCCTGCGGCATCGGCTCGCAGCGGCGGCACGCGGCGAGGCGTTCCTGCTGCAGGGCGGCGACTGCGCAGAGACCTTCGCGGAGTCCGGGGCGAACCAGATCCGCAACAAGATCCGGACCATCCTGCAGATGGCGGCGGTGCTCACCTATGGGGCCTCCGTGCCGGTGGTCAAGATGGGACGCATGGCGGGCCAGTTCGCCAAGCCCCGCTCCGCCGACACCGAGACCCGCGACGGGGTGACCCTGCCGACCTACCGCGGCGACGCCGTCAACGGCTTCGAGTTCACCGAGGCGTCCCGGCTGCCGGATCCGGAGCGCCTGTGGAGGATGTACACCACGAGCGCGCAGACGCTGAACCTCATGCGCGCCTTCACCAGCGGCGGATTCGCCGATCTGCGCGAGGTCCATGCCTGGAACCAGGGCTTCATCGCCGGCCCCGGCTATGACCGCTACGAGGAGCTCGCCCGCCAGATCGACAAGGCGATCCGCTTCATGTCCGCGATCGGTGCGGACTTCGAGGCGCTCAAGGTCGTCGAGTTCTACTCCTCCCACGAGGCGCTGCTGCTCGACTACGAGGAGGCGCTGTCCCGCATCGACTCGCGCACCGGAGAGATCTACGGCTGCTCGGGGCACTTCCTGTGGATCGGGGAGCGCACCCGTCAGCTCGACGGCGCGCACGTCGAGTTCATGTCCCGGATCCGCAACCCCATCGGTGTCAAGCTCGGGCCCGAGGCGAGCGTCGAGGACGCGCTGCGGCTGATCGACAAGCTCGACCCCGAGCGCGAGCCGGGCCGCCTCACCTTCGTCACCCGCATGGGCGCCGGCAGGATCCGGGAGCGCCTGCCGCGTCTGGTCGAGGGGGTCCGCGACGCCGGCGCCCAGGTCACCTGGGTCACCGATCCGATGCACGGCAACACGATCACCTCCTCGAACGGCTACAAGACCCGGCGATTCGAGGACATCCTCGACGAGGTCGTCGGGTTCTTCGAGGTCCACCGCGCCGCGGGCACCGTGCCCGGCGGGCTGCACATGGAGCTCACTGGCGACGATGTCACGGAGGTCCTCGGCGGCACCGGCGAGATCGACGAGGCAGGTCTCGCACGTCGCTACGAGACCCTGGTCGATCCGCGCCTGAACCATCAGCAGTCCCTCGAGCTGGCCTTCCTCGTCGCGGAGATGCTCGGCAAGCGCTGATCCGCGGCGAGGGACCCTTCAGGAGACGGTGATCGTGATCGTCCTGCCCTGAGGGGTCGGCGTGCCTCCAGGCACGGACTGCCCCGTCACCAGTCCTGTCGGAGGCGTCGCGGGCTGCTCCTGGACAGCGACCTCGAACCCCGCGGCCTTCAGCGCGGCGGTCGCATCGGCCGCGGATCGTCCGGTCACCTCGGGGACGGGGACTCGCTGACCGCCCTTGGAGATGACCAGCGCGACCGTGTCCCCGCGGTGCAGGGTGTGGCCGATCGACGTCTGCGAGATGATCGCCCCATGGGGGACCGTGGTGGAGTACTCCCAGCTGGTGGTGACGACGAGCCCGGCGCCCTCGAGGTTCGCCGTCGCCGTGTCGTAGCCGCGTCCGCGCTGGTCCTCGACGAGGATCGGCTCGCGCCCCTGCGAGACCGTCACCGTGACGGCTCCTCCCGCGGGGAGGGCCTCCGCGTCCCCGGGCGTGGTCTGGGAGATGATCGCGCCCTCGGGCACCTCCTCGGAATAGGCGGGCTCACCCTCGACGAGCTGCAGGTTCGCGCCCTCGAGCAGGGACGTCGCGGCAGCGACGTCCTTCCCGACGACGTCGGGGACCGGATAGGTCTGCGGGCCCGTGGACACGATGATCGTGACGGCGGTATCGCGCTTGACGACGGTGCCGGGACCCGGCGTCGCGGAGATGACCGTTCCCGCCGGGACGGTGTCGCTGAACTGCTCGCTCGTGCGGGTGTCGAGGTCCTCGCCGGCGAGCGCCGCCTCGGCCGCGGCGAGCTGCTCGCCCTCCAGGACCGGGACCGTGCGGTCCCCGCCGGGCCCCGCGGTGCCGTACCACGCCCAGGCGGACCATCCCGATCCGGCGGTGAGGGCGAGCACAGCGAGGGCCGCGGCCGCGCGCATGCCCGGCGCCGGGCGGTGCAGCGGCCCGGAGAGATGGCGGCCGCGAGGGAGCCGGCGCGGACGCAGGCGCAGCTCCTGGGCGTCCCCCTCGTCGCGGGCCTCCTCGTCCCCGGATACCGTGCGCTCGGGGTCCGCGGGGCCGTCCTCCAGCCCCAGCGAGTCCGCGGCCCGGCGGGCGAGGCCCTCGGGAAAGGCGCGCGCGCCCCCCTCCGCGGTGAGGTCCACGTCCTCGAGGCGTGCTGTCAGCCGGGGGACGTCCTGCGTGTCCGATGCCGCTCGCTCGAGCGGAGCGGCATCGAGGACCGCGGCGGACAGGGTGCGCTGCAGGTCCTGGACGCTCGCGAGCGCCGCGCGGGCGCTCGCGGGCCGTGAGCCCGGGACGCGGGCGCAGCACCAGGTGACCAGGGAGTCGACCCCCGAGGGGACGTGGGGGGCCCGCAGGGACGGAGCGGGGATGTCCTCGTGCACGTGCTGGAAGGCGATGTGCACGGGGGCGTCCCCGACGTACGGCTGGGAGCCCACGAGCATCTCGTAGAGCACGACGCCCAGGGAGTAGAGATCGCTCCGCTCGTCGCATGCGCCGCGGGTGATGACCTCGGGGCTCACGTAGGCGACGGTGCCCATCATGGTCGAGGTCGCGGAGGAGTGCGCGGCGCCGATCACCCGCGCCAGGCCGAAGTCGGCGACCTTCACCTCGCCCGTGCTGCTGAGCAGGATGTTCTCCGGCTTGATGTCGCGGTGCACGATCCCGGCGTCGTGCGCGGCCGCGAGCGCCTCGAGCACGGCCCGGGTCACCTCGAGCGCCTCGCGGACGGAGAGCCGACCGGTCTCGGCGATGCGCCCGCGCAGCGTCCCGCCCTCGACCAGCTCCATCGCGAGGTAGATCCGGTCGCCGTCCTCGCCCTGGTCGAAGACGCCGACGACGTGCCGATGCGCGAGGCGGGCCACGCTGCGGGCCTCCTGCCCGAAACGACGGCGGAACCCCTCGTCGTCGGCGAGATGCGGATGCATGATCTTCAGCGCCACAGGCCTGTCCAGGCGCTCGTCATGGCCGCGGTGGACGGAGGCCATCCCACCGCGGGCGATCAGCTCCCCGACCCGGTACCGGCCGTCGAGCAGCACCCCGGTGTCCGAGGTCGTCATCGGCTGCGCGCTCACGGTCCCACTGTAGGGCGGCACCCGGGCGGAGGTGCTGATCGACACAGCGCCCGCAGGGGACCCTCACGAGGTCTCCACCGGCATCCGCGCATCCGATGTGGCACCCTGGTGCGGTGAACACTCTCGATGCCCTCATCCCCGCGTGGCTGAACCTCCCCGACGCCGCCGAGCAGCTCGGCGTGGAGGTCTCGCGCGTGCGGCGGCTCATCGACGAGGGGCAGCTGGTCGCGATCCGTCGGGGGGACCCGGTGGTGCGCTCGATCCCGGCGGAGCTCCTCGTGGACGGCGAGATCGCCCCGCACCTGGCCGGGACCATCACGCTTCTGCGCGACGGCGGCTATGACGACGAGGAGCTGCTGGCGTGGCTCTTCACCGAGGACGAGAGCCTGCCCGGTCGTCCGATCGACCAGCTGCGTCGCGGCCAGCGGGGCGAGGTGCGTCGCCGCGCCCAGGCGTTGGCCTTCTGATCCCGTCCTGAGCCGCCCGCGCGGCGAGCTCCGACGGTCCCGTCCGTGCCCCGTCACCGGGGCCCGCCCCCGTCGGGGCCGGGCCTCAGCCGCGGGGCAGCGTCGTCAGGTCCGTCGCCGCATCGGCCAGCTGCGCGAGGCCCTCCCGGCCGGCGGGGGAGAGAAGATCGGCCGCGGCGAGGATCTCCCGGGCCTGCCGCGTCAGCTCCTCGACGTCCTCGCGCACGCTGCGGACGGCACCGGTGGACACGAGCACGTCGTGCGCGGCGGTGATGGCCCCGACGTCGGCCCGGGAGTCGCCGACCGCCCGCTCCAGCGCGACGCGTCCGGCGGCGTCGGCGCGCTCGAGCGCCCGGGCGAGCACGACGGTGCGCTTGCCCTCGACGATGTCCCCGCCGATCGGCTTGCCGGTCGCGTCCTGGTCGCCGACCACGCTCAGCAGGTCGTCGCGCAGCTGGAAGGCCTCTCCGACCCGGAGGGCCCACTGCTCGAGCAGCGCGAGCTGCGCGGTGCTCGCCCCGGCGAGGGCCGCGCCCATGCGCAGCGGACGCAGGACCGTGTACGGGACCGTCTTCCAGCGGATCACGGAGAGCGCAGCCTCCTCCTGGCCGCCCGCGGAGGCGAACCCGCCGCTCTGATGGAGGATGTCGAGGAACTGCCCGGCCATCACCTCGGTGCGCAGCAGATCGAACTCCGCGCGGCCGCCGCCGGCCGGATCCTCGCGGATCTCGGCGAAGAGCTGCTCGGCCCAGGACAGCGACAGGTCCCCGAGCACGATCGCATAGGCCTCGCCGAATCCGTCCGCGCTCCCGAGGAGCTGCTCGCGGCGGTGGAGATCCGCCGCCGCGACGTGCATCGAGGGGCGCCCACGGCGCGCGGGGGAGTGGTCGATGACGTCGTCGTGCAGCAGAGCCGCGGCCTGCACGAGCTCGATCGAGGCCCCCGCCCGGGCGATGTCGGCGGCATGCTCGCCCTCCGGGGCGCGACCCAGCACCGCGACAGCTCCCCAGTAGCAGAACAAGGGGCGCAGCATCTTCCCGCCCTCGAGGTACGTCTCGAGGTCCGCGGCCATCCGCAGGACCTCCGGTGCGACCTGCCCGATGATCGCGCGCTGCGCGGCCAGATGGGCGTGCAGCCGGGTGCGGACCGCCTCGACGGCGAGCACGGTCAGATCAGCGGGGGCGGCGGACGAGGCCATGGGGTCTCCTTCGAGGGGCGATGCGCGAATCCTCCCACAGCGGGCTGGGCCGTCCCGAGGAGGAGATGCACCCTCCGGCGCCCGTCCGCCCTGGTGCCGGTCCTCCCCAGGGCTCCGGTGCACACCCGAGGACAGGGTTGTCCACATTCCCCGGACCTGTCCGAGCACGATGCCGCGCCGTCCTGGATCCTCGGGGCATGAGAACCCGAGAGCATCCCACGCGCGGCCCCCGCCGCTCCCTCCGCGCCGACGATCCGGCCGAGCTGCTCGCCGAGGCCCGCCTCAGCATGGGCATCGTGCCCCGCGACTGCCTCATGCTGCTGGGCCACGAGCGACGCAGCGAGCACTGCGTCATCAGCCGCATCCCGCTGGACCCCGTCCCTGTCGAGGACTGCACGGGCGAGTTCCACGAGGTGATGCGGCAGATGATGCGGGAGGGCTGCACCGGAGCCTTCGGGGTCCTCGTGCTGCGCGACGGCTACGAGCGCGGCCCCGACGAGACGACGATCGCCGAGGCGCTGCGCTGGTGCGCTCTGACCCTCATCGCGGCGCAGGAGCTCTCCCCGGACCCCTTCGACATCCCCGAGCTGTGGGTCCTGGCCGATGCACAGGCCCGCTGCATCCGGGTGAGCCCCGCGCCCCCGGACGAGAGCGGCGAGCGCGCCTACGACCTCGCCCTGCGCGACCCGCAGCCCCTCGCCCCGCTCGAGGACACCCGGGCCGCCGCCCATGCCGTCGCCGCAGGGATACCGCTGCCGCAGGAGCGTCCCGAGGTCGACGCCGCGCTCGCCGCTGCGAGGCCCTGCATCCTGTCCCGCCGGGGACGACTGCCCACCGCCCCGATCGAGATGGCGTGGCAGCGCACTCTCGCCGCGCTCGCCCGCCTGGGCCGCGAGGAGAGCCCGCGCGGCTCGGAGGAGTACGTGACGGACTGTGAACACGTCGCCGCGCTCCTGGACATCTGCGGACAGCGCTCCGGGATCGACCAGCTGCTGACCCTCGCGCTGCCCGCCGACCTCGTGGCGCGGATCCCTCCCGGCGGCGTGGTCGACGTGATGCTCACCGACCCCTCTCAGCGCCCAGGACGCAGGATCAGCGCAGGTGGGCACTGGTACGAGGCGCTCCGGACGCTGCGCTGGATGAGCTGTCCGCCTCCTGCCGAGAGGGGTCGCCGGGAGCTCGCACAGGCCTGGATCACGCTGAGCCATGCGCTCGGGATCCTGGCCTGGTGGAACTATCGCTGCGGGACCGCCGGAGACCTCGCCCAGGAGGTCCTGACGATGTACCCCGATGAACCTCTGGCACTCTGTCTGCGGGAGATGGCCAGGGTCCCCATCACTCCCGCGTGGCATCCGCGCCGCTGAGGCGCGCGGTGCCGCTGCAAGCCCCATGGATCCCTCAGGAAGGGCCTGATGACGAGCGTGCACCCGCATACTGATCAGCGTGCCGGGACCGGAGAGCCTCCGGCCTCCGGCGCCTGGGACCCCTCTCACGGAGCGGGGGACCGCCTCTTCGCGCGGATCGGCGATCTCGCCCTCGAGTCCGGGGCCGTTCTCCCGCAGGTGACTCTCGCCTACGAGACCTGGGGGGAGCTGTCGCCGCGCGGCGACAACGCGGTCCTCGTGCTGCACGCCCTGACCGGGGACTCCCACGTCCGCGGCCCGGCCTCGACGGCGCACGCGACGGCCGGATGGTGGGAGGACCTGATCGGCCCCGGACGTCCGGTGGACACCGACCGGTACTTCGTGGTCGCCCCGAACGTGCTGGGCGGCTGCCAGGGCTCGACGGGGCCTGCGAGCCTCGCGCCCGACGGCCGGCGCTGGGCGTCCCGCTTCCCGGATCTCACGGTCCGCGATCAGGTCGCCGCCGAGGCCGCGCTCATGGCGCAGCTGGGCCTCGAGCGCTGGGCCCTGGTGATCGGCGGCTCGATGGGTGGGATGCGCGCCCTCGAATGGGCCGCGACCCTCCCGGGGGCGGTCGAGCGCCTGGCCGTGATCGCCTCGGGGGCACGGGCCAGCGCCGATCAGATCGCCTGGAACAGCGCCCAGCTGGCCGCGATCGAGGCCGACGGCGGCTTCCTGGGCGGCGAGTACTACGACCAGCCCGACGGAGCGGGTCCTCACCGCGGCCTCGGCGTCGCCCGGCGGATCGCGCACACGACCTATCGGACCGCCTACGAGCTCGAGGAACGTTTCGGCAACCGTCTCCAGCCGCATCCGGACGGCGGCGTGCAGGAGGGGTACCCGCAGGTCACCAGCTATCTCGATCATCATGCCGCGAAGCTCTCCCGACGCTTCGACGCGAACTCCTACCGGGTGCTGGTGCGCGCCATGAACTCCCACGACCTGGGCCGGGGCCGGGGCGGGACCGCCGCAGGGCTCGGCCGCATCACCGCTCGCACGCTCGTCGTCGCCATCGAGTCCGACCGCCTGTTCCCCCTCCCGCTGGTCGAGGAGATCCGCGACGGGGTGCCCGGCTCGACCTGGCGCGTGGAGAGCTCGCCGATCGGGCACGACGCCTTCCTCGTGACCAACCCGCATCTGGAGCGATGGATCACCCATCTCCTCGAGGACGGCTGAGCTCGCAGGGGGAGGCCGATGTGCGATCGGCCACCCGTGGCGGTTAAGCTGAGCCGAGATCGGGTCCCGCGGACGAGGCAGCTGAGCGGCCGTGCACCCGGCGCAGCACGAGCGGAGCATGCCGAAGGGGAGCCGACCGAAGATGAGCATCGTGGTGGGATACGCGCCCTCGGCGCAGGGCAGCGCCGCGCTGCGGGCCGGGATCCGCGAGGCGCGCAGCCTCGGGGAGCATCTGGTCGTCGCGGCCTATGCATACCACGACCCCGAGCAGGGGCGGGTCCTGCCCACGCAGGAGCAGGTCCTCGCCGAGGCGGCGCAGCTGTCCTCAGGGGATCTGCCTCCCGTCCGGGTGCTCTTCAGCACCTGCGAGGACGTGGGCGAGTTCCTGCTCGAGACGACGCAGCAGGAGGAGGCGAGCCTGCTGGTGATCGGTCTGCGTCGCAAGTCGCGGATCGGGAAGCTCAACCTTGGCGGGGCCGCCCGCCGCGTGCTGCTCGGAGCGAGATGCCCCGTGCTCACCGTCAAGGACGACGCGCCCGCCCGCGCCGCCTGACATCCGTGACGCGGACGGGGAGGGGTGGGAATACCTGCTCTCCGGGCGCGTTATACTCGATGGGCCCGTCTGCACCGGACGTCAGCGCGCCGCGAGCCCGTGTCCCATGCTCGCGCCCACGACCGATGCCCTGAGCCTCGCCGAGACCACCCGAACGCCAGTGCACTGCGAGGCATGCCCTCGCTGATGCCCGCCGGAAGAAGGAACTGCGTGACCGCCTCCACCAAGAACGCGACGAAGAAGACCAGCTCCGCTGGGAGCGCCACCTCGACCGCCCCTGTCGAGGACCCGTCGGTGTCTGAGGAGACCGCCCCCGCCGCGAAGGCGGCGACCACGACCAAGCGCGCCGCCGCGCGCAAGACCACGGCCAAGAAGACGACGGCCGGGGCCAAGAAGCCCGCCGCGACCGAGGAGACCGAGGAGGAGCCCCGCGAGGAGGAGATCTCGGAAGAGGACTCCAAGGCATCCCAGGAGAAGGCCGACAAGGACAAGGACACCGAGGCCGCGGGCGGCTTCGTGTTCAGCAACTCGGACGACGACGCACCTGTGCAGCAGGTCGTCACCGCGGGTGCGACCGCCGATCCGGTCAAGGACTACCTCAAGCAGATCGGCAAGGTCGCCCTGCTGAACGCCGCGCAGGAGGTCGAGCTCGCCGAGCGCATCGAGGCCGGCCTGTTCGCGGAGCAGCAGCTCAAGCGCGACGAGTCGATCGTGCGGACCAAGGCCGGTCGCGAGCTCGCGATCATCGTCGAGGACGGGCGCGCCGCGAAGGACCACCTGCTCGAGGCGAACCTGCGCCTGGTGGTCTCCCTCGCCAAGCGCTACACCGGCCGCGGCATGCTGTTCCTGGACCTGATCCAGGAGGGCAACCTCGGACTTATCCGCGCGGTCGAGAAGTTCGACTACACCAAGGGCTACAAGTTCTCGACCTATGCGACCTGGTGGATCCGTCAGGCGATCACCCGCGCCATGGCCGACCAGGCCCGCACCATCCGCATCCCGGTGCACATGGTCGAGGTCATCAACAAGCTCGCCCGTGTGCAGCGTCAGATGCTCCAGGACCTCGGCCGCGAGCCCACCCCGGAGGAGCTCGCCAAGGAGCTCGACATGACCCCGGAGAAGGTGGTCGAGGTCCAGAAGTACGGCCGCGAGCCCATCTCCCTGCACACTCCGCTGGGCGAGGACGGCGACAGCGAGTTCGGCGACCTCATCGAGGACTCCGAGGCCGTCGTCCCCGCGGACGCGGTGAGCTTCACCCTCCTGCAGGAGCAGCTCCACTCGGTGCTGGACACGCTCTCGGAGCGCGAGGCCGGCGTCGTCTCCATGCGCTTCGGCCTCGAGGACGGCCAGCCCAAGACCCTCGACGAGATCGGCAAGGTCTACGGCGTGACCCGCGAGCGGATCCGCCAGATCGAGTCGAAGACCATGAGCAAGCTGCGTCATCCCTCGCGTTCGCAGGTGCTGCGCGACTACCTGGACTGATCCGCGCCGGCCGGTCTCGTACCGGTCGGCTCCGCATCGGCCGATGCGACGGGCCGGGCACCTTCGGGTGCCCGGCCCGTCGTCTGCGCCCGATGCCCGGACCCGCCACGGCCGACCGGGGATGGAGCAGGACCGCGTGGGTCCGTCGTGGGTGACCGGGGATGGAGCAGGACCGCGTGGGTCTGTCGTGGGTGACCGGGGATGGAGCAGAACCGCGCGGGCTCGCCAAGGGTGACCGGGGATTCAGCAGTGCGGCGCTGGGGTGCCTCGGCACTGGTCATTCGTGTCGCGGCTGCAGCGGGTGCCTCGGCGCCGGTCAGCCGTGTGTCCGCTCCCGGCTCTCCGCGACGGCGTCCCGCCTCGTCCACCCGGAGATGGGGCAGGCCCTCACCTCCTCCTGCCCCTTGTCATCGGCGCGCCGATGGAGGATCGTGGAGCCCTCCAGCCTCAGCTCCGGAAGGACTCGTCACCGTGGACGTGCCGATCGCCCCTGTCCCCGCGCAGGATCTGCGCATCCCCGGCAGCCGCACGCTCCGCCTCGAGGGCGCGGACGTCGGCGCAGGCATCTCGTTCTTCCTGGTCGAGACGGCTCCGGGGGACGGCCCGGCGCTGCACCGCCATCCCTACGACGAGACCTTCCACGTGATGGAGGGCGCGGCGCGCATCCGGATCGGCGCGCAGACGCTCGACGCCGGTCCCGGCGACACCGCCGTCGTCCCGCCTCGCACATGGCACCGCTTCACGAGCACGGGCGAGGGCGTCTTGCGCATGATGTGCATCCACGCCTCGCCCGTGATGATCCAGGAATACGCCCCCGAGGAGGAGCAGGGCTGAGGCGGGCCCGACACCCGCGGAGGCCTCCGCGAGCCGCCGCCGCGGGGGCCGTCGCCCGAGCACGAGGACCCCGCACCGAGCGGTGCGGGGTCCTCGTGCTCGGGACGGTCCGGGGTGAGTCAGTCCTCGACGGGCTCCGGCTTCGCCGTGAGGCGGTCGGTCTCGTCGATGACCTCGGAGGCGAGGGGACGCAGCGCGTCGGCATGGGCGCGGGCATGATGCCCGCAGAACATCAGCTCGCCTCCGGCGGTGAGGACGACCTTGACGTACGCCTGGGCGCCGCAGCGGTCGCAGCGGTCGTTCGCGGTCAGCCGGGGAGCTTCGAGGGTCATGTTCATGCCTCGTATTCAAGCATCCGTCCGGCCGCAGCACGAGCGTTCCGTGGCCCGGTTCGCTCACCGCGCAACCCGAGGAGGACGGCGTAGCCCGCATCACCCCGCGCCGCTCAATCCCCGGATCCGTCCCGCCGTCGCCGTAGAATCCCAGGGTGACTCCCTCTACCTCTGCCTATGATGCCCGGCACCTGCAGGTGCTCGAGGGTCTCGAAGCGGTGCGCAAGCGCCCGGGGATGTACATCGGCTCGACCGATTCCCGCGGTCTCATGCACTGCCTCTGGGAGATCCTCGACAACGCCGTCGACGAGGCCCTCGGCGGTTTCGGCGAGGCGATCCGGGTGATCCTGCACGAGGACGGCTCCGTCGAGGTCCATGACTCGGGCCGAGGCGTTCCCGTGGACGTGGAGCCCCGGACGGGCCTGACCGGTGTCGAGGTCGTGTACACGAAGCTGCATGCGGGAGGGAAGTTCGGCGGCGGCTCGTACGCCGCCTCCGGCGGCCTGCACGGCGTCGGCGCCTCGGTCGTCAACGCGCTCTCGCTGCGCCTGGACGTCGAGGTCGACCGGGCCGGCAAGACCTACGCCATGTCCTTCCAGCGCGGCGTCCCCGGCGTCTTCGACGACGGGGCGGACGGCCCTGCTCCCTCGGCGCCCTTCACCCCGGCCTCCGGGCCGGCGGAGCTGAGGATCGCCGGGAAGGCCAAGCGAGGCGTCACGGGCACGCGGGTGCGCTACTGGGCGGATCCGCAGATCTTCGTCAAGGGCAGCCATTTCTCGATCGAGGAGCTCACGCGCCGTGCCCGGCAGACGGCGTTCCTCGTGCCCGGTCTGTCCCTCACCGTCGTGGACCAGCGTCCCGAACGGACCCCGGAGCAGCCCGAATCGCGGACCTTCCGCTACGAGGGCGGGATCGCGGAGTTCGTCGAGTTCCTCGCCCAGGACGAGAAGATCACCGACGTCATCCGCCTGACCGGCTCGGGCGACTACACCGAGACCGTCCCCGTGCTCGATGCGCAGGGGCACATGGTCTCCACCGAGGTGGCGCGCAGCTGCGAGGTCGACATCGCCCTGCGCTGGGGCTCCGACTACGAGACGACCCTGCGCTCCTACGTGAACATCGTGGCGACCCCCAAGGGCGGCACTCATGTGACCGGCTTCGAGCAGGCGCTCGTGAAGGCCCTGCGCAAGCAGGTCGAGAATCAGGCGCGGCGCGTCAAGTTCAACGCGAAGAACGAGAAGATCGAGAAGGACGACACGCTCGCCGGGCTCACGGCGGTCGTCACCGTCCGCATCGACGAGCCCCAGTTCGAGGGCCAGACCAAGGAGATCCTCGGCACGCCGGCGATCCGGGCGATCGTCGCCCGCGTCGTCGAGGAGCAGCTGACCGCATTCCTCACGTCCCCGAAGAAGGGGGAGAAGGAGCAGGCGGCCCTCGTCGTCGACAAGGTCGTCTCCGAGATGCGGGCTCGCATCGCCGCGCGCATGCACAAGGAGGTCTCGCGCCGCAAGAACGCGCTCGAGTCCTCGACCATGCCCACCAAGCTCGCGGACTGCCGTTCGACGGACGTCGAGCGCAGCGAGCTGTTCATCGTCGAGGGCGACAGTGCGCTCGGCACCGCGAAGAACGCCCGCAACTCCGAGCATCAGGCGCTGCTGCCCATCCGCGGCAAGATCCTCAACGTGCAGAAGGCGTCGATCACCGACATGCTGAAGAACGCGGAGTGCGCTGCGATCATCCAGGTGATCGGAGCGGGATCGGGGCGCACCTTCGACCTCGAGGCCGCCCGCTACGGCAAGATCATCATGATGTCCGACGCCGACGTCGACGGCGCCCACATCCGCACGCTGCTGCTGACGCTCTTCCACCGCTACATGCGGCCGATGCTCGAGGAGGGCCGCATCTTCGCAGCGGTCCCGCCGCTGCACCGGGTGGAGATCATCCACGGCGGCTCCAAGAAGAACGAGTACGTGTACACGTACTCGGAGGCGGAGCTGAACACGCTGCTGAAGAACCTCGAGCGCCGGAAGAAGCGCTACAAGGAGCCGATCCAGCGGTACAAGGGCCTCGGCGAGATGGACGCGGACCAGCTCGCGGACACGACCATGGACCCGGCTCATCGGACCCTGCGCCGAGTCCGCATCGAGGACGCGGAGGCCGCCGCGACGATGTTCGACCTGCTCATGGGCTCGGACGTCGCCCCGCGCAAGCAGTTCATCATCGAAGGCGCGGAAGAGCTCGACCGCGAGCGCATCGATGCGTGATCGCGTGAGCTCCGCCCGGAGGTGTCCCGAGGGACGAGGGGCTCCGACGTGCGGTGCGATCGCGATCGCGCCGGAGACATCGCGTGATCGCGTGAGCTCCGCCCCACCATCCCCGACCCTGGAGGACCGATGAGCCTTGCCGTGCGTGTAATCCCCTGCCTCGACGTCGACGCCGGACGCGTCGTCAAGGGCGTCAACTTCCGCAACCTCCGCGATGCCGGTGATCCGGTCGAGCTCGCCGCCCGCTACGAGGCGATGGGGGCGGACGAGCTGACGTTCCTGGACGTGACCGCCTCGAGCGGCGGCCGTGCCACCATGCTCGACGTCGTCTCCCGCACCGCGGAGCAGATCTTCATCCCCCTCACCGTCGGCGGGGGCGTCCGCTCGGTCGACGACGTCGACCAGCTGCTGCGGGCCGGCGCGGACAAGTGCGGCGTGAACACCGCCGCGATCGCCCGGCCGGCCGTCATCACCGAGATCGCGGAGCGCTTCGGCAACCAGGTGCTGGTGCTGTCGATCGACGCCCGCCGCGTCACCGAGGACACTCCGGAGGGGCCGGCCCGCGGCGGCAGCGGCTTCGAGGTCACCACCCACGGGGGGCGTCGCGGCACCGGAATCGATGCCCTCGAGTGGATCCGCGAGGTCACCCGCCTCGGGGC
The DNA here is from genome assembly GCF_042434575.1 of Brachybacterium hainanense. Classification (NCBI taxonomy): domain Bacteria; kingdom Bacillati; phylum Actinomycetota; class Actinomycetes; order Micrococcales; family Dermabacteraceae; genus Brachybacterium; species Brachybacterium hainanense. The sequence goes on from NZ_JBHLSV010000035.1 coordinate 27,867, forward strand.
AGGGGAGATCCTCCTGAACTCGATGGACGCCGATGGGACGAAGAACGGCTTCGACCTCGAGCTGATCCGCGGCGCGCGCGCCGCGACGACGCTCCCGCTGATCGCCTCGGGCGGGGCGGGCGCGCCCGCGGACTTCCCGCCCGCCGTCGAGGCGGGCGCCGACGCGGTGCTCGCCGCGAGCGTCTTCCACTTCGGCACGATGAGCATCGGCGAGGCGAAGGACGCGCTGTCCGGGGCGGGCATCCCGGTCCGATGAGCGCTCCGCTGGACGCCGCGGGCATCGGCGGCGTCCCGCCGCGAGGCGCTGCGTCCGGGGACGTGCGCAGCAGACTCTCGCGATGGTCCCTGCTGCGTCGCAGCGGCGTCCTCGCCCTGGCCCTCGCGATCGTCCTGGGCGCCTGGCTGGTGTGGGACAACCGGCGTCTGGTCACGACGGAGCTGACGCTCGTGGACGCCCGGCTGCCCGCGGAGTTCTCCGGCTTCCGGATCGTCCAGATCTCCGATCTGCACTCGCGCACCTTCGGGGACGGCAACGCGCCGCTGCTCGAGGCGGTGCGTCGGGCACGGCCCGATGCGATCGCCCTCACGGGCGACCTCGTGGACCGCACGAGCCCCGATGCCGATATCGCCCTCGCCCTGGTGGACGAGCTCGTGCGGATCGCGCCGGTCCATTACGTCACCGGCAACCATGAGGCCGCCTATCGGGACACCCCGGGTCTCCTGAACGGCCTGCGCTCGCGGGGCGTCGACGTCCTGCGCGGGGATGTCGTCGTGCACGAGCGCGGCGGGGCGAGGATCGCCATCGCCGGGATCGACGACCCGGCCGTCGAGGCCCCGGGCGAGCAGATCCCGGAGCAGGGCGACTCCGCCCGCACCGCGGCGCGTCTCGACCTCGTCGAGGACCGGCTGGGGGCGATGGGGCAGGAACGTCCCTTCACCGTGCTGCTGTCGCATCGGCCCGAGCTGATCGACCCGTACGCGCAGGCGGGGATGGACGTCGTGCTGGCCGGCCATGCGCACGGAGGGCAGGTGCGCATCCCGCTGCTCGGGGGCCTCGTCGCCCCGGACCAGGGGCTCCTCCCGCGGTACACGGAGGGTATCCATGTGCGGGAGGGGACCGCGCTGGTGATCAGCCGGGGGATCGGCAACTCGATCGCGCCGATCCGCGTGAACGATCCCGCGGAGCTCGTCGTGGTGACGCTGCGGTCCTGAGACCGCGCGGCCCGGCGCGGGACGGGGATCCTGCGATGCTCAGCGTCCGATGACCTCGTAGCGGGCCTGGAGGGTGTGGGTCTCGCCGGCGGCGAGGTTCACGGCGCCGTCCTTCGCGACCGCCGTCTCCACGCACAGGAACTGCTGCCACGACTCCAGGGGCATGTCCTGCAGATGAGCGGCGCCGTCGCTCCACGGGTTCCACAGCACCGTGCGCGTCGCGGAGCGGGGGGTGATGAGGATGTCCCGTTCGAGGACCTCGTCGTGCACGGTGACCGGGCCGGAGACGTCGTAGACCCGGTCGATCGGTCCCGTCAGATGCGGCTCACCGTCCTGGGTGAAGGCCGCGAGGTCCTGCAGGTTGTCGAGGTACCGGGCTCCGGCGAACCCGCTCAGCGAGCAGGAGCGCACATCGCCGACGGACAGGTACGTGTGCAGGGCCGCCTCGAGCTCGAGCGGCGCGGTGCCCGCGGTGACGTCCAGCCGCACCTGCAGGTGGTCCGCGGCGATCGCGAAATGGACCTGGGCGGTGATGCCCTGCCCGCTCGGGTCCGCGTCCGCATCGCGCAGTCCGAGGGTGATGGCGACGGCGTCGGAATCGGCGACGTCGGCGTCCCCGTCGGCCCAGCCGTGGAAGCGCTCGGCGGAGACCAGCTCCCACCGCTCGCGGCGGAGCCAGCCGTGCGCAGGCACGGAAAGGCCATCGCGCCCGGGACCGAACCAGGGGCCGATCAGCGGGATGCCGCCGCGGATCGACTCGCCCTCGGCGTAGACCGCGTCCGGGCTCGTCCACAGCACGTCGTCCTGGCCCGCGGGGACCCAGGACGTGAGATGGCCGCCGTCCAGATGGATGACGGCGGTGCAGGCGGCGATCTCCACCAGCACCGCGGGCGTGCCGTGCACGTCCTCGAGCCGGACGCCGCGGGGGAGTTCGGGGTTCGTGTTCTCGTCCATGTCCCTATGGTGACACCCTCCGGCGCTCCGCGCGGCCGCTCGAGGATCTGCCGCGGGTCGAGCCGCCGGACGGCTCAGCCGACGGCGGCTACCGGGACGGCCACGGGCGTGCCGGAGCCGTCGCGGCGGCCGACCGGCTCGGGCAGGTCGATCGGCTGCCCGGAATCCGAGCAGGCCCGCGCGGGGGAGGGCACCACCCAGGCGCCGATCAGCACGTCCTCGCCGCGCAGGAAGCGATGGCAGCGCACCCCGCCGGTCGCGCGTCCCTTGGCCGGGAACTCGGTGAGAGCCGAGACCTTGAGCGACCCCGACTGCGTGCCCGGCAGCGCCTGCGACGTCCCGGCGATGGTCACGACGTCCGCGGGACGGGTCACGTCGATCGCGGTGAAGGCGACGACCCGGGCGTCCGCGGACAGCTTGATGCCCGCGACGCCGCCGGCGGTGCGGCCCTGCGGACGCACCCCCGACGCCGGGAAGTGCAGCAGCTGCGCATCGCTGCTGACCATGACCAGGTCCAGATCGGTGTCGTCCTCGATGTCGACGACGCCGACGACCTCGTCGTCCCCCTTGAGCCCGATGATCTCGAAGCCGTCGGCGCGCGGGAAGTCGAGGGTCACGCGCTTGACGACGCCCTGCCGGGTCCCCAGCGCGAGGCAGCCCCCGCGCTCCCGATCGGCCTCGGCGGCCCGGACCAGGGCGAGCACGCGCTCGCCCTTCTCGAGCACGAGCAGATCCGCCAGGCGCGTGCCGCCCGCGAGGGACGGCGCCTGCGCGGTCGGGGCCAGAGCCGGCAGGTCGACGACGTTCACGTGCAGCAGACGGCCGCGGCTGGTGACCGCGCCGACCTGGGCGCGGGCGGAGGTGAGCACCTGCGAGACGACGACGTCGTGCGCGGATCGCCCTCCCTCGCGCAGGAGCTCCTCCTCGCCCATGGTGCGGGCCACGAGCCCGGATCCGCTCAGCAGCACCCGGCAGGGCTCGTCGGCGACCTCCAGCGGCGCGGCGGCAGACGGAGCCTGCTGCGCGCCCGCTTCGAGCAGCACGGTCCGGCGCGGCGTGCCGTGCTCGGCCGCGACCGCGGCCAGCTCCGCGGACACTAGGTCCCGCAGGACCTGGTCCGAGCCGAGGATCCGCTCGAGCTCCTCGATCTCGGCGCGCAGCTCGTCCCGCTCTCCCTCGAGCTCGAGGCGCGAGAACTTCGTCAGCCTCCGCAGCCGCAGCTCGAGGATGTACTCGGCCTGCGCCTGGGAGAGGTCGAAGGCGGTCATGAGGGCGGTGCGCGCCCGCTCGCCGTCATCGGCGTTGCGGATGATCTGGATGACGTCGTCGATGTCGAGGATCGCGATCAGCAGGCCCTCGACCAGGTGCAGGCGGTCCTGCCGCTTGCGCAGCCGGTGCTCGGTGCGGCGACGCACCACGTCGAGCCGGTGCGCGACGAAGACCTCGAGCAGCGGCTTCAGCCCGAGCGTGCGCGGCTGGCCGTCGACCAGCGCGACGTTGTTGATGCCGAAGGAGTCCTCCATCGGGGTGTACCGGTAGAGCTGCTCGAGCACGGCCTCGGGATGGAAGCCGGACTTCACCGTCAGCACGAGGCGCAGGCCGTGATGACGGTCGGTGAGGTCCTGGTAATCGCTGATCCCCTGGACCTTCTTGGACTGGACGGCGTCCCGCAGCTTCTCCGCGATCTTCTCCGGACCCACCTGGTAGGGCAGCTCGGTGACGACGATGCCCTTCTTCCGACTGGTCACGTTCTCGATGCGGGTGGTGGCGCGGATCTTGAAGGAGCCGCGGCCGGTGCGATAGGCGTCGCGGATGCCGTCCAGGCCCACGATCCGCCCGCCGGTGGGGAGATCCGGGCCGGGCACGAGGCGCATGAGGTCCTCGAGGCTCGCGTCCGGATGCGCGATCAGATGCCGTGCCGCCGCGACGACCTCGACGAGGTTGTGGGGCGCCATGTTCGTCGCCATGCCGACCGCGATGCCGGAGGCGCCGTTGACCAGCAGGTTCGGGAACTGCGCCGGGAGCACCTCCGGCTGCTGCAGCTGATTGTCGTAGTTGGGGACCATCGCGACGACGTCCTCGTCCAGCGAGTCCGTCATCAGCGTCGCGGCCCGCGCCGGCCGTGCCTCGGTGTAGCGGGGGGCCGCGGGGCCGTTGTCGAGGGAGCCGAAGTTGCCGTGCCCGTCCACGAGCGGGAGACGCATGGAGAAGTCCTGCGCCATGCGCACCAGGGCGTCGTAGATCGCGGTGTCGCCGTGCGGGTGCAGCTTGCCCATCACCTCGCCGACCACGCGCTGGCTCTTCACATGCCCGCGGTCGGGGCGCAGGCCCATGTCGTCCATCATGTACAGGATGCGGCGCTGGACCGGCTTCAGACCGTCTCGCGCATCGGGCAGCGCACGGGAGTAGATCACCGAGTACGCGTACTCGAGGAACGAGGTCTCCATCTCGCTCGTGACGTCGACATCGACGATCACCCCGTCGGAGTGCTCGTCCGCCGGAGCTGAGGTGCTGCGCGTTCGTGCCATGACCGCTATCCTGCCTCACCGCCTGGGCCGATCCCGGCAGGTGGCGAGGTGAATCGGATCATCACCGCGCGGATGCGCGGCCTCGGGACCCGCTAGGCTCGGCCCATGGCACCACGTCGCGACGCAGGCCAGGGGCGCGGGAGCACGGACGCTCCCGGGACCGGTCCTGCGGCATACCCCGCCCACTGGGAGGCGGACATCGCCCTGCGGGACGGCACCGCCGCGCATCTGCGGCCCATCCTCCCCGGCGATGCCGAGGCCCTCCAGCGCTTCCACGAAGCGCAGTCCGAGCATTCCCGCTACCTGCGGTTCTTCGCCGCCATGCCGCGGCTGTCGCCCCGTGACCTGGCCCGTTTCACCCGCGTGGACCACCATGACCGTGTCGCCTTCGTGGTCCTCCAGGGCGACGACATCATCGCCGTGGGCCGCTACGACCGGGTCGACGAGCGCGAGGCCGAGGTCGCCTTCAACGTGGCCGACTCCCAGCAGGGGCAGGGACTCGCCTCGATCCTGCTCGAGCATCTTGCGGCCGCCGCCCGCGAGCGCGGCATCCACACCTTCACCGCCGAGGTCCTCCCGCAGAACCAGAAGATGATCGGCGTCTTCGCCGATGCCGGCTTCGACGTGCGCCGCACCCTCGACGACGGGGTGGTCCTCGTCGAGTTCCGGATCGACCCGACCGCCCGCTCCCTCGCGGTCATGGCCGAGCGCGAGCGCCGTGTCGAGGCCCGTGCCATGGAGCGTCTGCTCCACCCGGGCTCCGTTCTCATCATCGGGATCTCCTCGCGCAGCGACACCCCCGCGAACCGCATCCTCCGCGCCCTGGACCGCTCCGGGTATGCGGGCGCCGTCCGCGTCGTCGCCCGCGACGCCTTCGAGGTCGCCGGCCATCCCGCCCACGCCCGGATCGCCGATGTTCCCGGCCCGGTGGACCTCGCCGTGATCGCCCTGCGCCCCGAGGCATGCCTCGACGCCGTCGACGAGTGCGCCGCGATCGGGGTGCGCAGCGTCGTCATCCCCACCGAGGGGTTCTCCGAGGACCGGGCCGCGCACGGTGATCTGCAGCGTCGTCTGGTCGCCCAGGTGCGCCGCCACGGCATGCGTCTGCTGGGTCCGGGCGCCCTCGGCTTCCTGCGCACCGGGGACGAGCCGCTGAACCTGTCCCTGTCCCCGCGTCTCCCGCGCGCGGGTCATGCCGCCCTGGCCGCGCAGTCCAGCGCGCTCGCCGCCATGCTGCTGGCCGCGACCGACCGCCGCGGCACGGGCGTCCACGAGTTCGTCGCGGCCGGGAACCGTGCCGACGTCTCCCTCAACGACTGCCTCCAGCACTGGGACGAGGACGAGGAGGTCTCCGTCCTCGGACTCGCCCTCGAATCGATGGGCAACCCCCGCAAGTTCACCCGCATCGCCCGGCGCATCACCCGCAGCCGTCCCGTCGTCGTCCTGCGGCCGCCCGGGGTGAGCACGACCGCGCCGCCCGGGCACGACGTGCGCGCCTCCTCGCTTCCCCGTCCCGCCCTGGATCAGGTGCTCGCCTCCGCCGGGGTGGTCCGCGCCGACAACGTCGACCATCTCATGGACCTCGTCGACGCCCTCGAGCGACAGGGGGCGCCGCTCGGTCCCCGGCTGGGCCTGCTGTCGAACACCGCCGCGCTCGGCGAGGCCCTGCGCGGCGCCGCGGATCGGCATGGCGCGGCCGTCGCGATCGACAACCGCTCCGTCCCCCTCGCGGACGATCCCCGGCTGATCCAGCGGGCCTTCACCTCGATGGCGGCCCTCGGCGGGGTCGACCTCGTCGTCGCCGCGGTCGTGGATCCCCTCCACGGGGACCTCGTCGGGATGCTGCGTTCCATGGCGACCGTCGCCCGTCACAGCGAGGTCGCCCTCGTCGTCTGCCTCGTCACCGACCGCGAGCGCTGGCTCGCCGTCGAGGAGGCCGTCCGCGCCGACGGGACCCTCCCGCCGGTGCACACGAGCCCGGCCGCGGCGATGCGCGCCGCCGCCGGGATGCTGGCCGCGGCCCGCCGCGGCGGCGTCCGGGCCGAGCCGCC
>NZ_JBHLSV010000036.1:0-34053 GCF_042434575.1 Brachybacterium hainanense
CGCCGCCCCGGCCGCCCTCGCCCCGGCCGCACCAGCGCCCTCCCCCGCCCCGGCGCTCGCCCCGGAGACGGCACCGGCCTCGCCCTCGGGGGCATCGGCGTCGCCCGCGGGGACCGACCGCCGATGCGGCGAATGCGGCGCCGTGCTCCAGACGGACTGGAAGTTCTGCTGGGAGTGCGGCAAGGCATGATCTGCAACTGGTACGTCGACGAGAGCGGCGCGGACCACCGTCTGAGGACCGCTGCCGGCTGGGGCGAGCTGGTCCTCGGCCCGCAGACGCCCCTCCCCCACGATGCCGTGCTCGACCTCGGCACCGTGCAGGTCCCCCATCTGCGCTCGGCGATCCGCTGGCTGCGCGACGTCGTGGCCGGGCCCGGCCCCGAGGGTGCGACGGAGCCGCTGCACCTGGTCCTCTCCCACGACGTCCTCTCCCCCGGGTCCTCGGGCGGTCAGGACGACGTCCTCGTGCTGAGCACCATGCACGGCGACGGCGCGGCCTTCGCGGTCCTCGGCGCCGAGCCCGCCGCCGGCATCAGCGCCCTTCCCCTGACCTTCCGCTCCGACGAGCTCGCGGACCTCGAGGGCCTCACGGGGCGCGGGATGCTGCGCCTGGGCGCCGATGAGGACTGGACGGCGACCCTGGTCGTGGACGGCGGTGCGGACAGCCCCCGGCGCCAGCGCCTGGCCCGCACCGCCCCGCCGTCCCTGCCCGTCGACGCGCTGCGCGGGAGAGCGCATGCGCAGACCCGCCTGCCCCGGAACCAGCTCGCCGCCGGTCTCGACGGTCTCCCGGGCGATGCGGACCTCACGATCGCGATGGTCCCGGGGAGGGTCCTGGTCCGCACCGAGACCGGCCTGCTGCAGGCGATCGAGGCCGAGACCCGGGGCGCGGCGATCCAGACCACGATCCGCGCAGGCTCCCTGCGCCGGGCTCTCGGGCCCATGCCGTCGGCGGGCGGGAACCTCGAGCTCGCGCTCATCGGCACTCCCGAGCACGCGGACGTCCGTCTCCTGACCCCCCGATCCGACGCCGGTGCCGCTGTCACGGCCCGCGGCTGGAGGTACCGATGACCGCGCAGAGCGCCGAGCAGACGCAGGACCGTGCCCAGGATCTCCGGCCCGTTCTCGATCTCTACGGGGTGGGCGAGGCCTGGGAGGCGCCCGAGGGGTGGGCCCAGGAGCTGCACCGACGCCTGTGGCAGCTGAGCCGGCACCCGGAGGCGTTCTCCTTCGCGGCCCTGGCCCGCATGCGCCCGGACGCGGCGCCGCTGGTCCAGAACGCCGTCCACACCCTCGACGTGATGCTCGGGTACGTGGCGGTGGATGCCGCGGACTTCTCCTTCGACCTCACCCGCGGCTTTCTCCGCACCCCCGAGGAGCGCGCCGACGGCGTGCGCGCGAGCCTGTGGAGCACCGCCCTGGCCCCTGTGACCTACCAGATCGCGGCAGGGGATCCGGCGCTGCGGGTGCGCCGGGCCGCCGCGCTCGATCTCGCGCTCGCCACGCTGCCCTCGCCGGCACCGCTCGCGGGCCGCGTCGAGGCCGTGCGCGGGCTCCTGCGGCGCGTGTCCTCGTCCGAGCCGCTGCGCACGCGCCTGCTGGAGGCCGAGGGCTTCGACGAGGTCGACGCCGTGCTGCGCGGCGCCGTCACCGACGAGGAGGCGGAGGCCTTCCCCGAGCTGCGGGGCCTGGACGCCGTCCTCGACGCGGCGCTCGCGACGCTCGAGGGCATCGCCCCGGAGCACCCGGAGGCGCCGGGAGCGGAGGACCTCGTGCTGCGGGCGATGCTCGAGCACCGCCGGGAGGACGGCACCGCCCCGGCCCTCGTCGCGGCGGTCGACCGGCGCCTGGGCTCCCGGGCGCGGGAGCGGTTCGCGCAGGCCGATCACGAGGAGACCCGGGCCGGCGTGGACGCCGCGATCCGGGCCACGCTCTCCGCACTGGCCCGGGAGGGGCGGCTGCAGGACCTGCGCGCATGGAGCGCGGCCGCCTTCGCCGTGCAGACCATCGCCCTCGAGTCCCCCGATCACGTGCTCTTCCCCGCGCTGCCCGACCTCGACGCGGTCCGGGACCTGCTGGAGGACCCCGCGGGCCCGCCCGGTCCGGCGCCGGAGGCTGAGGACGACGACCCGTTCACGGAGCTGTCGCAGCTGATCGGCCTGGACTCCGTCAAGCGGCAGGTGGAGTCCATGGCCGCGGAGATGCGGTCGATGGAGCGCCGCCGCGCGGCCGGCGTCGTGGTGGAGGCCCCGACCCGCCACATCCTGTTCCTCGGCGGGCCGGGGACCGCGAAGACGACGGTCGCGCGCCTGATCGGACGGATCTGCCGCGACCTCGGCGTGCTCGAGAACGGGCAGCTCGTCGAGGTCTCGCGCGACGACCTGGTCGCCGAGCACATCGGCGGGACCGCGCAGCTCGTGCGGACCAAGGTCGACGAGGCGATGGGCGGCGTGCTGTTCATCGACGAGGCCTACGCGCTCGCCCCCGGGGACTCCGGCCGCGACTTCGGCAAGGAGGCGATCTCCACCCTGCTCAAACTCATGGAGGACCGGCGCGGCCGTTTCATCGTCATCGCCGCCGGCTACCGGAAGGAGATGCGCGACTTCCTGCGCGCCAACAGCGGGCTCGCCTCCCGCTTCCCGGTCACCGTCGACTTCCCCGATTTCACCGACGGCGAGCTCGAGGAGATCCTGCGCGAGCACGCCCGCCGTCGCGGCATGGTCCTGGCAGAGGGGACGCTCGAGGCGTTCCGGGAGCTGATCCCCTCCCCGCGCCCCGACGACTTCGGCAACGCCCGCTGGGTGCGCAACCTCCTCGAGACCGCGATCAGCCGCCAGGCGGTGCGGATCGACATCGACGTCGCCGGCGACGAGGAGATCCGCACCCTCCTGCCCGAGGACCTCCCCCCGCGCCGCGGCGGCGCCCCGGCGCCTCGTGACGGGGAGCGCGACGCGCTCGCGGAGCTGGATCGGCTGATCGGCCTGGAGGGGGTCAAGGCGAGGGTGCGACGGCTCCAGGCGGAGCTGAAGGCCGCCGAGCTGCGTTCCCGCGCAGGGCTCCCGGTCGCCGCACCCTCGCGGCATCTCGTCTTCGTCGGGAACCCGGGGACCGCGAAGACCACGGTCGCGCGCATCCTCGCGGGGATCTTCCGGCAGGCCGGCGTGCTCGAGCACGGGCAGCTGGTCGAGGCCTCGCGCGCCGACCTGGTGGGCCGCTACGTCGGGGAGACCGCGCCGAAGACGACCGAGGTGGTGCAGCGGGCGCTGGGCGGCGTGCTGTTCATCGACGAGGCGTACACCCTCATGGGCGGCCCGGGCGGGGGCGGCGACTTCGGGCAGGAGGCGATCGACACCCTGCTGGCGCTCATGGAGGACCATCGGCGCGACCTGGTCGTCATCGTCGCCGGGTACCGCGACCGGATGGCGGAGCTCCTGGACACCAACCCCGGGCTCGCGTCCCGCTTCCCCACGACGATCACCTTCGAGGACTACTCGGACGACGAGCTGATCGCGATGTTCTCCCTGATCGCGCAGCAGGCCGGGATGGTGCTCGGCGACGGCGTCGAGGAGGCCGTGCGCTCGCTGCTGCCCACCCCGCGCCCTCCGAGCTTCGGCAACGGCCGCATGATCCGGAACCTCTTCGAGGAGGCGATGAGCAGCCAGGCGATGCGGATCGTCGATCTGCCGGACATCACGAGCGAGGAGGTCCGCCTGCTCGCCGCGCAGGATGTGCGCGACGCCGGAACCGTCTGACCTGCACGAGCGCCCGCCCTCCCCGGTGCGGGGAGGACGGGCGCGGGCTCAGCCGATCGCGAGGATCAGGCCGGGCGGATGTTGGAGGCCTGCAGACCCTTGGGGCCGCGCTCCACGTCGAACTCGACGCGCTGGTTCTCCTGGAGGTCGCGACGGCCGGTGCCGACGATCGCGCTGAAGTGCGCGAACACATCGGCGGAGCCGTCCTCGGGAGCGATGAAGCCGTAGCCCTTGTCGGAGTTGAACCAGGTGACGGTGCCGAAAGCCATAGTGCTGTTTCCTTCTGTTGCAGGACCGCACGGTGCGGTCCGGGGTCCCGGGACGGCGGCGCCGTCAGGGAGATTCGGGGGCGCCCGATGCGCCGTCACGGAGATCCGGAGGCTGGGGCGGGGTGGTGCGGACGAGAGGGCTTCCACGGCGCGAGACTGTTGCTGCGTGGGGGTGTGTACCAGATCCTTCGTCCTGCGGCGCGACCTCGCGGGTCCCCCTCCGTCGCGGAGGGCGCATGCGCCACCGTCGACACTACGGCATCACCGTGCCCGGAGGGAACAGGCACGGCGGAACTCTGTTGCGGAGCGAACAGCGCCGGGCCCGGGCGAGCGGTGTTCTCGGACCGGCTCGGATCGGCGGGTATCGGCTCAGAGCAGCGGGGCGTCCATCAGCACCAGCGCGCCCCAGCCCGTGCAGGCGGCGATGACCAGCAGGAAGCTGCCGTTCCACAGCCAGGCCGGGGCTCCGGTGAGCTCGGCCAGCTGCTGCGGGTCGTCGTGCCGACGGCCGCCGGACATGACCGCGCCGAGATGGCGCCAGGCCCCGAGCAGGAGCAGCACTCCCCCGCCGAGCACGAGCCCGGCGGCTCCGATCGGCCCGCCCCACCACCAGACGGCCCCGGCGAGCGCCGCGGCCAGCACGACCGCCGTCAGGGTATGGAGGCTGCGGGCGAACAGGAGGCTGCCGAGCAGCACGAGCACGCCGACCAGCAGCACGAGCCCCGCGAAGCCGGAGAACGCCAGCTGCACGAGGAGCGCGCCGATCACGGCGGGCGCCGGATACCCGGCCCAGGTCGAGGCCACCCGGCCGAAGCCGCGGCGCGGCCCCACCGTGACCGCGTGCCCGGACATGTCCGCGCTCACCACGAAGCCGGTGAAGCGCCGCCCCAGCAGCATGCCGACGATCGCATGGCCCAGCTCGTGGACGATCGTCACGGCCGGGCGCACCCGCGTCCAGACCATCGGCACCGTGACGGCGAGCAGTGCGGCGGCGAGCGCCGCGCACGCCCACCACGGCCCGTCCTGGACGTCGGGGGCCTGCGGGAGGATCCGCGCCCAGACCTCGGAGAGCACGTCCATCAGCGCGTCACCGAGGGATCCGTGGACCGCGGGCCCGGGACGTGCGTCCCGACGCGCGGGTCGCCGTGGATCGCGTGCAGCGGGGCGAGGTCGCCGGCGCGCGGGATGCCCAGCCGCAGGTGCACGGTGCGCTCATCGGGGTCGTCCATGCCCGCAGGGTACAAAGCGGATCCGAGGACAGCCCGTGACCGCTGATGCACCCGCGGGCGTTGTGGGCGAGCGGGCGGGCCGGAAGGATCGGGATCCCGACCCCACGTCCCCCGGAGGACCCCATGACCGAGACGTTCCGCCTGCTGCAGGTCACCGTCGACGCCCGCAATCCGCACCGCCTCGCCGCGTTCTGGTCGCAGGCGACCGGCGCCCCCGTCACCGAGGAGCTCGGGGACGGCTACGTGGTGATCGGGACCGAGCCGCCGCTCGCCTTCCAGCAGGTCGAGGACCCCACCCCCGGCAAGAACCGGCTGCACCTCGACGGCACGGGCGGCGACCGCGCCGAGCAGGTGGCGCGCCTGGTGGAGCTCGGGGCCGTCGAGAAGGACACCGTCGACATGGGCTCCTTCTCCTGGACGGTGCTCGAGGACCCCGAGGGCAACGCCTTCTGCGTCGTCTCCGAGGGAGCGCACTAGCCTTGAGCGCGTGAGCTTCCGCGATCTGCCCCGTCCCACGGCCGTCGAGGTGCGCGGCGCGCGCGTCCACAACCTGCGCGACCTCGACGTCGACATCCCCCTCGAGCGTCTCGTCGCGATCGCCGGGGTTTCCGGCTCCGGGAAGTCCTCCCTCGCGATGGGGGTGCTCTACGCGGAGGGCTCGCGCCGCTACGTCGAGGCGCTCTCGACGTACACGCGCCGCCGCATGTCCCAGGCGCCGCGGGCCGATGTCGACGCCGTCATCCACGTGCCCGCGGCCCTCGCCCTGCGCCAGCGACCCTCCGTCCCCGGGGTCCGCTCCACCTTCGGCACCTCGACGGAGCTGCTGAACGTGCTGCGGCTGATGTTCTCCCGTCTGGCCTCGCACGTGTGCCCGAACGGGCACCGGGTGCCGCCGACGATCGACGTCGCCGCCGAGGTGCCCTTCTCCTGCCCCGCCTGCGGCGAGGCCGTCCACCCGCCCGGCGCGGAGGAGCTCGCCTTCAACTCCGCGGGCGCCTGCCCTCGCTGCGAGGGCACCGGGGTCGTCCGCACGGTCGACGACGCCGCGCTCGTGCCCGATCCGAGCCTCACCCTCGACGACGGGGCGGTGGCGCCGTGGCAGATGTTCGGCTTCCGCGTCCAGCCCGACATCGCCCGCGAGTTCGGGGTGCGCACCGACGTCCCCTGGAGCGAGCTCGAGGACTGGGAGCGGGAGATCGTGCTGGCCGGCCCCGAGGAGAAGAAGCACATCGCCGTCACCTCGAGCAAGGGCGTGCACGAGCTCGACTTCACCTTCCGCAACGCCCGGCTCACCGTCACCGAGGAGCTGCGCCGCGCGGACACCGAGACGCGCCTGGCCCGGGTCTCGCGCTTCCTCGCGGTCGGGACCTGCCCGGACTGCGCGGGCACACGGCTGTCCCCGGCCGCACGAGCTCCGTGGATCGGCGATCTCGACCTCGCGGCGGCGAGCGCTCAGACGCTCGAGGAGCTCGCGGCCTGGGCCCCCGGGATCATCGATCCCCTGCCCGGTGACATGCACCCGATGGCCCGCGCCCTCGTGGACCAGCTGCTGGCGATGGCGCAGCGGCTGCTGCAGCTGGGACTGGGCTATCTCCGCCTGGATCGCGCGGGGGCCTCGCTGTCGACCGGGGAGCTGCAGCGCGTGCAGCTGGCACGGGCGGTCCGCAACCGCACCACCGGCGTGCTGTACGTGCTGGACGAGCCCTCGATCGGCCTGCACCCGGACAACATCGACGGGCTGCTCGCCCTGATCGGGGATCTGCTGACCGACGGCAACTCGGTCGTGCTCGTGGACCATGACGTGCAGGTCCTGCGGGAGGCGGAGCACCTGATCGAGATCGGCCCCGGGTCCGGACGCGGGGGCGGGCAGGTCATCGCCCAGGGCGACATCCCGGCGATCATCGCGGACCCGGCCTCGCAGCTGGCCGGGTTCCTCGACGGGCGCGAAGCCGTCGTGGTCCGGGCGGGGGCGTCCGGCGGGGGCGAGATCCGCCTGGGGACATCGCCTCTGCACACGGTGCACGCGCTCGAGGCCGTGGTCCCCCGCGGCCGGCTCACCGCCGTCACCGGCGTGTCCGGCTCGGGGAAGACGACGCTCGTGCTCGACTCGCTCGTGCCTGCGCTCGAGGCCCGGATCGCCGGGACGGAGCTGCCCGCGCACGTGCGCTCGCTCGAGACGACGGGCGGAGCCCCGCTGCGCCGCGTCCACCGGATCGACGCGACGCCGATCGGGGTGAACATCCGCTCGACGGTCGCGACCTACAGCGGCGTCCATGACGAGCTGCGCCGGGCCTTCGCCCGCACACCGGATGCGGCGGACGCGCAGCTGCGCGCCGGAGACCTCTCCTTCAACACGGGCTCCCTGCGCTGCCCCCGCTGCGAGGGCACGGGACAGATCTCTCTGGACGTGCAGTTCCTGCCGGACATCGACATCGACTGCCCGGACTGCGGCGGCAGCCGCTATGCGGAGCGCGCCCGGCGGATCCGCCGCCCCGTCCCGACCGATGCGGCCGCAGGCCCCCGGACGCATGTGTCCCTGCCCGAGCTCATGGAGCTCACCCTCGAGGAGGCGGCGCCGCTGGTCGCCGACGTCCCTGGAGCGCACCGCCGGCTGCAGGCGCTCCTCGATCTGGGGCTCGGGTATCTCACCCTCGGCGAGGACACGCCGGCGCTGTCGGGAGGGGAGGCGCAGCGCCTCAAGCTCGCGGGCCAGCTGGGCCGCCGTCAGGCCGATGCGGTCTACGTGTTCGACGAGCCGAGCGTGGGGCTGCACCCGCGGGACGTGCGCACTCTGCTGGGCGTCCTGGACCGGCTGGTCGCGGGCGGTGCGACGGTCCTGGTGATCGAGCACGACCTCGACATGATCGCCAACGCCGACCACGTGATCGACATGGGCCCGGGCGGCGGCTCCTCCGGCGGCAGGATCATCGACGCGGGCTCCCCCGCCGAGGTCGCGGGGAGGGCCCTCGGACCCACCGGGAGGCACCTGGCCCGGCATCTCGCCGGGCCCTCGTGACCGGGCAGGCGGGGCCGGTCAGTCGCCGAGCAGACGCTCGAGGACCTGGACGACGCCGGCCTCGTCGTTGCCCGGGGCGCGGTAGCGGGCGGCCGCCGCGACCTCAGGATGGGCGCCCGCCATCGCGAAGGACAGCTCGGAGGCCGGGAACATCGGCAGGTCGTTGAGGTAGTCGCCGAACACGGCGGTCTGCGCGGCGCTCGCGCCGAGCGACTCCTGCAGGGCGCGGACGCCGCGCCCCTTGTCGGCGAGCGCCGGCATCACATCGACCCAGTTCGCCCCGGACACGACGACCTGCTCGGTCCTCGCGACGCGGGCGAACACCTCCTCGGCGATCTGCGCGGCACCGCCGGCCGCATGGACCGCGACCTTGATGACCTCCTCGGGCACGGCGAGCAGATCCTCCACGACGCTCAGGCGGTGGTAGTAGGTGCCCGCGACGCGCAGGAACGCGTCATCGGAGCGTTCGACGTAGGCGCCGTGGACGCCGCAGCGGACGACGCCCACGTCATGTCTCGCAGCCGCTTCCCGCCCGGCGATGATCGCCTCTCGCGCGACCCGCGGATCCAGCGTCGTGGTCTGGACGATCTCCTCGTCGCGGAGGACCACGGTGCCGTTCTCCGCGACGAAGGAGCGCACGCCGCGCGGGCCGAAGTCGGCCTGCAGCGTCGCGAGCTGACGGCCGCTCGCCGGGACGAAGGCGATGCCCCGCTCCTGCATCCGCTCCAGCAGGGGCCAGAAGGAGGCGGGGACCTCGCCGTCGGGCTGCAGGAGCGTGCCGTCCATGTCCGCGACCACGAGCCGCAGATCCGTCCCGCCCTCCGGGATGTCGGTCCAGGGGGCGGCGGCGAGGGGCTGTGCGGTCACGGGGGTGGTCTCCATTCAGCAGGGGCGTCGCCGGGCAGGAGGCGACCGGGCCAGGCTACGGCCTCAGAGCACCTTCGCGAGGAAGTCCTGCAGCCGCTCGCTGCGGGGGGCGTCGAAGATCTCCCCGGGAGGCCCGGACTCGACGATCACGCCCCCGTCCATGAAGACCGTCCGGTGGGAGACCTCGCGGGCGAAGCCCATCTCGTGGGTCACCAGCACCATGGTCATGCCGGCGCCCGCGAGGTCGCGGATCACCTGCAGCACCTCCCCGACCATCTCGGGGTCCAGGGCGCTGGTCGCCTCGTCGAACAGCATGACCTCGGGCTCCATGGCGAGAGCGCGGGCGATGGCGACGCGCTGCTTCTGCCCGCCGGAGAGGGAGGCGGGCTTCGCGCCGGCCTTCTCCGCCAGGCCCACCCGCTCGAGCAGGGCGGTGCCGCGCTCGCGCGCCTCCGCCCGGCTCAGCTTCCCGAGCTCGACCGGGGCGAGGGTGACGTTCTCGAGCACGCTCATGTGCGGGAACAGGTTGAAGTGCTGGAAGACCATGCCGATCCGCTGGCGCACCTCGTCGATGCGCACGCCCGGGTCGGCGAGGTCGGTGCCGTCCACGACGATGCTCCCGGAGCTGGGCGCCTCGAGCTTGTTCAGGCAGCGCAGGAAGGTGGACTTGCCGGAGCCGGAGGGACCGATGACCGCGATGACCTCGCCCTCGGCGACATCGAGGTCGACGCCTCGCAGCACCTCGTTCTCGCCGAAGCTCTTGTGCAGGTCCTGGACGAGGATCTTGCTCATGCCGTGTACGTCCTCTCGAGGCGGTGGGACAGGAGGGTCAGGGCCGTGATGACCACGAAGTACATGGCCGCCACGATGATGAGGATCTGCGAGGAGAGATAGGTCGAGGCGATGATCTGGCGGGACTGGTAGGTGAGCTCCGCGAGGCCGATGACGCTCAGCAGCGAGGTGTCCTTGAGCGTGATGATCGACTGGTTCACGAAGGACGGGATCATGATCCGGAAGGCCTGCGGGAGCACCACCTTGCGCATCGTGCGCCAGTGCCCGAGCCCCAGGGATCGGGAGGCCTCCGCCTGGCCGGGGTCGACGGCCTGGATGCCTCCGCGGACGATCTCGGTCATGTAGGCGCCCGTGTTCAGCGAGAGCGTGATCGCGCCGGCGACGAAGGGGCTGAGGGTCACACCCCAGGTCGCGAGGATCTGCGGGACGGCGAAGAACACGAAGAACGCCTGGATCAGGATCGGCGTCCCGCGGAACACGTACACGTAGGCGAGGGAGACCCAGCGGATCGGGGCGATGCCGGACAGGCGTCCGAAGCCGAAGAGGATGCCGAGGACGAAGGCGGCCACGAGGGCGACGACGGTCGCGACGACCGTCAGCCAGAGGCCCTTCACCAGGGCGGGGAAGTGCTGCTTCGCCACCGAGAGGATGTCCTTGGGCGGGGCCTGCTCGCCCCCGGCCGTCGCATCGCCGATGTACCGGTCGAGGATCTCGTCGTACTCGCCGGATTCCTTGAGGTTCGCGAGCCCCTCGTCGAACATCTGGATGAGCTCGGGGTTCTGCCCCTTCTTCACGGCCATGCCGTAGTCGCCGCCCAGCTCGGGCTCGCCGACGAGCCGGAAGCCCGAGCCCTGCTGGATGCCGTAGGCGAGGACGGGGTAGTCCTCGAAGTAGCCGACCGCCTGGCCGGACTTCACGGCCTCGACCATGTCGGTGGTCTCCTGATAGGAGCTGATCTCGAAGCCGTACTCCTCGGCGTGGTCCTGGGCGAAGGTCTGGCCCTGGGTGCCGGTCTTCACGGCGACCTTCTGGCCGGCGAGGTCCTCGTAGGACTGGACGTCGCTGCTCTCGAGGACCCCCAGCTGGATGCCGCCGGTGAAATAGGGCTCGGAGAAGTCGAAGACCTCCTGGCGCTCGTCGGTGATCGACATGCCGGCGATGATGCCGTCGGCCTGCCCGGAGGAGACGGCCTGCACGGCGGCGTCGAAGCCGAGCGGCTGGAACTCGACCTCGAAGCCCTGGTCCTCGGCGATGGCGGTCATGAGGTCGATGTCGATGCCGACGTACTCTCCGCTCGAGTCCGTGAACTCGAAGGGGGCGTAGGTCGTGTCGGTCGCGATGACGTAGGTGTCCTTCGGCTCCGCGTGGGCGGGAGCCAGCAGGGACGGGCCGAGCACGGTCAGGGAGCCGAGGAGACCCGCGAGCAGCGCGACGAGCAGGGCTCGTCGGCGGGGCGCGGAGCGCGGCAGCGGACGGGGATGGGGATGCACCAGGTCCTCCTGGAGGAGCTCCCTGCGCGGCCGCGACATCGATCGGCGGGGCCGCCCGGGAAGCGTTCGGGGGTGGGGTCGGTCCAGCACCCTATCGCGCCCTGGCCGTGCCGTCAGATCACGGGATCGCCGTCCCCGACCTCGGACGCGAGCTTGGTCCAGGCGAGCGAGGCCAGCAGCAGCGCCTGGTCGGCGAGGACGGAGTCGTCGAAGGTCGCCTGCGGGGAATGGTTCGAGGGAGGCATGTGCTCCGGGTCGAAGTCGGCGGCGGCGCCGACGAATCCGTACGCGCCGGGCACCGCGGCGATCACCCGGGAGAAGTCCTCGGAGCCGGTGCGCGGGTTCTCGAGGTCGATGAAGCGCTCCGCGCCGAAGAGCTCGGTCGCGGTCCGCGCGAAGAAGGCCGCCTCCGCCTCGTCGTTGACGGTGGCGGGCAGGACGTTGCGGAACGTCGCCTCGACCTGGAGTCCGTGGGCACGGCCGATGCCGACCACGAGCTCGGGCAGCTGGGTCGCCATCTGCTCGGTGGCGCGGTTCGAGAAGGTGCGCACGCCGGCGCGGAACATCGCCTCTCCGGGGATGATGTTCGGGGCGGTGCCGGCGTGGACCTCGCCCACGGTGACGACGACGGGGTCGAAGACGCTCGTGCGCCGGGTGACGTGGGTCTGGAGGGCGGTGATCATCTCGGCCGTCGCGGGGATCGGGTCGAGGGCCTCATGAGGGCGCGAGCCGTGCCCGCCGCGGCCGATCACGCGCACGTCGAGCACGGAGAACGCGGCCATGAGGGTCCCGGGGCGGGTGGAGATCTCGCCGGAGGGGGCATCGGCGCTGACGTGCACGCCGTAGGCGCCGACGGGCCGCTCCCCGGCCGCGTCGAGCAGCCCCTCGCGCAGCATGACACCGGCTCCGTCGTAGCCCTCCTCCCCCGGCTGGAACATGAGCACGACGCTTCCGGGCAGGTCCGCGCGACGGGAGGCGAGCAGCCGGGCGGCCCCGACCAGGCCCGCCATGTGGAGATCGTGGCCGCAGGCGTGCATGGCGCCGTTGGTCGAGGCGAAGGGCAGGCCCGTCGCTTCGACGACGGGGAGACCGTCCATGTCCCCGCGCAGCAGCACGACCGGTCCGGGCCTGCCGCCGCGCAGCACGCCGACCACGGAGGTGGTCTCCCGGCCCAGGGTGATCTCGAGGTCGAGGTCCTCGATCGCGGCGAGGATCCTGGCCTGCGTGCGCGGGAGGTCCAGGCCGATCTCGGGATCGGCGTGGAGCTCGCGGCGCAGGGCGATCAGCTCCTCGAGGAAGGCGGGCGTGACCTCGAAGGTGTCCTGCTGCGTCATGGGGGCTCCTGATGCCGGGCGCGGGGTGTCCCGCTCATCCTCGCGCGGGAGCGGTCCCGGTTCCACCCGGTCCCACGGATGACGGCTCGCGCACGGCGTCGGCTCACCCGCCCGGAGACGGCGCGGCCCCGTGCGCAGGCGGCGAGACGGCGGGGTCAGACCGTCGTCGCGGCCGCGCCATGGAGGGCCCCGGCGAGCGCGGCGAGCTCGGGCACGGAGCCGGCCTCGGCGAGGGCTTCCTCGAGCACGCGGTCATGGCAGGGTCGCGCGGCCTCGAGCAGGCGCACCCCCTCGTCGGTGAGCTCCGTGTAGATGCCGCGGCGGTCGTCCGCGCAGAGGATGCGGGTGAGCAGGCCGCGGTTCTCGAGCCGGGTGACCAGGCGTGTGGTCGCGCTCGAGGAGAGGGCGGCGGCGCGGGCGAGCTGCTGCATGCGCATGTGCCAGCCGTCCTGTCTGCTGAGGGCGTCCAGGACCGTGAACTCGACGACGGACAGACCGTGCTCGGCCTGCAGGGTGCGTTCGAGGCGGCTCTCGATCAGGCCGTGCAGGGCGACCAGGGTGCGCCACCCGCGGGCGCGCACCTCGATCGCATCGTCGGAGACGCTCATCGGGTCCTCCAGGTCAAGGTCTCTTCGGGGGCCGAGTCCGGCCTCCGGCCCGCCGCCTGCTCGCGGCGGCATGGCTCACATCGTACTCGACTTGCGCCGATAGCGCGCGCGTGCAAACATCTATCTGTTGCACACGCAACTACCTACTTGTGCAACAGTTGCGCACGCATCATCCATACCTCCTCCTGGAAGGCAGACATGCCCGCCGCTCTCTACGCCCTCGCCCTCGGAGGCTTCGGCATCGGCCTGACCGAGTTCGTGATCATGGGCCTGCTGCCCGAGGTCGCCGCGGACCTCGCCGTCTCCGACACCACCGCCGGCCACCTCATCTCCGGCTACGCCCTGTCCGTCGCCATCGGCGGCATCGCCCTGACCATCGCGCTGCGCCGCATGGAGCGCCGCACCGCGCTGCTGGGCCTTCTCGTCCTGTTCATCGCCGGAAACCTGATCACCGCGCTCGCCCCGACCTACGCCCTGGCGATGACCGGCCGGATCATCGCCGCCCTGTGCCACGGCGCCTTCTTCGGGATCGGCGCGGTCGTCGCTGCCGACCTCGTGCGCCCGGAGCGCCGCGCCGGCGCGATCTCGATCATGTTCGCGGGCCTGACCGTCGCGAACGTCGCCGGGGTGCCGATGGGCACCTTCATCGGCCAGGCTCACGGCTGGCGCGCGACCTTCTGGGTCATCACCGCGATCGGCCTCGTGGCCTTCACGGCGATCGCCGTGCTGGTCCCCCGCACCTCCGCGGCCTCCGGCGGCTCCGTCCTGCAGGAGCTCGCGCTGTTCCGCTCCGGCCAGGTATGGCTGTCCATGGCCGTGACGATCCTCGGCTACGGCGGCATGTTCGGCGCCTTCACCTACATCGCCTTCACCCTCACCGAGGTCTCGGGCTTCGCCAGCACGTCCGTGCCGTGGCTGCTGATCGTCTTCGGCGCCGGCCTGTTCGTCGGGAACCTCGCCGGCGGGCGGGCGGCAGATCGGAACCTCATCCGCAGCCTCACGGTCATCATCACGGCGCTCGCCATCATCCTCGTCGTGTTCGCGCTGACCGCGACCAGCCAGGTCGCCACGATCGCCTCCCTCGCCCTCATGGGCGGCTTCGGCTTCGCCACTGTGCCCGGGCTGCAGATGCGCATCATGACCTTCGCCTCCGCCGCTCCCACCCTCGCCTCCGGGGCGAACATCGCCGCCTTCAACATCGGCAACGCCCTCGGCGCCTGGGCCTCCGGCCTCGCGCTCGCCGCGGGTGCCGGCTACACCTCCCCGCTGTGGGTGGGCGCCGCCGTCACCCTCGCAGGCCTCGTGGTCCTGACCATCGCCGCCCGCGTCCGCGGCGGCGAGCTGGCCCGCCCCCTCTCCCCCGCCCCCGCACCTTTCGAAGGAGCCCACGCATGAGCACTCCGTCCACCCCCCTCCCCTCCATCACCCTGCACGACGGCACCGTCATGCCGCAGCTCGGCTTCGGGGTCTTCCAGGTCCCCGACGACGGCGCCCGGGCCGCCGTCGAGACCGCCCTGGAGACCGGATACCGCAGCGTGGACACCGCCGCGATCTACGGCAACGAGGCGGGCGTGGGCCGAGCGCTCGCCGCCGCGGGCCTCCCCCGCGAGGATGTGTTCGTCACGACCAAGCTGTGGTTGGACGGGCTCTCCCGCGAGGGGGTGCGGCCGGCGCTGGAGAAGAGCCTCGGACTGCTGGGCCTGGAGTTCGTGGACCTGTACCTGATCCACTGGCCGGCCCCGGCGACCGACGCGTACCTCGAGGCCTGGCAGGGCATGGAGGAGATCCGCGCGGCAGGTCTCGCCCGCTCGATCGGGGTCTCCAACTTCCTGCCGGAGCATCTGGAGCGCGTGGCCGCCCTCGGCGGGAGCATCCCGACGGTGAACCAGGTCGAGCTGCACCCGGCGCTGCAGAACCGCGAGACCGTCGCCGCGAACACGCGCCGCGACATCGCGACCGAGGCGTGGAGCCCGCTGGGCCAGGGCGCCGCGCTCGACGATCCCGCGATCGGCGCGATCGCGGGGGCACACGGGGTCACACCCGCCCAGGTGGTGCTGCGCTGGCACCTGCAGCAGGGCCGGATCGTCATCCCCAAGTCGGTCACACCCTCACGGATCGCCGCGAACCTGGAGGTCACCGGGTTCTCGCTGACCCAGGAAGAGCTCGCCGCCATCGACGCGCTGGACCGCGACGGCCGCACCGGCCCCCACCCCGCGCAGTTCCACGGCTGATCGTCGCGCTCCGGGCGCAGGGACGCCGAGGGACGTGATGCCGGAGTCGGTACGCTCGGCCTCATGACGGATCCCACCGCGCACGGCATCGCCGCGCTCAGCGCCTGGATCGACGGCGCGAACACCCACCGCGATCCCGAGGCGCAGACCTGGTCGCGGATCGGGAAGATCACCGAGGAGGCCGGGGAGGCGATCGCCGCCTTCATCGGGATGACCGGGCAGAACCCGCGCAAGGGCATCACCCACGCGCGGGCCGATGTCGAGGACGAGCTGCTGGACGTCGCGATCACGGCGCTCGCCGCCCTGGAGCACCTGCGCGGCCACGACGAGCAGTGCCTCGTGCTGCTGGCCCGCAAGGTCGAGCAGACCCTCGCCCGCGCCGACCTCGGGCCCCAGGGGCCCTGAGCGGCCCCGGCGACACGTCACCGGGGCCGCCCGACCGGGAACGATGCATCCCTGGCGTCTGCGGACGACGCCCCGGGACATCGCACGCGGAGGGTGCGGGATTCGAACCCGCGGTACGGGGGTGCCGCACAGTGGTTTTCAAGACCACCACATTCGGCCGCTCTGTCAACCCTCCTCGGTGCTCCCCTGCCGGTCCGTGCAGCCCGCCCCGTCCACCCCGACCGAGGACGGGTCTGGAAGGAGCTGAGCGCGAGGACCTCCGGGAACGCCGCGGACAAGCCTACCGCGACACAGCGGTCCGGCGGTCCGGCCTCCCGTCGCGGTCCCTCGGGGCGGTGGAGCGACGTCGAGTTCTGCACCACATTCTTGACAGGTGTGCATTTTCTGACTGTTGTCCACTTATGGTGGGTCCTGCCGCCACGGCTCCCGAGCGCGACCCCGACGTGCCGGGGACGACTCCTCCGGAAGGCCAGATCCGTGAACCCCTCTCCCCGCCTGACCCGCCGAGCCCTCGTCACAGGCGCCCTCTGGGCCGCACCGACGGCTGCCGTCTCGATCGCCGCCCCGGCGCTCGCCGCCTCCACGACCTCCGCCCCCGGGCTCAACGGCTGGGTGCAGGTCCGCTCGAGCTGCGGCTTCAGGAGCCAGACCCTCGAGATCGACGGCCGCGGCACCTACCCCGCACGCGGGCTCTGGGCGGAGCCGGCGTCCTCCTCGCAGCGGCCCACGAACGCGAGGATCACCGTCTACTTCCCGGCATCGCTCGGCACCCTCCGGTGGAGCGCGGCGACCGGGAGCTCCGGCTGGAGCGTCCCCGAGGTCGATGCCGCGGCCCCCGCGATCAGCGGCTACCTCGCCTACACGACCCGCTACACCGGGGACTGGACCTACGACGCCGTGAACCGGCGTCAGGTGGCCATGGGGCAGCCGCA
Source organism: Brachybacterium hainanense (assembly GCF_042434575.1). Lineage (NCBI taxonomy): Bacteria > Bacillati > Actinomycetota > Actinomycetes > Micrococcales > Dermabacteraceae > Brachybacterium > Brachybacterium hainanense. The sequence goes on from NZ_JBHLSV010000036.1 coordinate 16,926, forward strand.
TTTCACCACGACCTTCAGCACCCGCTCCTGCGTGAGCGTCACCGCCTACGCCCTGCGGAGCGTGCAGATCGGCGGGACGACCTACGAGTTCCGTCGCGGGCCCGTCACCCTCGCCTCCTCGTCCTTCCGGTCCTCGACCGCGGAGCGCGGGACCGGCGCGCAGAGCGATGCCTCCTCCACCGCGTCCCCGCAGGAGCAGGGGGTGCTCGAGGAGTCGAGCGCCCGCGTCTGAACGCCCTCCCGCCGCCTCGGCGGGAGGCCCGCGGCGCTACGGTGGATCCATGCGCGCGCTCACGAATCCCGCCCCGCACCAGCTCCGGCTCGACGATCTCGCCGAACCCCTCCCGGGCCCCGGCGAGGTCCTCGTGGATGTGTGCGCCGCCGGAGTGAACCGGGCCGACCTCGCCCAGGTCGCCGGGCAGTACCCGCCGCCGCCGGGCGCCTCAGCGATCCCGGGACTCGAGGTCTCCGGCCGCCGCCGCGACACCGGCGAGGAGGTCCTCGCCCTGCTGGCCGGCGGCGGCTACGCGGAGGCCGTGGCCGTGCCCGAGGAGCAGCTGCTTCCCGTGCCCGCGGGGATCGCTGTCGCCGACGCCGCGGGGATCATCGAGGTCACCGCCACGGTCGTGTCCAATCTCGTGATCGAGGCGGGGCTGCGGGCGGGGCAGACGGTCCTCGTCCACGGCGGCACGGGCGGGATCGGCACCGCCGCGATCCAGATCGCCCGGGCGCTCGGCGCCCGCGTCCTGAGCACCGCCGGCTCCGATGCGGGGGCGGCGCACCTGCGCGAGCTCGGCGCAGCGGAGGCCTGGAACCGCCGCACCACGGACCTGGTGGCGGCGGTCCGCGAGGCGGGCGGGGCCGATGTGATCCTCGACGTGATCGGTGCCGACGCCCTCGCCGACAACGTGCGGATGCTGCGGACGGACGGGCGGCTGGTGATCATCGGGACGCTCGGCGGCGGCACGGGCGAGCTGCCCATCGGCCTGCTCATGGCGAAACGGGCCCGGGTCATCGGCACGACGCTGCGCGCGCGGCCCGTCCCGCAGAAGCAGGAGATCCTCGCCCGCACCCACGAGCTCGTGTGGCCGCTGCTCGAGACCGGCCGCCTGCGCATCCCGATCCATGCCCGCTTCCCTCTCGAGGAGGGCGCCCTGGCGCACGCCCTGCTGCGCGAGGGCGGACATCTGGGCAAGGTGCTCCTGGACGTGCGCCGCTGATCCGGTGTTCAGCGGCTCATGAGAGCTCAGGAGGGCAGCAGCGCCCGCAGCACGAGCGCGGCGCCGTCGCGGCCCACGTCGGCCGTGCGCAGGTCTGCGGTCTCCACGACGCCGGCCTGCGCCTGCCCCATCGCCACCCCCACGCCTGCCCAGGCGAGCATCTCCGTGTCGTTCCAGCCGTCGCCCACGGCGACCGTGCGCCGCGCCTCGACGTCCAGGCGCTCCCGGACCAGCTCGAGGGCGCTCGCCTTGGACACGCCCGGGGCCGCCATGTCCAGCCAGGCCGTCCAGCCGATCGCGTACTCGACGCCGTGCACGCCCGACTCGGCGATGACCCGGCCGAACTCCTCCGGAGTGAGGTCGGGGACGTGGACGACCACGCGCACCGCCTCGAGCCGGAGGAGGTCCTCCAGCTCGGTCTCCTCCGCCTCGACGCCGAAGCTCGAGTCCTGGAAGCCAGGGGTCGCACGGAAGCGGCCATCGGCCATCTCCACGGCGTAATGGGCGCCGGGGGCGACCTCGCGCAGGGCGCGCAGCGCGGATCCGGGGCGGAAGGTCCGCACGTCGAGCACGCGGTAGCCGTCCTCCTCGGAAGGGTCGAGCTCGAGGGTGACGGCGCCGTTGGAGCAGACCGCGTAGCCGCGCTCGACCCCGGCGGCGCGGACCACGGGGAGGGTCGCCCCCAGCGAACGGCCCGTCGCGATCACGACGTGGTGGCGTCGCGCGGACTCCTGCAGCACCTCGTGCACGAGGGGGGACATGATCCCGTCATGGTCGACGAGGGTGCCGTCGACGTCGAGGCCCACGAGGGCCGTCTCCTCCTGCAGCGGGGCGAGGGCCGCGGCGAGGGCGGCCTCGATCTCCGCGATCTCGGGGCCTGCGGGGGCGGTGCTCAGCGCGGTGGTCTCCATGCCGCTCACCCTGCCACGCCTGCCCGGCCCCGAGGTGTCCCTCCGGTGTCCGCGCGGCGCACGCAGGGCGACGAGGACCCGCCCCGCCGCACGGCGCACGGCCCTGCGCAGCCCGCTGCCGGAGGCCATGTCAGCGGACCGGCTCGAGGACCGCGCGGCCGCCGAGGTACGGGCGCAGGCCCTCGGGCACGACGACGGAGCCGTCGGCCTGCTGGTGATTCTCGAGGATCGCGACGAGGAAGCGGGTCGTGCCGAGCGTGCCGTTCAGCGTCGCGACCGGACGCAGACCGTCGACGTGCCGCTCGCGGATGTTCAGCCGCCGCGCCTGGAACTGGGTCGTGTTCGACGTCGAGGTGAGCTCGCGGTACGTCTGCTGGCTGGGGAACCATGCCTCGCAGTCGAACTTGCGGGCCGCGGAGGTGCCGAGGTCCCCGGCGGCGGTGTCGATGATGCGGTAGGGCACGTCGATCCGCGCCATCATCTCCCGCTCCCAGTCCAGCAGGCGCTCGTGCTCCGCATAGGAGTCCTCGATGCGGCAGTAGGAGAACATCTCCACCTTGTGGAACTGGTGCACGCGGATGATGCCGCGGGTGTCCTTGCCGTAGCTGCCGGCCTCGCGCCGGTAGCAGGCGCTCCAGCCGGCGTAGCGGATCGGCCCGTCGGTCAGGTCCAGGATCTCGTCCCGGTGATAGCTCGCGAGCGCGACCTCACTCGTGCCCACGAGGTAGAGGTCGTCGTCCTTGTCGAGGTGGTAGACCTCGTCGGCGTGCTCGCCCAGGTACCCGGTGCCGTCCATCGACTCCGGCAGCACCAGCGTCGGGGTGATCATCGGGGTGAACCCGGCGGCTGTCGCCTGGTCGATCGCGGCGTTGAGGATCGCCAGCTCGAGCTGCGCGCCCACGCCGGTGAGGAAGTAGAAGCGGGCACCGGAGACCTTCGCGCCGCGGGCCATGTCGATGGCCCGGAGGCCCTCGGCGATCTCCAGATGGTCCTTCACGGGGAAGTCGAAGCTCGGCACCTCGCCCACGTGCTCGCGCACCACGAAGTCCTCCTCGAGACCCTCAGGGGCTCCCTCCGCGAGGTTCGGGATGACGCGCAGCGCGGCCTCCCGCTCCGCGGCGGCCTGCGCGGTCTCCGCCTCGAGGCGCTTCACGTCGGCGGCGAGCTGCTTGACCTCCGCCAGCAGCGCCTGCTTCTCCTCCCCCTTCGCCTGCGCGACCTGCTTCCCGAAGGCCTTCTGCTGCGCGCGCGCGGACTCGAAGGCCGTGGTCGCCTCCCGCCAGCGGGAGTCCGCGGCGAGGACCGCGTCGACCGTGGAGGGGTCGCGGCGGCGGGCCTTCTGGGCATCGCGGACGGCATCGGGATTCTCGCGCAGGAGACGCAGATCGATCATCTCCCCAGACTACCGGGGACCCGGCTACTCTTCGATCATGGACCTGTCCGGAGTGCTCATCCTCGCCTCGCTGCTCATCGGACTGCTCGTCGTGGTCATGCTGGCCGTGCTGCTGCGCAGGCAGGAGGCCACCCGCCGCGAGCTCGCCCAGCTGCGCGCCCGGCTGCACAGCGAGCGCCTGCTCACGCAGGAGGTCGCCCAGGCGTCCCGGGCCGCACGGGCTCTCGAGGCCGACGGGGAGCAGGAACCGGTCTCCTACGACCGGGCCGCGCCGATCCATCACCTCGCGGTGGTCATGAACCCCGTGAAGTATCCGCAGCCGGAGCGCTTCCGCGCCGAGGTCGAGCAGGCCATGCGCCGCAGCATCGGCTCCATCCAGCTGTCCTTCTACGAGACGACCCGGGACGACGCCGGGCACGGGCAGGCGACCCAGGCGGTGCGCGACGGGGCGGACCTCGTGCTCGCCGCGGGCGGGGACGGGACCGTGCGGGAGGTCGCCTCCGCCCTGGCCGGCGGGCCCGTGCGCATGGGCATCATCCCCGGCGGCACCGGGAACCTGCTCGCGCGCAATCTCGACGTGCCCCTCGAGAACGTGCAGGCCGCCGTCGAGCACGCCATCACCGGGATCGACCACCGGATCGATGTCGGCTGGCTGCAGTCCGGCATGTCCGTGCAGGCCGCCGAGCGCGCCCCGAAGCGGATCTTCCTCGTCATCTCCGGGTACGGGGCCGATGCGGAGATCGTCGGCGCGACCGATGTGAAGCTCAAGCGTCGCTTCGGCTGGCCGGCCTACGTCCTCGCCGGGCTCGGGAAGCTCGCGGGCCGCTCCCACGAGGTGGTGGTCTCGCTGCCGGGCGGCACCGAGCAGATCCTGCAGGCCCGCACCGTGCTGATCGGCAACGTCGGCAAGCTGCCCGGCGGCATCACCCTCATGCCCGATGCGACGATCGACAACGGGCACCTGGAGATCCTCGCGCTGGGCTGGCGCGGCGCCGCAGGCTTCGGGCAGATCCTCACGCAGGTCGTGAACCCGCGCCTGTCCGCCGGGCCGCGGCTGTCGACCATGCAGCGCTTCCTGACCCGCTCGGTCACGGTCGCCTCCTCCAAGCCGATGCCGGTGCAGCTGGACGGCGACACCGAGGCCCCGGCCACGCACCTCATCGCGGCCGTCGAACCGGCCGCGCTCATCATCCGCGCCGGCGACCGCTGATCCGTCGTCCGCCGAGGAGGGTCGCCGCACCCACGAGCAGCGCCCCGAGGGCGAGCGCGACCCCGCCCGCGAGGACCGCGCCCGTGACGCCGACGAGGCTGCCGAGCACCGCCAGGGTCAGCCCGTTGCCGGTGCGCATGCCGCTGCCGAACATGCCGTACACGCCGATCACCTGACCGCGCTGCTCGACCGGGGCCCGCAGCTGCACGACCGCCTGGCCGATCGTCGCGCTCGCGAGGTTCGCGACCCCGCCCACGACGAGGGCGAGCAGCGCCAGCGGGAAGCTCGAGGTGGTCGCGACGATCACCGTGGTCAGGCCGAACAGCACGGTCGCGAGGACCGCCGCCCGCAGGGTGGGACGGATCAGGCCGGTCGCCTCGAGCAGGAAGCCGCCCACCACACCGCCGATCCCGCTCGCGAACAGCAGGGCGCCGTATCCGAAGCCGCCCTCGTCCGCGCCGAGCGCATCGGCGAAGGAGGGCATCGACACCTGCAGGCTCGAGCCGACGCACACGGCGATGAGCCCCGTCAGGACGATCATGCCGATGAGCACGCGGTCGCCCGCGACGCCGCGCAGCACCTGACCGGTCTCGCGGAGGGTCACACGGGTGCTGCGCCGGAAGCCGCTGCGCAGATGCCCCGTGAAGGGGGTGCGCAGCATGAGCAGCGTCATCGGCGCATAGGCCAGGACGTTGGCGAGGATGCCCCAGGCCGGGCCCAGCCCGTACAGCAGCGCGGAGCCGACGACGGGCCCGGCGAGCACGCCGAGGCTGCGGAAGGTCGCGTTCAGCCGCACCGCGCTCGGCAGCTCCTCCGGCGGAGCGAAGTCGTGGATCATGAGCTGCTCGGCCGGGCCCCAGAGCGCGCCGGCGCAGCCGTGCAGGACCAGCAGGATGCAGGCCTCCCACATGTCCAGCGTCCCCGTGAGGAAGAGGATCCCCCAGGTCAGGGACACAGCCGCGAACAGCGCCTGCGCGATCGTGATGATCCTGCGGCAGTCGAAGCGTTCGGCGAGGCCGCCGAACCACACTGACAGCAGCAGGAAGGGCAGCCAGTGGCTGATGACCTGGAAGCCCACCAGCGCCGGGGAGTGGAAGGTCTCCCACAGCACCCAGTAGGTGATGACGTGCTCGATGTTGTCGCCCATCATCGACAGGCCGGCCGTGAACAGGTACGGCCGGGCCTGCGGGTCCCTCAGGGCGCCGAAGCGCCGCGGGGCCGATGCTCGTGTGCGGCTGATGACGGTGCTCCCCCGCTGCCTAGCGGCCCGTGATCTGGCGCGAGAGCGCCATCACCCATTCATGGGCGGCATCGTAGGCGGCGTCCGCGGTGGCCTCGCTGGTCGCGGGATGGCGGCCGTCGGCCCGCGGGTAGGAGCCCAGGTAGTGGACGATCGGGCAGACGCGGCGCAGGCCGCGCAGCGCATCGCCGACGCGACGGTCGGCGAGATGGCCCTCGATGTCGATCGAGAAGCTGTAGCGGCCCAGCGCATCGCCCGTGGGGCGGGACTCGATGCGCGAGAGGTTCACGCCGTTGGTCTGGAACTGGTGCAGCGCCTCGAGCAGGGCGCCGGAGCGGTCGTGCGGCAGCTGGATGACGAGGGTCGTCTTGTCGGCACCGGTGCGCGCGGGGATCCGGCCGTCGCGGGTGACCAGGACGAAGCGGGTCTGTGCACCGGGGGTGTCCTCGATCCCCCGCGCGAGGATCTCGAGGCCGAAGTGCTCCGCGGCGAGCGGGGAGCAGATCGCGGCACGGCCCAGGGTCTCCTCCTGCGGGACGGTCACGAGCTGCTTGGCGGCGGCCGCGGTCGAGGAGGCGGGGACGACGGCGGCCCCGGGGACGTTCGCGCGCAGCCAGCCCTGGACCTGCGCCTGGGCGTGGGTGTGGGAGGCGACCTGGTCGACCTCGTCGAGCTGCATCGGCTCCCGGGCGGCGAGGACGAAGGTGATGGGGACGATCTCCTCGGCCACGATGGTGATGTCGCTCGTGGCGGCGAGCACGTCGAGGGTGCCGGAGACGCCGCCCTCGACGGAGTTCTCGATCGGCGCCATGAGCGCGTCCAGGTCCCCGGCCAGCAGATCGGTCGCGGCGGTGGCGACGCTCGTGAAGGGGACGAGCACCGCCTCCTCGGATCCCGCAGGCTCCCCGGCCGTCTGCTGGGCGAGCGCCTGCAGCAGGGCCTGGTGGGTGAAGGTGGTCTCGGGACCGAGGAATCCGTAACGCATACCGGCAGGGTAGTCCGGGGGTGGGGGACGGTCGCGGGCCGTCCACGCCCGCCCCCTCAGATCGCCTTCCCGGGGTTGAGGATGCCGCACGGGTCGAACGCCGCCTTGATCCGGGACTGCGGCTGCCGGGATGCGGGCGGCAGCTCGAGGTCGAGCCAGGTCAGCTTCGCGCGGCCGATGCCGTGCTCGCCGCTGATGGTGCCGCCGAGGGCGAGGGCCGCCCGGATCAGATCATCGGCCGCCTCGTGCAGCACCTGCGGGACGCGATCCGGGTCCGCCCCGTCAGGGATCGGCAGCGCGAAGGCGGGATGGAGGTTTCCGTCGCCGGCGTGGGCGAGGACGGTCGCCTCGACGCCCCGGCCGCGGCCGATCTCCTCGACCTGCTCGAGCATCTCGGCGAGCCGGGAGGCGGGCACGGCGACGTCCTCGCCGATCCGCCAGGTCCCCTCCCCGCGTCCGCGGCCGGCGCGGCGCAGCGCCCACAGCATCTCCGCCTCCGCGTCGTCGGGCCGGTGGACGTGCGCCCCCTCGGCCTCCAGGACGGCGACCAGGTCCGCGGTCTGCTCCGGGACCCCGTAGCCGTCCAGCTCGAGCAGCAGCACGGCGCTGTCACCGCGCGCGAGCTCGGAGCCGTGCGCGGCGTCGACGACGCGCAGGGTGGGGGCGGTCATGAGCTCGGTCGCGGCGGGACGGACGGGACTGCGGGAGATGGCGTTCACGCCGCGGCCCGCCGCGGCGGCGTCCGGGAACCGCGCGAGGACGGTGCGGCGGGCGGGCGGCCTCGGCCGGATCCGGAGCGTCGCCGCGACGACGACGGCGAGCGTCCCCTCGGAGCCGATGATCAGCTGGGTGAGGTCCAGCCCCGTGACCCCCTTGATCGATCGGTGCCCCGTGCACAGCAGCGTCCCGTCGGCGAGGACGACCTCGAGCCCCAGCACCGATTCGCGGGTCACGCCGTACTTCGCGCAGTGCAGCCCGCCCGCGTTGGTGGCGATGTTCCCGCCGATGCTGGAGATCGCGGCCGAGGCCGGATCGGGCGCGTAGAAGAAGCCGAGCGGCATCAGGTGCGCGTCGAGGTCGCCGGTGATCACGCCGGCCTCGACGACCGCGACCTCGTCGAGCACGTCGATCTCGCGGATACGGTCCAGGTGCTCGAGGGTGAGGACGATCGACCCGTGGTCGGGGACGGCTCCGCCGGACAGCCCGGTCCCCGCACCGCGGGGGATCACGCTCACGCGGTGCGCGTGGGCGATGCGCAGCACGGTCTGGACGGCGGGGACGGTGCGGGGCGCGGCGACCGCGAAGACGGTGCCGGTCGCGGCGCGGGAGCGGACGTCGCCCGCGTACGGAGCCGCGGCGGGAGCGCCGGGCAGGTGCAGCTCGTCCGGGGACAGCTCCTCGCGCAGGCGCGCCAGGGCCTCGGCGAATCCGTCCGGCATCGGGCCGGGCGGCGCCTCGGCGATCGGCTCGGGCCGGCTGCGCACCGCCTCCGGTCCGCTGCTCGCATCCGATGTGCTCATCTGCTCTCCTCACGCGGCATGGGCCTCCCATGGTCCTCCGTGCCTGCCTCGTGGGGCCCGGAGGAAGGAGGAGACGTGCAGATCCGGTGAGACCCCCGGCGGCGGCACGGAGCTGATCAGGCGCTCCTCGTACGATCGGGCTGTGCCTGTGCGTCGCCGAGTCCTCACCCCCGTGATCGCGCTGCTGCTCGCCCTGGGCGCGGCCGCCGTGCTCGCCCTGCCCGGCGCGGCGCGCGCGGAATCGCATGAGCCGCTGCCCCCGGTGCGGCTCGTCCTCGTCACGGCGGGCCTGACCTGGGAGGACATCGATTCCTCCCGCACCCCGGCGCTGCAGTGCCTGGCCGAGGGTGCGAGCCTCGGCGCGATGAACGCCGCGAGCATGACGCCGCGGTCCACGCTGCGCCAGGGCGAGGAGAGCCTGCGCACGGGCTGGCGCGGCCTCGCCGCGGACGCCCCGCCCTCGGCCGGGGTGCCGAACCCGCCGGTGGACCTGCTCGCCGAGCTGCCCGGCGGGGTCGTGGACCTGGACGCCTCCGGGACCGACGCACAGGCCGACGCGGCGATCGCCCGGGCCGGAGCCGAGCTCTCGACGAGCGAGGACTCGCTGGTCGTCCTCGACCTGGGCGCGGTCCCGGCGACCGGAGCCGACGACCGCGAGCAGGCGCTCTCCCGGCTCGACGCGCGCGCCGCCGAGGCCCTCGCCGCGGCAGGCGGGGGCACGACCGGCGGCGACTGCGCCGCCGGCCTCCCCCGCACCCTGCTCGTCTCCGCGGGGTACTTCCCCGATGACGGCGGCGTGCCGGGCACCGCGCCGCGGGAGGTGGAGACCGGCGCCGCGGACGTGCCCGGGCGCGTCATGCTCCAGGCGGTCATGGACACCGGCATGCCGTCCCTGGCGCTGACCAGCGGCTCGACCCATCAGGACGGGGTCGTGATCCTCACCGACATCGCACCGACGATCCTGCGCAGCCACGGCCTCGAGGCACCCGCGACGGTCCCCGGGCAGCCGATCGCGATGGTCGAGGCCGATGACCCGCAGCGTCTGGCCCTGGACCGGACCATGGCCGCGGACCGGCTGCGGGACGCCGAGGTGCCCGCGCTGCTGTCCTGGGCGGGGATCGGGGTGCTCGGCGTGATCGTCCTGCTGGTGCCGCCGCTGGCCCGGCGCCCGCGCCTGGCCGCCATCGGCCGGGCCCTCGCGGTCTGCACGCCGCTGGCCGCACCCGTGGGGCTCGCCGCCGGCGCCCTGCCGTGGTGGCGGGCCGAGCATCCGACCCTGGCGCTCATCGGCGTGATCTGGCTGGGCTGCGTGCCGTTGGCTGCCCTGGTCCTGCTGGGCCCGTGGAGGCGCAGCCGGCTGGGCCTCGTCGGGGCGAGCGCGGGGATCGTGCTCGCCGGGATCCTGCTGGAGTCCGCGACCGGGTCGCGGCTGCAGATGGGCTCGCCGCTCGGGGCGCAGGCGATGATCGGCGGTCGCTACTACGGGATCTCCAATCACCTGTTCGGCCTGGTCCTGGGGGCGGCGACGCTCCTGCTGCTGGCGCTGCTCGCGGCCGCCCGCACGGGCACCGGCCGGGTGCTGCGGGTGCTCGTGGTGGGCGGCGCCGCGATCCCCGTGTGCGTCGCGCCGTCGATGGGGGCGGATTTCGGCTCGATGCTCGCGCTGACCCCGGCGCTGGGACTGCTGGCCCTGCTCGTGTCCGGGATCCGGCTGAGACCCTGGCATGTGCTGGGGCTCGGGGCGCTGGCCGCCGCGCTCGTCGGCGCCGTCGCGCTGGCCGACTGGACGCGTCCGCCCGAGCAGCGCACCCACCTGGGCCGCTTCGTGGACAGCGTCCTGTCCGGAGACCTGCTGCAGGTGATCTGGCGCAAGCTCGCGGAGAACTGGGCGATGACGGTCGGCTATCCGGGTCTGCTGGTGCTCACGCTCGCGGCGATCGCGCTCAGCGTCCTCGTGCTCATGCCGCAGCGGGCGGGTCTGGCGCGGCTCGCCGCTCTCGACGCGCAGGTCCCCGTGGCCTGGAGCGTGCGCCTGGCCGTCGTGGTCGGCGCCTGGGTCGGCTTCCTGGTCAACGACACCGGCGCCGTCCTCGTCGCCGGGGCGCTCGCCATGTGGCTGGTGCTGCTGCCCGCGGCGCTGCCCGATGCAACGGCCGGGATGGCGACGGAGCAGGTGCGCGGCTCGCGCCGAGGGTGACGAGGGGCAGGACGACGGCGGGGCCGACGAGGACCCGGAAGCCTGCGCCGAGGCGGCGCCCGCAGGGTCCTCAGCATCGATCGTGGGTTCCCGTACCCATATCGACACGATGAGGGAACGAGGATCCACGATCCGCAGGCGGCCGCCGGCATCGCGGCGGCGTCGAATCGTCGGGGTCGACGATCGGCTGGACCATACGGCCCCGCCGGCGCCGACCATTCCGAGCACGAGGACGCTCCAGGAGAAGACCGCGTCCCCGCCGCTCAGCCGGATCCCGGCGAGGAATCCGTGGGCCGCCCTGGTGACGGAGAGAGCGATGAGGACGGCTCCGAGGATCGAGGTCGCGCAGCGGCGGCGCAGGAGGATATCGGCCGGATCATCGAAAGGGCGGCGGCGCCGAGGCAGGGCGAGAGCCCGCGAAGGCCGCCGTAGGCGAGGGCCGCTCGACACCGGAGTCGCGGCGATGCGCCCCGGGCCCGCGCCGACACCCAGCTCGGAACAGCCGCGCGCCAGGAGGGAGATGCGGCGCAGAGGGCCGGTGCCGCATCGCTGTCGAGCTCGACGATCCGGAGATCCTGCGGTTCATCCATGCGGCGAGCCTATCGGCCCGTGCTACGCTCCCCTCCATGTTCGCGCGCCTGTATGCGTATCGCCCGGCTCTGGTCGCAGCCGGCGGTGCGTGACGCCCGCACGCGGAACGACCAGAGCTCGAGGCGAGGACCCAGGTCCTCGCCTCTCGTGCATCCACGGGGGCTCTGGCCGCGCCATTCCTCCATGACCTGAGAGGAAGCGTGCCATGTCCCCTGCGCCGTCCCCTGCGGACCAGGTGCTGCGGCCGATGCTGCGCACCATCGAGAGCATCGTCGACGAAGAGGCCCTGCGCGAGCGCCTGGACGCGGGCGAGCACCTACGGATCAAGTACGGGGTCGACCTGACCGCCCCGAACCTCCATCTGGGGCATGCCGTGAACCTGTGGCTCATGCGCCACCTGCAGGAGAACGGGCACACCGTGGTGTTCCTGCTGGGGGACACGACCACGCAGGTCGGCGATCCGACGGGCCGCAGCGCGACCCGGCCCGTCCTCGGCGAGGAGGAGATCGCCCGCAACGCGGAGGCCTTCCTCGCGCAGATCTCCCGCGTGCTGCGCACGGAGCCGGAGCTGCTCGAGGTGCGGCGCAACTCCGAGTGGTACGGGGAGATGGCCGTCCCTCAGCTGCTGTCGCTCTTCGCCATGACGACGCATGCCCAGCTCATGGCCCGGGACATGTTCCGCGCACGCATCGCCGAGGGACGGGAGATCGCGCTGCACGAGCTGACCTACCCGGTGCTGCAGGGGTACGACTCCGCCGCGCTGCGCAGCGACCTCACCATCGTCGGCTCCGACCAGCTGTTCAACGAGATGATGGGCCGCCACTACCAGCAGCGGCTCGGGCAGCGCCCGCAATCGATCATCACCACCGTGATCACGCCGGGCCTGGACGGCGGCGCGAAGCAGTCGAAGTCGCTGCGCAACTACGTCGCTCTCGAGGACCCGCCCGGAGAGAAGCTCGGGAAGGTCATGTCGCTCGCGGATCCGCTGGTGGGCACGTGGGCGAGCGCGTACACGGACCTCCCTGACGCCCGTGTCGCCCAGCTCGAGGCCGATGCCGCGGCAGGAGGGCTCCGCGCCCGCGACGCGAAGCTCGCCCTGGCGGAGGCCGTCGTCGCCCGCTACGACGGGGCCGAGGCCGCGCGCCGGGCGCGCGAGGAGTTCCTCGCGGTCTTCTCGCAGCGTGGGACGCCGGAGGACATCCCGGACGCGGTCCTGGACCTGGCAACAGGTCCGCACCCCCGCACGCTGACCGCGCTCGAGCTGCTCGACCGGATCCGGCCCGAGCTCAGCAGATCGGCCCGCCGGCGTCTTCTCCTCCAGGGAGCCGTGCAGGTCGACGGCGTCCCGGTCCGGGATCCGGAGGCGACCCTCGAGATCCGCGACGGCATGCTCGTGCGCACCGGCCCGCGCCGCTGGGTGCGCGTGCGGGAGGGGTGAGCATGCGATCCCGCCGAGGAGAGCACGCCCTCGGCGCCGAGGGAAGCGCGGAGCCCAGAACGCGCGGTCGATCAGCGGCGCACGCACCCGGGTGCGCGCGCCGCGCGCCATGAGGTCCGGGCACGGCGTCCCCACGGAGTGAGTACGGCGTGCAGGCCGGTGGGCGCCATCAGTCCTCCGTGGGCTCGGCGCTGGCCTCGGCGACGAGCCGCGCATAGTCCTCGGGGGTGAGCGGCAGATCGGCCTCGGCAGGGATCCGCGGCGTGGGCAGGGCGAGGTGAGCAGCGATCAGCACCGTCTGGTCCGGGGTGAAGGGCTCCTCGACCGGAGCCGCCTCGAGCCGTCGGCGCAGCGCGTCGAGGTCGATCCCGGCGAGGAACACGACATCGTCGGGGGCGAAGGGGGCCGCGACGGGCAGGGCGCGCAGCCGGGCGTCGAGCACCGCCGGGTCGTGGTCCTCGAGCATCCGCGCGAGCTCCGGGCTGAACTCCCCGTCGACGGGGAGGGCGACGAGCCGATCGGCGTCCTGCTCCTGCGCGTCGGGCTCCGCGACCCGTGGCCGCTCTCGCTCGTCATCAGGATCATCGGAGCCCACGGGCGGCGAGGCGTGCTCGTCCTCGCTCCCGCTCATCTCGAGCGCGGCGCCGTCCTCGGCCGGCAGGATGTGCCGCCGCTTCGCGAGAGCGCGCAGCACGTCGCGCAGCTGAGCGGCCCGGTGCAGCTGGCCGCGCAGATCCTTCCCCGTCGCCCGATGATGCAGGTCGCAGGGGATCTCCTCGACGTCGAAGCCGGCGGCGAGCGCATCGATGCTGAGCGAGGTCTCCACGCCCCAGCCGGCAGCGAGCGGCTGGCAGGCCTCCCACGCCTGCCGGGTGATGCAGCGGGTGCCGGACAGCGGCTGCTGCGGCTCCCAGCCGGTGGCGCGTCGGATCCCGTTGCGGGACGTGCCCACCACGATGCCCATCCCGCCGGCGCCGGGCTGCGGGGGCAGCAGCGCGATCGCCATGTCCACGCCGTCGTCCAGGACCGCGTCGACGAGGGGGGCGGCCGCCGCGGCGCTCTCCTCCATGTCGGCATCCAGGAACAGCAGGGCCCGCGGGGTGAGATCCGCGCCGATCACGGGCAACGGCCCGGTGTGCCCGGGCACGCGGGGCTCCTCCCCCGCCGCATCCTCGGCCGTCGCCTCCCGACCGTCGGCGCGGGCGGTGTCCTCGCGCAGGGCGACCACCTGGGCTCCGGTCGCCATCGCGGCCGCCTTGCCCTGGTTGCTGCGGTGCCGCACGACGAGGGCATCGGCCCCCATCGCGACGGCGGAGGTCGCATCGGTCGAGCCGTCGTCGACGACCACGACCAGGTCGACGCGGTCGATGCTGCGCGCGGCCCGGATCGTCGCCTCGATCCGCGCCGCCTCGTTCTTGGCGGGGATCACCACGGCGACCGACGTCGGCCGTTCGCCGAGGTCCTGCCCCGCGGAGGTCATCGCAGGGTCACCTGGCGGGCGACGATGCCTCCGCGCGCCCGGCGCTCGAGGGCGGTCAGCGGCTCGGTCGACTCGAGGGCGGCGAGGAAGCGCTCGCGGAACTCGGCGGCGACGGCCTCGGCGCCCTCCGCCCCGAAGCCGGAGGGCAGGTCCCACACGGGGACGGTCATGCCCTCGGCGCGGAAGGAGCCGACGTACCGGGTGTCCTCCGCGATCGCGGATTCGCGGCGGGCGTGGAGGCGGGCGACCGCGTCGTAGACCCGGTCCTCGTCCGCATCCAGGACCCAGCGCACGTGCTCCTTGGGGCCGGCGTCGACCCAGTAGGCGTGCTCGAGACCCGCGACCGGCTTCGTCGGCGAGATCGACTCGTTGGCGTGCTCGAGGGAGTGCTCGACCTCCTCGGTGCGCTCGGCCCCCGGGTCGACCCAGAAGTCGAATGTCTCGTGGACCGTGATCGGGAAGTCGCCGGTCAGGTCGAGGACGTCCTGGAGCCGCGGGGAGTCCGCGGTGAGCTCGAGGGTCGGGACGGGCGTGCCCGGCTCCACGGCGAGCGCCTGCACGATCGCCTGGCCGAAGGCGCGGGACAGGTCCCCGCCGGGGACGGTGGCCTGCAGGCCGATGATCACGGAGCCGTCCGAGCGGCGGATCGCGGGCCAGGCCATCGGCAGGATCGTCGCGATCGTGACCGGCACGGAGCCGTGCTCCGCGGTCGTGGCGGCGGTCATCGTCGCGGCGGGGATCAGCTGGCGCATCGCCACGAGATCGCGCTCGGCGGGGATCCCCTCGAAGGGGCGGCGGACCAGGGCGGTGGTGGACGCAGAAGACATAGGGGAAGTGTAACGACGGCCGCCGGGTCTACGGTGGGACGATGGCCCCTTCCGCTGCGCCCGCTCCGCTCGAGGCCCCGGAGCTCGACACCGACGTCGTCGCCCGGCACGCCCTCGCCCATGACGCCTCCCACTACCTGCTGATCCCGGAGGCCGTCACGGTCCCGGCCGACGAGGCACAGGTGATCGCGCTGCTCGCGCGGGCACGGGCGGAGCATCGGCCCCTGACCTTCCGCTCCGGCGGCACGAGCCTGTCGGGGCAGGCGCAGTCCGCCTCGGTGCTGGCCGATGTCCGGGGCGGCTTCCGCGACGTGCAGGTTCTGGACGAGGGCGCGCGGGTGCGCGTCGGTCCCGGGGCGACGGTGCGGCAGGTCAACGCGCACCTGGCCCGGCATGGGCGCCGTCTGGGCCCGGACCCGGCCTCGGAGGCGGCGTGCACGCTGGGCGGGGTGATCGCCAACAACTCCTCCGGCATGGCCGCCGGCACCGAGGAGAACACGTACCGGACCCTGGAGTCGCTGCGCTTCGTGCTGCCCTCCGGCACGGTCGTGGACACCTCCCGGGCCGATGCCGATGCGGCGCTGCGCGCGGACGAGCCCGATCTGTTCGCGGGCCTGCTGCGCCTGCAGCGGCAGGTGCGCGAGGACCCCGAGGCGGTGCGGATCATCCGGGAGCGCTTCGCGCTGAAGAACACGATGGGCTACGGCATCAACGCCCTGCTCGACTTCGACTCCCCCGCGGACATGCTCGCGCATCTCATCATCGGCTCCGAGGGCACGCTCGCCTTCGTCTCCTCCGCCGTGCTGCGCACGGTGCCGGTCCCCGAGCTCACCGCGACGGGCCTGCTGGTGCTGCCCTCGCTGACCGCGGCGACGGCGCCGCTGCCGGAGGTGGTCGCCGCCGGGTTCGCGACGATCGAGCTGCTGGATGCCCGCTCCCTCGTGGTCGCGCGCTCGCTGCCCGGTGCGCCCGCCGAGATCGCGGGGCTCGACATCGGCGAGCATGCGGCGCTGCTGGTCGAGCAGCGCGCCGATGATCCCGGTGCCCTCGCGGCCGCGGTCCAGGCGGCGGAGGATCTCGCGACCTCCCTCGAGCTCGCCGCGCCCTTCGCGATGACCGAGGACGCCTCCCGCCGCGCCGCCCTGTGGTCCACGCGCAAGGGCCTGTACGCCGCGGTCGCGGGCGCGCGCCCGGCGGGGTCGACGGCGCTGCTCGAGGACGTGGTCGTGCCCGTGGCGGAGCTGGATGCGGCCTGCCGCGGGCTGCAGGGCCTGCTGGAGGCTCACGGCTACGAGGAGTCGGTGATCTTCGGGCACGCCAAGGACGGCAACATCCACTTCCTGGTCAACGAGCACCTCGACGGCGGCTCCGGGAGGTTCGGCGCCTTCACCGAGGACATGGTCGACCTGGTGCTGGGCCACGGCGGGAACCTCAAGGCGGAGCACGGGACGGGCCGCGCCATGGCCCCGTACGTGGAACGCCAGTACGGGCCGATGCTGCACAGCGTCATGCGGGAGCTGAAGGCGCTCGTGGACCCGCTGGGGATCCTGAACCCCGGCGTCGTGCTCACCGAGGACCCCTCCGCGCACATGCGGGATCTCAAGCCGGTGGTCGGCATCGAGGAGGAGGCGGATCGCTGCGTCGAATGCGGGTACTGCGAGCCCGTGTGCCCCAGCCGCGACCTGACGCTCACGCCCCGGCAGCGGATCGTGCTGCGCCGGGACGCGGCCCTCGCCGAGCAGCGCGGGGACGCGGCGACGGCGGCCGCGATCCGCGAGGCCTACGGGTATCAGGGCATGCAGACCTGCGCGGTCGACGGCATGTGCCAGAGCGCCTGCCCGGTGGGGATCAACACTGGTGACCTGGTGCGGCGCCTGCGGGCGGAGGAGGCATCGGCTCCCGCGCGCGCCGCCTGGGGCATGGCGGCCGGGCGCTGGGACCTGCTGACCCTCGGGGCATCGGCGGCGATGGACGTGGCCGGCGCCCTCCCCTCGGCGCTCCCCCGGGCGGCGACCACGGCGGCGCGCACGCTGATCGGCGCCGATGTCGTGCCGGGCTACCGGCCCGAGCTGCCCGGACGCGGCGGCACGGTCCGCCGCGGCGGCGGGCGGGGCCG
>NZ_JBHLSV010000037.1:0-32429 GCF_042434575.1 Brachybacterium hainanense
GTCGCCGCGGACGCGGGGCACCTGCGGGAGCAGCTGCTCGCCCTGCCGGGCATCGGCCCCTGGACCGCCGACTACGCGCTGCTGCGCGGCGTCCGCGCGATCGACCTGGCGCCGCCCCGGGACGTGGCGCTGCTCGCGGCGACCCGCGACCTGGGCCTCGCCGAGGACCATGCCGCGCTGGCGGCGCTGCTGGCCACGGCCGCGCCATGGCGGTCCTACGCCACCATGCATCTCTGGCATCACCAGGCCGGGCTCCCTGCCCGGCCGTCACGACGGAAGGACACCCGCTCATGAGCACCCCGAGCATCCCGCGGACGGACGGATCCGCACCGGCCCCGCCCCGCCATCTGCGGATCCCGACACCGCTGGGCATCTACGTCATCTCCGCCCAGGGGCCGGCGATCACCGGGGTCTGGCGCGAGGACCAGGCCTACTTCCCCACCGCCTCCCGGCTGGGCGATCCGGCGGGTCCGGGCGACGAGCTCCTGGCGGAGGCCCGCGACCAGCTGCTCGCCTACATCGCCGGGCAGCGGGAGCGCTTCGAGCTGCCGCTGGCCCCGCAGGGCACCGCCTTCCAGCACCAGGTGTGGGCCCTGCTGCGGGAGATCGCCCGCGGCGAGACGACCACCTATGGGGAGCTCGCCCGCAGGCTCGGCCGACCGCGCGCGGCGCAGGCTGTCGGCCGGGCCGTGGGCACCAATCCGATCTCGATCCTCGTCCCGTGCCATCGGGTGCTCGCCTCGGACGGGTCGCTGACGGGATATGCGGGCGGGATCGAGACGAAGCGTGCGCTGCTCGTCCTCGAGGGCGCCCTCGAGGAGCAGGGCGCGCTGGGCCTGTGAGGGGTCGCGTGAGGCGCCTCGCCCCTGCTCGCTTCGGCGCCTGCGGGCACGGCGCGCGTGCCACCATAGGAGGATGACCGCGCCTGAGCCGTTCCGCTTCCCCATCGCCGCCCGCTACGCCGGGATGGAGTCCTCCCCGCTCAAGGACATCTTCGCCCTCGCCGCACGGCCGGACGTCGTCTCCTTCGCCGGAGGCATCCCCGATCCGGCGCTGTTCGAGCTCGCGGACGTGCAGGCCGCCTACGACTGGGTCCTCACGCACCATGGAGCACGGGCGCTGCAATACGGGGTGAGCGAGGGCGAGCTCGAGCTGCGTGAGCAGGCCGCCCGCCGCGTGTCCCGGCATCTGCCGACCACGGCGGAGCAGATCCGCATCACGTCCGGTTCGCAGGAAGGGCTGTTCGTCGCAGCCCAGGCGATGCTCGAGCCCGGCGACACGGTGCTCGTGGAGTCGCCCACGTACCTCGCGGCCGTGCAGGCCTTCTCCGTGCACGGGGCTCGCATGCTGGGCGTCGAGACCGACGACGAGGGCGTCGTCCCCGAGGCGCTCGAGCAGGCGATCCGCGAGCACCATCCGAAGTTCGTCTACCTGATCCCGACCTTCCAGAATCCCACGGGCCGCACCATGCCGCTCGCGCGGCGCCGCGCCGTCGCGGAGGTGCTGCTGCGCACGGGCACCGCCCTGGTGGAGGACGATCCCTACGGCGCCCTCAGCTTCACGGGCACCACGTACCCGGCGATCGCCTCGCTGCCCGGCATGGCCGAGCGCACCCTGCTGATGAACTCGATGAGCAAGCTCATGGCGCCGGGAGTGCGGATCGGCTGGATCCGCGCCCAGGGCCCGATGCTCGACACCCTGGCGGTCGCGAAGGCCGCGATCTCCATGCAGTCCTCGGTCGTGGACCAGCTGACGGTTGCCCGCTACCTCGAGGTCTGCGACCTGGATGCGCATGTGGCCCGGGTGAGCGCCGTGTACCGGGAGCGTCGGGACGCCATGTCCGCGGCGCTCGCCCCGGTGCTCCCGGCGGGTGCGCATGTCACGCGCCCCGAGGGAGGGATGTTCCTGTGGGCCGCGCTCGGCGAGGGCTTCGACGCGCAGTCGATGCTCGCCGAGGCGGTCGCGGCCGGGGTCGCCTATCTGCCGGGCTGGTCCTTCTTCGCCGATTCCCCGGACCGCTCGACGATGCGTCTGAGCTTCGTCACGCACGCGCCGGAGGTCATCCAGAGCGCGATCGCCCGGCTGGGCGAGGTCGTCGCCGCACATGGGGGACGCTGAGATGACCGAGCAGGAGCTCGTCGACGCCGCGCG
The DNA here is from genome assembly GCF_042434575.1 of Brachybacterium hainanense. Lineage (NCBI taxonomy): Bacteria > Bacillati > Actinomycetota > Actinomycetes > Micrococcales > Dermabacteraceae > Brachybacterium > Brachybacterium hainanense. Next base: position 2,152 of record NZ_JBHLSV010000037.1, read on the forward strand.
GCTCGCGGTCGTGCTCGCCCGGCGCGCCGGGGATCTCGCGGTCGCATGGCAGCAGCGGGCGCGAGCGGATGCGAAGGGGGACGGCGCCGATGTCGTCACCGATGCGGACCGCGCGGCAGAGGCGCTGATCGCCGCCGGGATCGCGGAGCGCTTCCCGGATCATGGGATCCTCGGCGAGGAGGAGGGCGAGCAGGGGGCGGGGCCCGATGCGGAGCTGCGCTGGCTCATCGATCCGCTCGACGGCACCAACAACTATGTGCTGGGGCTGGACGTGTACGGCGTGTGCATCACCCTGTGCCGCGGCGGCGAGCCGCTGGTCGCCGTCGTGCACGATTCGCCGCGCCGGCGGACGTTCTGGGCGGTCGCCGGGGGCGGCGCCTTCCTCGAGGGGCCGGACGACGGGGAGCCGCAGCGGCTCGATCTGGGTGCGGCATCCCCGCTGCGGGTGACGACCGTGTCCTTCACGCAGGGCTACGCGGTGGAGCACGGCGACGCGCGACGCGATCGCGTCTTCGGGGCGCTGGAGCGTTCCGCGAAGCGGGTGCTGCGTACCTGGGCCCCGTCGGCGGACTGGGGGCTGCTGGCACAGGGCCGCGTGGGGGCGCTCGTGGCCTACCGCAACGAGGTCTGGGATCTCGTGGGCGGGCGGCTCCTGGCGACCGAGGCCGGGGCGGAGGCCGTGGACGACCCGTCCGGGGAGCTGGTGCTCGTGGGGCATCCCCGGGTGGTCGCGGAGCTGCGCGGGGTCCTGGGACTCGGCGCGGTCTAGCCCCGATCCCCGCCCGGCGTCATCCGCGGGGAGTCCCCGGGGCCTCGTGCAGCACGGCGCGCCATCCGAAGGCCATCGCGGCCTCGACGTTGCCCGGGGAATCGTCGAGGAGGACGACCTCGTCCGCCGCGAGCGGGGCGCCGGCGAGCTCCTCGAGCCGTCGATGCGCGGCGGCGTAGGTCTCCTGCTCGGGCTTGGCGCTGCCGATCTCGTGCGAGCTCAGCAGCCGCTCGCCCTCCGGGCCGATGACGGCCGCGAGGTCCAGCGCCGCGACCTCCTCGCGCACCCTGTCGGTGCCGTTGGTGAGGACGAGGACGGTCCGGCCGGCCTCTCGTGCGCGGATGAGGAGGTCGCGGACCTGCGGATCCACGCGCGCCGGGGCGGCGGCCCAGCGTGCGACCGCGTCATGGGCCTGGCCCGCCGGCACTCCGGCGGCCGCGAGATCGGCACGGGCGCGCTCCCGCCAGCGGGCGTGCGTCATGCGTCCGCGGATGACCTCCCCGAGCACCGGGCTGGCGAGGATCGCCCGGAAGGCGGTGCCGGCCGGGACGGACATCCGCTCGTCGAGCTCCGCCCAGAGCTCGGGGTCGAACACCCGCAGCACGCCGTCGAGGTCGCTGACGACGGCGCTCGTCGCGCCGGAGGCGAGGAGTCCCTCGATCACGGCGAGGGAGGAGCCGGTCGCCGGTCTCGCGGGAAGCACGTCGTCCATCCGGGGAGGGGAGCAGCGCTCTCCGGCACGGACGGGCGCGGGGCGATCGGGGCCAGGTCGGTGCCCGCTCGGGCCGGCCGCGGTCACGCCGCCCCCTCCCGGGCGGCGACGAGCCGGTTCAGCCGCTCGGACATGACCAGACCCAGGATGACCAGGGCGGCCAGGAAGAACGGCAGGATCCACATGCCCGTCCAGGTGGAGACGGCGCCGAACAGCGGCGGGGCGAGGGTCGAGCCCGTGTAGGCCGCGGCCATCTGGATGCCGATGATGGCCTGGGAGCTGCGGCGGCCGAAGTTGCCCGGCGTCGAGTGGATGATGGCCGGATAGATCGGGGCGCAGCCCAGTCCGGCGATGACGAGGCCGACCAGCGCGAGCAGGTCGGTCTCGAGCGGCAGCGCCAGCAGCAGGGCGCCGATGCCGACGACCGCGAATCCGCCGCGGATCAGCTGCCGGTCCCCGATCCGGTCGGCCACGAAGCCGGCGAGGAATCGCCCCGCGGTGATCCCGAGCAGGAAGAGGGAGGCGAAGGCGGCGGCCGTGGCCGCGCCGACCCCGCGCTCGGCCACGAGGTACGTCGCCGCCCAGAGGATCCCGGTGGCCTCGAGGGCGCAGTAGGCGAAGAAGGCGGCCAGGATCAGCAGCACACCGGGGATCCGCAGCGCCTGCGACAGCGGGACGTGGGTGCGGTGGTGCTCCCCGTCCTCCGTCGGCGGCGCCCCGTCCCCGGCGGCCTCCGCTCCCCCGCCCTGCCCGCGGCGACGAGCCGTCCCCCACAGCGGCAGGCTCAGCAGCAGCGCGAGCGTCAGGGCGGCCTGGACGACGCCGATCGTGAGATATGCGCTGGACCAGCCGCGGCCGGAGGAGATGGCCCAGCTCATGATGAAGGGGCTGATGGATGCCCCCACGCCCCAGAAGCTGTGGAGCCAGTTCATGTGGCGGGCCGCGTAGTGCAGGGCGACGTAGTTGTTCAGCGCCGCGTCGACGGCGCCCGCGCCGAGCCCGTAGGGGATCGCCCACAGGCACAGCGTCCAGAAGGCGCCGGAGGTCGAGAACCCGATGAGCGCGGCAGCGGTCATGCCGACGCTGACGGCGGTCACCGCGCCGGCGCCGAAGCGACGTGTCACCCGTTCCGAGGCGAGGCTCGAGACGATGGTCCCGCTCGCGATGATCATGGTGATGATCCCTGCGAAGGCCACCGGGACGCCGAGGTCCTTCTGCATGGCCGGCCATCCGGCTCCGACGAGCGAGTCCGGCAGGCCGAGGCTGATGAACGCGATGTAGATGATCGCGAGGAGGAGCGAGTACACGGACGGATGCCTTTCGCGAGGACGTGAGGAGGTGGCGACGCGCCCACCACGACGCAGAGGACGATCGTACACATATCGGGTGCTCTCCCCGTCTTCCGCCCGCCTCCGCGGCTCCGTAGTGTCGGTCCCGACAGCCCGCCGACGTCCTGCTGCGAGGAGCCGCCATGTCCGCGATCGAGATCTGGAGGAGGGCCGGGGAGACCGGCGACCCGCAGGCGGCCGTGCGCGCCCTCGGGGATGGCGCCGAGCTCGTCTCCCCGTTCACCGAACGCTTCGTCTTCCGCGGTCCCGAGGAGGTCGAGGTGCTCCTCACCGCGGTGTTCTCCGTGGTCAGCGGCTTCCGCTATGAGCACGAGATCCGGGACGGGAGCGCGGCGCTGCTCGTGGCGCGCGCCCGGGTGCGGGGCGTGGACCTGCACGAAATGCAGCACCTCGAGCTGGAGGCGGACGGGAGGATCCGCCGGATCACCCTGGCGATGCGCCCGCTGACCGCGATCACCGCCCTCGCCCGGGAGCTGGGCCCCGTGCTCGCCCGGGCGCACGGGCGACCGGGGGCCGCGCGCACGCTGCGGGTGACCGCGGCACTGCTCGATGCGGTCGCGAGCACCGGCGAGCGGAGGTTCATCCCGCTGGCGGCGCCTCCCAGGCGAGGGTGACGCGGAAGCCCTCCCGCCGGCGGATCCGGGCACCGGGCAGGAGCCGGGAGGCCGCCTCCCGCAGCTCCGCGAGCGTCAGCTGCGGGTCGCGGACGGGCATCGTCGCGTCCTGCGCTCGCTCCCGCTCCGCGGCCGCAGCCGGGCGCGGGTGCTTCACGATCCCGATGAGCGGGTTCACGAGGGCGTTCCCGACGTCCCATGCATGGTCGCGCCAGGTCACGGGCCGCACGAGGGTGACGATGCGCAGACGCCCGCCCGGGCGCAGCAGGGAGCGGACGCGGGCGAGGGCGTCAGGGACCTGCATGTGGTGCAGGCTCGCGACCATGGTGATGAGGTCGTAGCGCTCCTGAGCGGGATCCAGCTGCTCCAGGCGCAGGGCGCGGATGCGGACGGCGGGGAGCACGGCGAAGCGGTCTCCCGCGGCGCGGGCCATGGCCGCATCCGGGTCGATGCCCTCGACATGCGGGACACGCCCGCGCAGGGCGGCCACGAGGTCGCCGCGTCCGCAGCCCACGTCGAGCGCGGACCGGGCCCGCGCCGGGATCCCGGCCAGGATCCAGGGATGGAAGTGCGCGTTGTGGTTCCAGGGATGGCGGGCGTTCAGGCGCCCGAGGGCCTCGCCGGCGCGGCGGATCAGCGGATCGGAGGTCGTGCGGATGCTGGGCGGAGGCGGACCGCTCATGAGGAGAGCTCCTTCAGGCGCACGGCGAGCTCGATCAGCAGCAGGGCGAGGATCCCGGCCGCGACGGCGAGACCCGCCCAGGATGCCATGCCGGAGACCAGGGCCAGGAGGACCGCCGCACCGACGGCGCGCAGCACGGCGTCCCCCTGCCACAGAAGCATCGGCAGGATCGAGGCGTCGCCCATGGCGGTAGGCATCGGGGCGGCCAGCCGCAGCGGCATCGGCCCCTTGGCGGCGTCCCGGGCCCGCCCGACGATGCTGATCACGGCGAGCAGGAAGGCGAGGGAGACGCTGCCTGCCTCCGCGCCCCCGGCCAGGGCGCACGCCCCTCCGAGCCCGGCCAGCAGCAGCAGGAGAAGCCCCGGGGCCACGGCGTGCAGCAGCAGCTGGATCCGCACCCCGTGCCCCAGCAGGACGGGCGCCCCGAGCGTGGCGACCGCATGCCGCATCCCGTCGACGAGGACGCCGGAGGCCGCCCAGACCCCGAGACCGGCCAGGGCCATTCCCACCCAGCGCAGCGGACCCTGCGCGTCCGCGGCGAGGACGAGCAGTGCAAAGGACCCGGTCCCTGCGAGGACGCCGACGACCAGACGGGCGGGGGTGCGCAGCAGGGCGACGAGGTCTCGGCGCAGATACAGGAGCACCGGCGCCGTCGCGGCGCGGCCGCGGCGGCCCATCGCCCCCAGCCGCCTCCCGGTGCGCGGGAGCGCGCGGTAGCTGCCCGCCGCAGCGCTCAGATCGCCCGTGATCGCGCTGATCCCGGCCGCGCTCCAGGAACCGGCCTGCAGGGACAGCACCCGGCCGTGCAGCAGGTCCAGGCCGGTCAGGCACAGCACGACGGTGCTGGCGCCGGAGAGCAGGAACGCGAAGGCCCAGGCCGCCGCCTCCGGAGGCGTCGTGCCGCTCCACAGCACCGCGCCGATCCCCCAGGGGACGGGGGCGAGGGCCGCCGCGAGCGCGGCGAGCGCGAGCACGAGGGCGAGCATCGGTGCGGCGGCCGCAGCGGCGAAGGGCGCCCCCAGCACGCGCCGGGACGGGTGCCGCCGGAGGGAGGCGCGCAGGCCGAGCGCATCGGGCCGATCCGGGGACAGCACCTCGCCCGCCGTCCAGGGGCCCAGGGCGATGAGCCCCGCCCCGGTGCAGGCCGTGGTCATGAGCAGCACGTCGGTCCCGTCCGCGCCGCCGCCGATGAGGAGCGTCCCTCCGATCACCGCGCCGAGGCACGCTCCCGCCAGACCGAGCACGGCGGCGGAGCGCAGCAGGGGCCAGCGCAGCGTCAGGTGCCGAGGCATCGCCGAGGCGCCGAGGGTCGCGGTGAAGAACGGCGTCATCACGACCGGACCGCGCATCGTGCCGACCAGGACGGCGCCGGCGCACAGGAGCAGCCAGCCGGCGGTGAGCAGCTGCGGGGACTGCGAGCCGGTCAGGAGGATGATCGTGTCCGGCCGGGCGAGTCCGATCATGAGGGCCCTGGCCGGGGTCAGCCCGAAGACGGCGATGGTCAGGACCACCAGATAGATCAGGTAGGCGGTGTCGCGGCCGGTGCGAGCGCCGCGGCGCCGACCCCACGCCTCCCGCACCGCCGGCAGGGTGCTGCGGCCGTCGGCGCGCTCCCACAGCGTCCGGGGGTCCGGGCCCGGCGGCGGTCGGCGGCTCATGCCTCCGCCTCGAGATGCACGGCGACATCGGCGAGCGCCTCCACGAGACGAGGGCTGTGGCTCGCGAGCACGATGGCCGCGCCCTGTTCGGCCTGCTGCGCGAGCAGGCCGATGACGAGGTCGAGGCGCTCGGCGTCGAGGCGCTGCTCGGGCTCGTCGAGCAGGAGCACGTCGAAGGGACGCGAGAGGGTCATGGCGATCGCGACGAGCTGGGACTGCCCGCTGGAGAGCTCATGCGGGTAGCGCCCGGCCAGGGCGCCGATGGACAGCGACTCCAACAGATGGGCGGCGTGCTCCTGGGCCGGATCCGCCCGGGCGCCCCAGGTCGCGGCGATGAAGCGCAGGTTCTCCTCCACGGTGAGGTCGCGGGCGCTCATCGGCGGGCCGATCAGCGCCGCAAGGCTGCGGCGGAAGCGGCGGTCGCGCTCGTCCGGGACACGCCCCAGGACGGCCACCTGGCCGGCCGTCGGGGCCAGGAGCCCCGCGAGCACCCGCAGGAGCGTCGTCTTGCCGGAGCCGTTGCGCCCGGTCAGCGCGAGGATCTGCCCGGACTGCACCCGGCCGCTCGCCCCGTCCAGCATGAGCACGTCCTCGCGCAGCACGGCCACGTCGTGGAAGGACACCGCGGGGATCGGGCCCGGATCGCCGGGCTCCGTCGTGCGGAGGCCGGGACGGGAGGGACGCGCGGGAAGGAGGGGCACCCTCCGATTCCAGCGGAGCACGGCGCGCCGCGCAAGCGACGTCCGTCGGCCGCGGGACCGACGAAGGGCGACGGGGGCGGACCCGGCTCAGACGTCGTCGCCGGGGACGTGCACGTCCACCATCCAGGCGGTGCCGAAGCGGTCGACGAGGGCGCCGTAGTGATCGCCCCACATCTGCAGGGCGAGCGGCATCGTGACGCGACCGCCGTCGCCGAGCTTCTCGAACGCGACGGTGAGCTCCTCGAGGGCATCGGCTCCCTCGCCCATGAGGGACAGGTTCACGTTCTCGCCGAAGCGGACCGGCTCGGGCATCTCAGGGATCGCATCCGAGGCATGCAGCGTGAAGAACTCGGTGACGAGGTCGGCGTGCATGACCTTGTCCCCGCTCGCGGAGCCCTCCGGAAGGGCGTGGAAGGAGGCGAAGGTGTGCACGGTGAGCTCGCCGCCGAAGATCGAGCGATAGAACTCGAGGGCTTCCCGGGCCGTGCCGGGGAAGGTGAGATACGGGCGCAGGGCGTAGGCCATCGCGGACCTCTCTGTCAGGCGACGCCACCGCGCGCGGCGCGTCGTGGCCGGAGGGCGCCGCGACCGACGCCCGGCGCCCAGCCTAGGTCCGTCCCGGCCCTCGGGCCAGAGCTCAGGAGCGGCGGGTCCCGCCCGAGGGAACCAGGGAGGGCAGGGTCCTGCCCAGCCAGGCCGCCCCCAGCAGGCACAGCACGCCGCTGACGGCTCCGGCGGCAGCCACCGGGGCGAGGAGGGTCACCGCGGTCACCAGCAGCGGCGCGGTCAGGCGCCCCGCCCCCAGGAGGGTGTTCCACCAGGCCAGATAGCGGGTGCGGTCGTGGACGGGCGAGGTGTCGATCCCGAGCGTCATGACGATCCCCGAGCCCAGGCCGTTGCCGATCGCGATGAGGATGCTCGGCAGCAGCAGAGCGAGGACCGCGCCGTTCGTCCCCGTTCCGCCGAGGACGCCCGCGAGGACGGCCAGCAGCACGAAGCCGGCGCCCATGAGCACCGAGCAGGGAACGGCGACGGCGGCCCTCCCGTACCGGTCCATGAGGACCCCGGCAGGGACCACGAGGGCGATCTCGAGGACCGCCGTGGCGCCGAAGATCGCGGAGATCGCGGTGGCGTCCAGCCCGAGCGAGGCGCCCAGCAGGGGGACGATCACCGGCCGGTTCACGCGACCCATCATGACCGGGGTGATGCCGGCCCCGACCACGGCCATCCGGGCGAGGACCGCCCGGTCCAGCCGGTGCCCGGCCTCGCTGCGCCGCGGCCTGCGCGCGAGCCTCTCCGCGGGCGCCGGGTGCCGGGGCGCGTCCGCGCCCGGCTCCCCCGGCACCATGAACACGGCCACGAGGATCGTGGCCGTGGCGGTCATCGTCGCGAACAGTCCGAACACCCAGCTGGTGTGCCCGAGCGCCATCACCGCGGCTCCCAGCAGCGGACCGATCACCTGGCCGATCCGCATCATCCCGCCGAACAGCGTCATGCCGCGGGCGCGCATCGGGGCGGGCAGGGCCGTGCCCAGGTAGGTCTGCCTCCCCAGCGCCCACACCTGTCCCGCCGCGGCCATGACCACGAGCAGCGCCACCAGGGCGAGGCGGTGCACCGGCCGCGGCTCCCCGTCCATGCCGCCGCCGAGGACGACCAGCGCGGACAGGTTCGCGAGGACCAGCAGGACCCCGGTCACGATGATCGCGCGCTGCGCCCCGATGCGGGACATCGCCCGCCCGGCGGGGATCGGTCCGAGCACCGAGGCGATGCCGAAGACCACGGTGAGGGCGGCCGCCTCGGAGACGCTGAAGCCGAGCTGCAGCGCCATCAGCGGGATCACGGGCAGCAGCGCGTTCTCCCCGGAGGCCTCGAGGACGGTCGGCAGATAGACCGAGGGGACGAGGCGGCGCAGGACCTGTCGCGCGGGGACCGGGGGTGGGGCGACGCTCACTCCCGGCACTCTTCCACCGCCCCGCCCCGCGAGCAAAGCGGTCCGCATCCCGGTAGGTTTCCCCCATGACCGCTTCCGCCGCCCCCGCCCCCTTCCGCCTCGTCGTGATCGGGGCCGATGACCAGCTGGGCGAGGCGGTGATGCGCGAGGCCGTCGTGCGGGGCCTCGCCGTCACCGCGACCGCCGCGGACCCCGCCGCGGTCGCCCGCTTCACCCGCGATCTCGAGGTGCGGGGGGCCGCCCCCTCGTCCGAGGACGAGCTCGCCGCAGCCGTCGCTGGAGCCGATGCGGTGGTCCTCGGGCACGGCACGGAGCTCGGCTCGGAACCGACCATGTCCCGTACCGATACGACGATCGCACTGGTGCGGGCCCTGCGCGCGGTCGGCGTGGGTCGTCTCGTGGCCGCCTCCCATGTGGATCTCGACGGGCCCGCCCGGGCGCCGCGGGCCCTGCGCGGCGCGCTCGCCCCGCTGCGCCGCCTCGCAGGCGGCGGATCGATCGCGGATCTGCGTCGCATGGAGCTGCTGCTGGAGACGAGCGGCCTGCGCACGACGGTGCTGCGGGCCGGGAGGATCATCGACCTGCTCGGCTCGAAGGCGTACCGGCTCGTCCCGCCGGAGGAGGCCGGTGCCGCTCCCCTGCCGCGCGAGGATCTCGCCCGGGCCCTCGTCGACCAGGCTCTCGAGCCTGCCTCGTCCCGGGCCGTCTACGCGGTGCTGCCCGCCCGGCCCAGCTGAGCGCGGCGCCGACGCGTTACGCTGGAGGGATGCCTCATGACTCCCGCGTGCCGCGCATTCCTGAGCACCAGATCGCCGGCCTGACCGGCGTGGAGGCCGCCCAGGCCGGTCGGACGCATCTTCGGGAGGGAGATGTCGGCGACCTGACCTGGGATCTCGGCGAGGGCGTGCTCTCGGGCACCGTGCAGACCGGGGCGGCGGCCGAGGACGCGGCCCGTGTCCGGGTGCAGCTCGAGCTGCTGGGCTCCGGGGACCCCGCCGAGCAGGGCCCGGAGGGCGAGCTGTGGATCCCCGTCGCCTCGCGCTGCGACTGCCCTGCGCGCACGTCCTGCGAGCACGCGGCCGCGGTGCTGTACGCCGTCTCGCGGATCCGCACCGCGGGCGAGGCCGAGCAGCCCGGCTCCGCCGAGCGCGGCGGCTGGCGGGCTCTGCTGGACCCTCTCATGGTCGAGACCGCGGAGCAGACCCCGCGCCTGCCGCTCGCGATCGGCATCGAGCTCCTGGCCGAGCCGCTGGTTCGCACCCGCTATGCCTTCGGCAACGAGCCCGCGACCCCGGCGCATCTGCATGCGGGACGTCCCCTGCACCTGGGCATCCGACCGATGCGCGCCGGCAAGCGCGGCAACTGGATCAAGTCCGGGCTGTCCTGGCGCACCTTCGAGTTCCGGGGCATGAACCAGGAGTACGTGCCCGCCCACGCCGATGCGCTCACCCAGCTGTTCACGGTCGCCGAGTCCGAGCGCAGCTACACCCGCGGCCCCGTCGAGCATCTGTGGCTCGAGAGCATCCGCACCCCGCTGATCTGGGAGTTCCTGGTGGCCGCCCGCGCGGCGGGCGTCGAGCTGGTCCCGCAGGGCTCGCTCGGCGAGGTCCGTCTCGCCCAGCTGGCGCGGGTCTCCCTCGACCTCGAGGCGGTCGGCGAGGACGTCCGCGACGGCGAGGGCTCCGATCTCGAGCTCCGGGTGGCCGTGAGCATCGACGGGCAGCGCGCCCTGCTTCCCCGTCCGATCGGCGAGAGCGCCGTGATGGACGTGCGCCTGGGCTCGCGCACCGCCCGCGGCGGCGAGCGGATCGATCTTGTCCTCGCACCCGCGGAGATCCCGCTGCCCCGACAGATCCGCTCGCTGCTGGACCGCGGCGCCCCTCTGCTGATCCCCCGCGCCGACACCGCCGAGTTCTTCCGCGAGGCCTATCCGCGGCTGCGCCGCCATATCACCGTCACGAGCACCGACACCTCGGTGCCCCTGCCCAGCATCCCCCCGCCGTCCCTGCATCTGCAGGCGGCCTACTCCCCCGATGACGCGCTCGCCCTGCACTGGTCCTGGCGCTACCACGACCCCGAGCGCACCGTCGCCGTCGACCGCCGCACCGGGGGCCACCGGGACCTCGACCACGAGGACTCCGTGCTCGCCGAGGTCCGCACCCTGTGGCCCACCGCGGCCCTCGACGCCGCCGAGACCCTCCACGGGGTCGACACGGCCCTGTTCACCGAGCAGGTCCTCGACCCCCTGCGCTCCCTGCGCCACGTGCAGGTGGTGGTCACGGGGCAGCGGCATCGGTACCGGGAGCTGCTGGACGCCCCGCAGGTCCGCGTCACCCAGCAGGACAGCCCCGGCAAGCACGACTGGTTCGACCTCGCCTTCGAGGTCACGATCGAGGGGCGCACGATCGCCTTCCCGACCCTGTTCCGGGCGCTCGCGGAGGGGCGCTCGAAGCTCCTGCTGCCCGACCGCACCTACTTCTCCCTCGAGCACGAGAGCCTGGACGGTCTGCGGCGGCTGATCGTCGAGGGCGAGGCGCTCGCCGAATGGGAGCCGGACCATCAGCGGATCTCCCGCTACCATCTGGACTTCTGGGACGACATCACGGCGGTGGCGGACGAGGCCCGGGAGTCCGCGGCCTTCACCGCGCACGTCGGCGCGCTGCGCGCCGTCTCCCGGTTGGACCCGCCGCAGCTCCCCGAGGGTTTCCGGGCGGAGCTGCGCCCCTATCAGCGCGAGGGGCTGGCCTGGCTGCACTTCCTGCACCGGCAGGGCATGGGCGGGATCCTCGCCGACGACATGGGCCTGGGCAAGACGCTGCAGACCCTCGCGCTCATCGCGACCGTGCGCGCGCAGCGGCGGAGCGCGCCGCGGCATCCGTTCCTCGTGGTCGCCCCGAGCTCGGTCCTCGGGGTGTGGGAGGCGGAGGCGGCCCGCTTCGCCCCGGGTCTGGACCTCCGCGTGGTGGACCGCACCTCGCGGGCCCGGGGGCGCACGCTGTCCGCCGTGGTCGACGGTGCCGACATCGTCGTGACCAGCTACACCCTGCTGCGCATCGACGCCCAGGAGTTCACCGACCAGGAATGGGAGGGCCTGATCCTCGACGAGGCGCAGTTCGTGAAGAACCGCGCGACGGCGGCCCATCGGACCGCCCGCAGGCTGCGGGCCCCCTTCCGCCTGGCGGTCACCGGCACTCCGCTCGAGAACTCGCTCGGGGACCTGTGGTCGCTGCTCGCGCTGACCGTGCCGGGGCTGTTCCCCTCCGCGGTCCGCTTCACGCGCGAGTACGCCCGCCCCATCGAGTCCGGCGAGGACCCGGCCCGGATGGCGCGGCTGCGGCGCCGGATCCGCCCCTTCATGCTGCGCCGCACGAAGGAGCTGGTCGCCTCGGACCTGCCCGAGAAGCAGGAGCAGGTCGCGAGGATCCCCCTGGAGCCCGCGCACCGCGAGCTGTACGACTCCGTGCTCCAGCGCGAGCGCAAGAAGGTGCTGGGGCTGATCGACGAGGACATGGACCGCAACCGCTTCATCGTCTTCCGCTCCCTGACGCTGCTGCGCATGCTCGCCCTGGACCCCGCGATCGTCGAGGGCGGGGACCACGAGGTCCCCTCCTCGAAGATGAACGCCCTCCTGGGGAAGCTCGAGGAGGTCCTCGCCGAGGGGCACCGGGTGCTGATCTTCAGCCAGTTCACCTCGTTCCTGCGCCGGGTGGGGGACGAGCTGCTCTCCCGGGACGTCCCCTTCTCCTACCTCGACGGCTCGACCCGCGACCGCTCCCAGGTGATCGACGGCTTCCGCCGCGGCGAGGACCCGGTCTTCCTCATCTCCCTGAAGGCAGGCGGCTTCGGGCTGACCCTCACGGAGGCGGACTACGTGTTCCTGCTGGACCCGTGGTGGAACCCGGCCGCGGAGGCGCAGGCGGTGGACCGCACCCATCGGATCGGCCAGACCCGCAACGTCATGGTCTACCGGATGGTCGCGGAGGGGACCATCGAGGAGAAGGTGCTCGCCCTGCAGGAGCGCAAGGCCGCCCTGTTCGACTCCCTGACCGACGGCGGGGACGCCTTCAGCCGCAGCCTCACCGCCGGCGAGATACGGGAGCTCTTCGCGCAGGAGCCCCGCTCCTAGCGGGCCGCCGAGCCCACCGGTCCGGCGCCGTAGGCCGTCGCGGTCGCGAGCTCCCCGCGGCGGGCCGCCTCCTCCTCGGTCCCGGCGGCGACCGAGGCGGCCGCCCAGCGGATCGACCAGGCGCGCACGAAGTCCGCGCCCTCCGGCCCCGTCAGCCACTGCGGGCCCGGCTGCGGCACCTCGCCCTGGCAGGTGGCCGCCCAGCCGCCGGTGTACGCGGCCAGTCCCAGCAGCGCGATCTCCCAGCCCAGGGCCGATGCGCCCGGACCGTACTGCGCGAAGATCTCGCGGGGCATCTCGCAGGTGTGCACGAGGGACAGCTCCGTGGTGCCGTCGTCCTCGGGATCCAGGCGCAGCAGCAGGCTGTCCACGTTGGTCCCGTACTCCCAGGTGAGCGCGAGCTTGTGCGGGGCGGAGACCTCGAGGATGCGCCCGCCCGCCCCACCCGCCGCCGAGTACTCGCCGCCCTCGCGGAGGTCCCCGCCGACCGGCCCGTACCAGCGCGACAGCTCGGAGGGATCCGTCAGGTGCGGCCAGAGCTGCGCCGGGGACTCGGCGATGTTGCTGGTCAGCTCGATGCGAAGGCGGACCGCCTCACCATCGGCCTCGATCTCCAGTCCGCGGCGCACCGCGTCCATCGCGGGGATGGACCCGTCCCTGCTCATCCGTGCTCCTCGATGCTTCTCGTGCTCGTCGTACTCGTCGGTCCGGCTTGTCGATCCGCTCCCGGCGAGCTCACGCTGGCACAGTACTGGGCGTCCGCGCCCCGTGCCACCCCTCGGCGACGAGCCTGCGCGGCGGATCACGGACCCGCCCGGACGCATCGGCGAGCGTGCGCCGCACGGCGCGGGGGCGGCCCGTAGCATGAAGCCGTGAGCGCATCCGGAACCCCCCGCCCCGACACGTTCGACATCCATCTGTTCGACCTGGACGGAGTCGTCACCCCCACGGCGGCCGTGCACATGCGCGCCTGGGCGCAGATGTTCACGAGCTTCCTCGCCTCCCGCGGCGTGGCCGAGCCCTACACCGACGAGGGCTACTTCGCCTACGTCGACGGCAAGCCCCGCTACGACGGCGTCGCCTCCTTCCTCGCCTCGCGCGGCATCGCGCTGCCGCAGGGCGAGCCCGGGGACCCGAGCGACCAGGAGGCGGGCGCGGAGACCGTCTGCGGGCTCGGCAACCGCAAGAACGACGAGGTCCTGAGGATGATCCGGGAGGACGGGGTGGAGCCGTACCCCGGCACGGTCGCCTATCTCGACGCGCTCGCCGCGGACGGGGAGCGGATCCGGCTGGCTGTGGTCTCCAGCTCCCGCAACGCCGAGGAGGTCCTGCGCGGGGCCGGTCTGCGCGAACGCTTCGAGGTGGTCGTGGACGGGAACGTCGCCGAGCACGAGGGCCTGCCCGGCAAGCCCGCCCCCGACACCTTCGTGCACGCGGCCCGGCTGCTCGGCGGCGAGCCTGCCCGGGCCGTCGTCTACGAGGACGCCGTCGCCGGCGTGCGCGCCGGCGCCGCCGGCGACTTCGGCGCCGTGGTGGGGGTGGACCGCGGGGTGGGGCATCGGGCCCTCGCCGAGGCCGGCGCGAGCCTGGTCGTCTCCGACCTCGCGGAGCTCCTCGAGCCCCGCCACGACCAGAAGCACGATCAGAAGGAGGAGCAGGCATGAGCCGGCTGCGCACCATCCCCGCCGATCCCGTGGACCGCCAGCATCTGCCGGTGGACGAGTGGCGCCTGGTCGAGTCGCGGCCCGGCGGCGACCTGGGGCTGCTCGAGACGCTGTTCGCGACGGCGAACGGCTTCATGGGCATGCGCGGGACCCCCTCGGAGGGACGCGACGCCGTGGACCATGGCACCTTCCTCAACGGCTTCCACGAGACCTGGCGGATCCACCACGCCGAGAACGCCTACGGCCTCGCCGAGACCGGGCAGACCATCGTCAACGTGCCCGATGCGACGGTCATGAAGCTGTACGTCGACGACGAGCCGCTGCTGCTGTCCATCGCCGACCTCGAGGACTACTCCCGCGTGCTCGACTTCCGCGACGGGATCCTGCGCCGCGAGCTGATCTGGCGCACCCCCGCCGGCAAGCGCGTCCGCGTCACCAGCACCCGCATGGTGTCCTTCCCCGACCGGCACCTCGCGCTCATGACCCTGCGGGTCGACATGCTCTCGGGCTCCGCGCCGGTCGTGGTGAGCTCGCAGGTGATCAACCGGCAGGACGCGAAGGACGACTTCGGTCAGGGCGTCGCCTCGAGCTCGGTGAAGGACGATCCGCGGCGCACGACCACCTTCGCCCACCGGGTCCTGGAGCCGCAGCAGAACTGGCACAGCCACCGGCGGATGCTGCTGGGCTACCGCACCGCGACCTCCGGCATGTCCCTCGCCGTCGGCGCCGACCACGCGGTCGACTGCGACGTGGAGGCGGAGCAGCTGATCAGCACCGACGAGGACATGGGCCGCCACGTCACCCGCACCCATCTGGAGGCGGGGCAGAGCCTCACGGTCTTCAAGGCGGTCACCTACCACTCCTCGCGATCGGTGCCGCACCGGGAGCTGTTCAACCGCTGCCGGCGCACCCTGGACCGGGTGCGGGAGCTGGGCTTCGCCCATCACGAGCAGGCGCAGCGGGAGTACCTCGCGGACTTCTGGGAGCGCAGCGACGTCGAGCTGCCGGGGCAGCCTGCCGAGCAGCAGGCCACCCGCTGGTGCCTGTTCCAGCTCGCCCAGGCCTCCGCGCGCTCGGACCAGTGGGGGATCCCCGCGAAGGGTCTGACCGGATCCGGCTACGAGGGCCACTACTTCTGGGACACCGAGGTCTACGTCGTCCCCTTCCTGACCTTCACGTCTCCGGCCTGGGCGCGCAACGCCCTCCGGTTCCGGGTGAACCTGCTCCCCCAGGCGCGCGAGCGGGCACGGGAGATGAACCAGCGCGGGGCGCTGTTCCCGTGGCGCACCATCAACGGCGAGGAGGCCAGCGCGTACTACGCCGCCGGCACCGCGCAGTACCACATCGACGCGGACATCGCCCACGCCTTCGCCTCGTACCGCGACATCACCGGCGACCTCGCGTTCTTCGACCGCGACGGCGTGCAGGTGCTGGTCGAGACCGCGCGCATGTGGGCGGACCTGGGATTCTGGCGCGTCCACGGCAAGGGTGCCCGGCATTTCCATATCCATGCGGTGACCGGGCCGGACGAGTACACGACCGTCGTGAACAACAACCTGTACACGAACGTGATGGCTCGCTACAATCTGCGCCGGGCGGCGCTCGCCGTCCGTGATCTCGAGGTCCGCGACCCCGCGGCGCATGCGCGTCTGGTCGCCGACCTCGCCCTGGATCCGGCCGAGCCCGGCGAATGGGAGGACTGCGCCGACGGGATGCTGATCCCCAAGGACGAGTCGCTGGGCATCCACCTGCAGGAGGACCGCTTCCTCGAGAGGGAGGTGTGGGACCTCCCGGGCACCCCCGAGGAGGCGTTCCCCCTCCTGCTGCACTTCCATCCGCTGGTGATCTACCGCTTCCAGGTCCTCAAGCAGGCCGATGTGGTGCTCGCGCTGTTCCTGCGCAGCAGCGAGTTCACGACCGAGGAGAAGCTCGCCGACTTCCGCTACTACGATCCCCTCACGACGGGCGACTCGAGCCTCTCCGCCGTCGTGCAGTCGATCATCGCGGCGGAGGTCGGCCATCAGCGGATCGCCCTCGAGTACTTCCGCTCGGGCCTCTTCGTCGACCTCGCGGACCTGCACTCCAACACGTCCGACGGCGTGCACATCGCCTCCGCCGGCGGCGTGTGGGCGAGCCTCGTGCACGGCTTCGGCGGCATGCGCTACGAGGCGGGAGAGCTGTCCTTCGACCCGCGCCTGCCCGGGTCCTGGCCGGAGCTCGTCTTCCCGCTGACGGTGCGCGGATCCCGATTCCGCACCCGGATCGTGCGGGAGTCGATCACGTTCACGCTCGAGACCGGCGAGGAGGTGGAGGTGACCGTGCGGGGCGAGCGGGTGCGGATCACCGCGGAGGGCGTGACCGTTCCGCTCGCGGATCAGGGGCCGATGCTCGACGACGCCGTGCTGGCCCAGCCGGTGGGCCTGGGCGACCAGCGCGCCGACGGCTCGATCATCACCTCCTCGATCCCGCAGATCCCCGACCTTCCCTGGGAGTTCCCCGTCGAGGACGAGGACCCCGAGGTGGCGCGCGCTCCGCTCGATCCGGCCCCCTGACCGGGCCCGGCGCCCGCACCGATGACCCGCCCCCGTCCCTCCGGCCCCCGGCGCCCGCGCCGGGAGGTGCTGCTGCCGCGCCCCCGGCTGAGCGTCCTGCACGTGCTGGACCGGGTGCGGATCCGGATGATCGACATCCAGGTCTGGGACGTGGCGGGCACGATGACGTTCTACATGCTGCTGTCCGTCTTCCCGGCGGCGGTCGCGGCGGCATCCCTGGTGTCGATGCTCGGCATCCAGGAGCAGACGATCGACGCCTTCTCCGACCTCGTGGTGGAGATCTTCCCGGCGGTGGATCCGCGCCCCTACGCGGCGGCGATCCTCGCGGCCGCGAACGCCCGCGGCGGGCTGCTGGGGCTGCTGCTGGGCACGATCGGCGCCCTGCTCTCGGCCTCGAACGGGGTCGCGGCCTTCCATCGGGCGATGCACCACGTCTACGACACGCGCGAGGGGCGGCCGTTCCTGTGGTTCCGCCTCATCGTCTTCGGCGAGACCGTGGTGATCGTCGCGGTGCTGCTGCTGTCCCTCGGCATCGTGATCCTCGGCGGGGAGGCCTCGCAGGTGATCGGCGAGCTCATCGGGATCCCGCGGACCGCCTTCCTGGCCTGGAACGCCGTGAAGTGGCCGATCCTCCTGGTGATCCTGATCATCGGGGTGTCGCTGGCCTACTACCTGTTCCCCAACGTGCGCCTTCCCCGCTACCGCGTGATGACGCTCGGCTCCGCCTTCTCGGTGCTCGTGCTGTTCTGCGGCGCCCTCGTGGCCGGGCGGCTCGCCGGATACGCGACCCGGTTCTCGGAGCTGATCACGACGCTGAACGGGCTCATCGGCCTGCTGCTCCTGCTGTGGCTGGCGAACATCGTGATCGTCGTCGGCGCGGCGCTGGACGCGGAGTTCCTGCGCGCCCGCCAGATCGCGCTCGGGCTCCCGGCATGGGAGCATATCGAGCTGACCCCGCATGCGACCCATGCGCTGGACTTCCTCGCGGCCGATGCCGAGCGCAGCGAGGAGATCGGGCGCGAGGTGGCCGATGCGGCCCGCACGGGCCGGCCGGTGCGCCGTCCGCGCTCGCTGCGCGTGGTCGACGCCCGCAACCCGCTCGCGGTCAACCCGCGGCTCCGCCTGCAGGAGGGGGAGCCGGAGGAGCCGTCCGTCGCAGCACCCCCCGATCGAGGAGATCCCCCGTGACCGTCCGCCCCATCACGATCATCGGCCATCGTGCCCTCGCCCAGCGCACCCGCAAGGTGCGCGAGGTGACCGATGAGCTGCGCGAGCTGGTCGCCGACATGTTCGAGACCAATGATGCCGCCGATGGCGCGGGCCTGGCCGCGACCCAGGTCGGCGCCCGCTGGCGCGTGTTCGTCTACTCGTGCGAGGACGCCGCCGGCACGCTGCGCCGCGGGGTCGTCATCAATCCGGTGCTCGAGCGCTTCGGGGGCCTCGAGCTGGACGAGGAGACGATCGAGGGCTGCCTGTCGGTCCCCGGGGAGGGCTATCCGACGGCCCGGTTCCGGGGAGCGCGCGTGCGGGGCACGGACCTCGAGGGCCGCGAGGTGCTCGTCGAGGACGAGGGCGGCGTGCTCGCCCGCGCCCTCCAGCACGAGGTCGATCACCTCGACGGCATGCTGTACGTCGAGCGGCTCAGCGCCGCCCTGCGCCGGGAGGCCCTCGACGCCGTGACCGCCCGGGGCTGGCGCGCCCGGGGGCTGCTCTCCTGGGATCCGCGGGAGATGACCGCGGACGAGGTCTGAGAAGGCCCCGGGACCGCTGAGGCCGCTCCCGGGGAGCCCCGGCTATCCTGGGTCCGTGAACGAAACCTGCCTCTCGCGCCGCCGAGCCCTCGGACTGCTGTCCCTGTCCGCGGCGGGTGCCGGCACCCTCGCCGCCTGCGGACCCGAGGACCAGGGCTTCGGCGACGCCGCCCCGCTCCGGGTCGAGGAGGACGGCACCATCGCCCTCTCGCAGCTCCCGGAGAACGCCACCACGCTCGTGAACTTCGGGGGGCAGCGCCCCTTCGTCGCGATCGTGCGCGGAACCGGGGAGGACCTGACGGCCTTCAGCGGCTACTGCACGCATCAGGGCTGCGCGGTCGCCCAGAACGGTGAGGAGCTCGACTGCCCCTGCCACGGCTCCCGCTTCGACGCCCGCACGGGCGAGGTCCTCGCGGGACCTGCCGCCTCGCCGCTCCCGCCGGTGGCGATCGTGCTCGAGGACGGACAGATCCGCCGTGACTCCTGAGCCGGAGCGGCCCGACCGCGAGGTCGTCTCCTTCGTGCGGCGCGGCTCCCGGCTCAGCAGCAGCCGCCAGGACGCCTGGGACCGTCTCGCCGCGCAGTACGTGCTGGACGTGCCGCGCGGGCGGCGCGACACCGTGCCCGATCCGGCGGCGCGGATCGACCCGGCCGCCGTGTTCGGTCGCCGCGCCCCGCTGGTGGTCGAGATCGGCAGCGGGCAGGGAGAGAACATCGCCGCCGCGGCCGCCGCCCACCCGGAGCGCGACCATCTCGCCTTCGAGGTGTACCTCCCGGGGGTGGCCCAGTCGCTCGACCGGATCGAGCGCGCCGGGCTCCCGCCGAACGTGCGCCTGGTGCCGCTGGACGCCCTCCACTCCCTCGCCGTGCTGCTGCCGGAGCGGTCGATCAGCGAGCTGTGGATCTTCTTCCCCGATCCCTGGCACAAGTCGCGCCACCACAAGCGGCGCCTGGTGAACCCGCCGCTGCTGGAGACCGTGCTCCCCCTCATGGCGCAGGACGGCGTCCTGCGCCTGGCCACCGACTGGGCTGAATACGCGCACCACATGCGCCAGGTGCTGGACGCCGATCAACGTCTCCAGAATCTTCACACGGACGGCCCGCGGCCTGCCGGGAGCACGAGCGACCAGGTCCCGGACGACATCGCCGCCCTCGGCTGGGCCCCGCGCCACGAGGGACGCGTCCGGACGAGCTTCGAGCGGAAAGCCGGCGACGCCGGGCGCCTAGTATGGGATATTGCGTTCCGGGGGGCCGCGCCGATCGAGGCCCCCGCCCCGGATGAGAGAGACCGGCCATGACTTCAGCAGACTCCATCGACCTCCCCGGCGAGATCGACCCCGACGAGCCGCCGCGCCGCGGTCCGGGTCGCAAGATCGCCCTGATCGCCCTCCTCGTGGTCGTCGCGATGGTCGCCGCGGTGGCCGTCATCGCGGGCTCGTACCTGTTCGACATCAAGGGCAAGTACGACAAGCGGAACACCGTCCCGACGATCACCCGCAGCGCCTCCGACGGCGAGAAGCCCGCCGAGACCGAGGGCGAGAACTTCCTGCTGCTGGGCTCGGACAAGCGCAGCGAGGAGGAGGCCGCCGCCTCCGGGGTGACCGGCCAGCGCTCCGACGTCATGATGCTCGTGCACGTGCCGGCCGACCGCTCCGGCATCTACGTCATGTCCTTCCCCCGGGACCTGTGGATCGACATCCCGGGCCACGGCAAGGGCCGCATCAACGCGGCCCTCGCCTACGGCGGGATCCCTCTGGCCGTCACGACGGTCGAGAACTACGCCGGCGTGCCGATCGACCATGTGGCGCTGATCGACTTCGACGGCGTCGAGGGCCTGGTGGACGCCCTGGGCGGCGTGGACATCCAGGTCCCGCAGGACTTCGAGATCAACGGCACCCAGTTCACCAAGGGCACCCAGCACGTCAACGGCGCGGAGGCGCTGAACTTCGTCCGCGCCCGCAAGAACTTCGCCGACGGCGACTTCCAGCGCAACCGCAACCAGCAGGCTCTGCTGAAGGCCATCGCGGAGAAGCTCATCAGCCGCGACACCTTCTCGAGCCCCGGCAAGATCAGCGACGCCGTGGGGGCCATCTCCCCCTTCCTCACCACCGATGAGGGCCTGACCCTGGAGACCCTCATCGATCTGGGTCTGTCGATGCGTGATCTGCGCGCCTCCGACATGCACTTCCTCGCCGTCCCGCACGGGGAGCCGTTCATGACCAGCGGCGGCGCGAGCGTCGTGGCGACCGACGAGGAGGGCATGGACGTCCTGCGCGAGGCTCTCAAGACCGACTCCATGGGCGCGTACTTCGCCGAGCACGCCGGGAAGTACTGACCCTCGCCCGTCCCCGTCCCGTCCCACCCCGTCCGCAGGAGGAACCCGTGCCCAATCCGCTCGTGAAGGCCGCCGTGACCGGTGCCGGAATCGCCGCCGGAGTGATCGGCAGCAAGCTGCTCGCCGGAGGCTGGGGCGCCGTCTTCGGCGAGGAGGCCCCCACCCCCAAGGTGCTCCGCAGCAGCGCCAAGCAGACGAAGCTCGCACGCAAGCAGGCGAAGAAGGACGGCCTCTCCCGGAGCGAGATCGCGGCGATCCGCGATCCGCGCCAGGACCAGCCGATCTGGAAGGGTCTGCTGTGGGTGGTGCTGTCCGGGGCGGCGCTGACCGCCTTCCGACAGCTCGCGCAGAAGGGCGCCGAGCGCGGGGCGGAGCGGCTCACGGCCCGCCGCCCGCGCCCGAACCGGGGCTGATCCCCGCACGGAGCACACGGAACCGCGGCACAGGGGATCCCCTGTGCCGCGGTTCCGTGTCACCGGGCCCGGGTCACACCTCGGGCACGTCGGTGATCGGGCTGCGGGCGTCGATCGAGTCACCGGTGACGAGGAAGCCCACCCGGCGCACGAGGGAGACGGCGTGATCGCCCATCCGCTCGTAGTAGCGGCCCAGCAGGATCAGGTCCATCACCTGCTCGGTGGGCAGCTCGCGGTCGCGGGTCACCGCCCGGTACAGCTCCGTCTGCAGCGCATCCATCTCGTCGTCGCGGCGCTCCACGAGCGCTGCCAGGGCCAGGTCGCGGGTGCGGATGACCTCGCCCGCGTCATGGGTGCCCTGCACGGCGAGCTCGGCCATCTTCGCGAGCGCCTCGCGGTGGTGCTCCGGCACGACGAGGTCGGGGAACCGCCGGCGCGCAGCGAGGGCGACGTGCTCGGCCAGATCGCCCATGCGCTCGAGGGAGCTGCTCATGCGCAGAGCCGCCACCAGCAGACGCAGGTCCGTCGCGACCGGAGACTGGCGCGCGAGCAGCTCGACGATCTTCTCGTCGAGGTCGACCTGGCGCTCGTCGATCGTGATGTCGGCGGCGATCACGCGCTCGGCGAGGGCGAGGTCGCCGCTCGACAGGGCGACGGCGGAGTCGCGGATGGCGTTCTCGACGAGGGATGCCATGTGCACCAGGTCCTCGACCAGGTGCTTCAGGTCGCTCTGGTATGCCTCACGCATGGGGAACTCGCTTCCTCGATAGGGATGGACCGCAGGCGATCATTCCGGCCGATCATGAATGGACGAGGGAGCCAGGGTGAACTCCTGGCGACCACTGCCCCCTCGGCCGCGACGGATGCGGCTCGGAACGGGCCGACAGCCTACAGTTGTACGGTGCCCCTCAGCGTCCTGCTCCTTCTCGCGGGAGCGATCGGCCTGGTCATCGGGTGCGCTGCCACCATAGCCCTGCATCGCTCCGATCGCCGCGCCGCGTCGTCCGCCGCCGTGCCGCAGTCCGTCGTGCCCGAGGCCGCCGCGGAGGTCCTCGCGATCCTGTCGCAGGCGTACGTGGTCCTGGACCCCTCGGGCGATGTGCTGCGTGCCTCTCCGCTCGCCTACTCCTACGGGATCGTCCGCGCCCAGGGCAACGAGTACCCGCGCCTGGCGAACCAGGAGCTCATGGAGCTGGCCGGCGATGTGGGCCGCAACGGCGGCTACCGCGACAAGCGCATGACGATCCACCGGACCAGCAGCGAGGCCTCCGATGCCGTCCTGGACGTCCGGATCGGCGTGCTGGGCGGGCGCGGGGTGCTGCTGCTGGCCGATGACCTCTCCCGCGCCGTCCGGGTCGAGGAGACCCGCCGTGACTTCGTCGCCAACGTCTCCCATGAGCTGAAGACTCCGGTGGGGGCGATCACCCTGCTCGCGGAGACGATGGAGGACGCGGCCGAGGACCCCGATGCGGTGCGGCGGTTCGCCGAGCGCATGCAGACGGAGTCCCGACGGCTGTCGCATCTGGTGCAGGAGATCATCGAGCTCTCCCGCGTCCAGGGCGCCTCGGCGCTGCCGGACGCGGAGCCCGTCGAGATCGACGACGTCGTCGCGGAGGCCGTGGCGCTGAACCGCAACTTCGCCCTCGGATCCGGGGTCGAGCTGAGCGTCGGCGGCGCTCAGGGCCTGCGCGTCTTCGGCTCCGAGCCGATGCTGACCACCGCGCTGTCGAACCTGGTGTCCAACGCGATCTCCTACTCCGACCCCGAGACCCGGGTGGGCATCTCCGTGCGGCGGGAGGACGGCTTCGTCGAGCTCGCCGTGAAGGACGAGGGCATCGGGATCTCGAAGGAGAACCTGGAGCGCGTCTTCGAGCGGTTCTTCCGGGTGGACCGCGCCCGCTCGCGCTCCACCGGAGGTTCCGGGCTGGGGCTCGCCATCGTCAAGCACATCGCCACCGACCACGGGGGCGAGGTGTCCGCCTGGTCCCTCGCGGGCCAGGGTTCCACATTCACCCTGCGCATCCCCGAGATGGGGCGCACCGACGCGATCACCGTGACGGGGGACGATGCGTCCGCCTCCGGCGAGGGCGACGAGACCGCACGAGGAAGAGGTTGATCCCATGGCCCGCATCCTGATCGTCGAGGACGAGGAGTCGTTCTCCGACCCGCTGTCGTACTCCCTGCGCAAGGAGGGCTACGAGGTC
Organism: Brachybacterium hainanense; assembly: GCF_042434575.1. Classification (NCBI taxonomy): domain Bacteria; kingdom Bacillati; phylum Actinomycetota; class Actinomycetes; order Micrococcales; family Dermabacteraceae; genus Brachybacterium; species Brachybacterium hainanense. The sequence goes on from NZ_JBHLSV010000037.1 coordinate 25,633, forward strand.
GCGGTCGCGGACAACGGCACCGACGGGCTGCGGATCTTCTCCACCCACGGCGCGGACCTCGTGCTGCTGGACCTCATGCTCCCCGGGATGAGCGGGACCGACGTGTGCCGGGAGATCCGCCGCACCTCCTCCGTCCCGGTCATCATGCTCACCGCGAAGGACGACGAGTTCGACAAGGTGCTGGGCCTCGAGCTGGGGGCCGACGACTACGTCACCAAGCCCTATTCCTCGCGCGAGCTGCTCGCGCGCATCAAGGCGGTGCTGCGCCGCGGACAGGACGCCCCCGAGCAAGCGGCCGACACGGTCCTGTCCGCGGGCCGCATCACCATGGACATCGAGCGGCATGTCGTCACCGTGCGGGGGGAGGAGGTGTCCCTGCCGCTGAAGGAGTTCGAGCTGCTCGAGCTGCTGCTGCGCAACGTCGACCGGGTGCTGACCCGCGGCCAGCTGATCGACCGGGTATGGGGGGCGAACTACGTCGGCGACACGAAGACCCTCGATGTGCATGTCAAGCGCCTGCGGGCGAAGATCGAGGAGGATCCTCGCACCCCCGTGCACCTGGTGACCGTGCGCGGGCTGGGCTACAAGTTCGAGTCCCACGACCGCTGAGAGCCGGTCATGATGCAGGCCCCGCCCCCGGAGGGGCGGGGCCTGCATCGCCGTGAGCGGGGCCGGGGCTCAGGAGGCCGGGGCGTCGGCTTCCGGGGCGAAGTGCTCGAGGGAGGTGCCGGTGATGGGCAGGGAGACGGTCTCCTCCTGGCCCTCCGCCGCGACCTCGAGGGAGACGATGGTCCCGGTGGTCGTGGGCTGGCTGACGCTCACGCTCTGCGCGGAGCTGGGACTGATCTGCACGGAACCGCCCGCGGGGACCTCGATGCTGGTCGAGAAGAGGACCGTGTCCCCGTCCTTCCCGGTCAGCTCGACCGTGACCGGCTCCGCCAGGTAGTTCACCACGCTCGCGTACAGGACGGTCCTCTCCGGGGACTCCTGCACGAGGATCGCGTTGCGCACGCCGGCCAGCTGCATGCCGTCGGCCTGGTACAGGGAGGCCTGGGTGCCGTCCGCCGCCTCGTAGAAGTCGTGGGTCTGCACCGCGCTGAAGTAGCTGCATCCGCTGGCCGCGAGGGCGAGGCCGAGGGCCGCGGCGGCCAGGGCGAGTCGACGAGGACGGCGCACGGTGTTCACGAAGTCTCCTATTCGCTGCCGCCCGGGGGACGTCCCGGGACGACGGGTGAGAGGTGCCGCGCACACATCACGCAGGCCGGACCAGCTTATCGCACCCCGCACGCCCCTCGCATGCCGCTGCTGCCCGCGTCGGCCCCGCACCCGGTCCGCCGAGGCGGACCGCGGGGGCGCGAACAGTATCACACGGGGGTGGTGGTAGACTCGAGAAGCTGAAAGGGGCGCCCTCACATGAATTTTGCCATCGGCGAGACCGTCGTCTACCCGCATCACGGTGCAGCACTCATCGAAGAGGTGAAGACCCGCACCATCAAGGGAGAGGACCGGACCTACCTCAAGCTGAAGGTCGCCCAGGGCGATCTGACGATCGAGGTTCCCGCGGACAACGTGGACCTCGTCGGCGTGCGCGACGTGGTCGACAAGGAAGGCCTCGAGGAGGTCTTCGACGTCCTCCGTCAGCCGTACACGGAGGAGCCCACCAACTGGTCGCGTCGCTACAAGGCGAACGTCGAGAAGCTGGCCTCGGGTGACATGAAGAAGGTCGCGGAGGTCGTGCGCGACCTGTGGCGCCGCGACAAGGACCGCGGACTGTCGGCGGGCGAGAAGCGCATGCTCGCCAAGGCTCGTCAGATCCTCGTCTCGGAGCTCGCCCTCGCGGAGAAGACGGACGAGACGAGCGCGGAGACGATCCTCGACGAGGTCCTCGCCTCCTGATCCCTCCTCTGCGGACCGCAGATCCCGACGGCGCCCGCCGAGCCCGCGCTCGGCGGGCGTCGTCGTGCCCGGGGCCGCAGCGGCCTCCCGTGGCCGCGATCAGGTTCTCGTGGCAGAATCGGCGGACGCCCGCATGTGTCGCAGATCACCCTTCGGCCCTGTCAGGTTCCGGCCCCGACCAGGCCGGTGGGCACGTCCGCGGGAGCTGAGGAGTCCGATGCGCACCATCGCCGTGATCACCCATGTCGGGTCGACGACCGCCACGATGGTCGGCGCCCGGATCCGGGACCACTTCGCGGAACGCGGACGTCCGGTGCGGATCGCGAGGTATACCGTGATGGATCTGCTGGCCGCGGACATCCGGGCCGATGTGGCGGTCTCGACCCTCGAGCTGCCCACCACCCTGGGGATGCCCGTCGTCTCGGGCATGCCCCTCGTCCTGGACACCGCCCCGCAGCGCACCCTCGAGGAGATCGAGGAGCTCCTCGACCGTCTCGACCGGGCCGATCAGACCCCGCCCGTCCCCCGTCCCGCGAAGGATCCCGAATGACCTCGTCCCTCCCCCTGTCCGCCGCCGACGTCGACCGAGCCGCAGGCAGGCTGGCCGGCATCGCCGTGCGCACCCCGGTGCACCGCAGCGCCAGGCTGTCCGACATCGCGGGAGTGCCGGTGTGGGTCAAGCGGGAGGACCTCCAGAGCGTCCGCTCCTACAAGCTGCGCGGGGCCTCCCTGCTGCTGGACTCCCTCACGGAGGCCGAGCGCGCCGCCGGCGTGGTCGCCGCGAGCGCCGGCAACCATGCGCAGGGCGTGGCCGTCGCCTGCGCGACCCTCGGGGTCCAGGGTCGCATCTATGTGCCCCGCACCACCCCCCGCCAGAAGCGCGAGCGCATCCTGTCCCTCGGCGGGGACCGGGTCACCCTGCTCCAGGTCGGCGACACCTTCGACGATGCGGCGGAGGCGGCCGCGGAGGACGCCGAGCGCACCGGCGCCACCATCGTCCCGCCCTTCGACCATCCGGTCACGATGGCGGGCCAGGGCACCGTGGTGCGCGAGGCGATCGAGCAGATCCGCTCCGAGCACGGGCACGACATCGGCACGGTGGTCATCCCCGTCGGCGGCGGCGGCCTCCTCGCCGGCTGCGGCGTCTGGCTGCACGAGCGCGAGCCGCAGATGCGGGTCGTGGCCGTGGAGCCGGCCGGAGCGCCCTCGCTGGCCCGTGCCCTCGAGGCCGGGCACCCGGTCACGCTGAGCGATATCGACCGCTTCGTCGACGGCGCCGCGGTGCGTCGCGTGGGCGACGGACCCTTCGAGGTCATCCGCGCCATCGCACCGATCGTGACCGCCGTCCCCGAGGGAGCGGTGTGCACCGAGATGCTGAACATGTACCAGACCGACGGGATCATCGCCGAGCCCGCCGGGGCCCTCGCCGCGACCGCGGTCGCGACCGGCGTGGTCGACGACTCCGCCGGGGAGATCCTCGTGATCCTGTCCGGCGGGAACAACGACGTCTCGCGGTACAACGAGGTCGTCGAGCGCTCCCTGGTCCACGAGGGGCTGCGCCACTACTTCCTGGTGACCTTCCCGCAGGAGCCCGGGGCGCTGCGCCGCTTCCTGGACACGGTGCTCGGCCCGGACGACGACATCATCGTGTTCGACTACATCAAGCGCAACAACCGCGAGGAGGGGCCCGCCCTGGTGGGTCTCGAGATCGGCGGGCGCGAGAACCTCGAGCCGCTGCTGGGCCGCATGGCGACCTCCGGGATGCAGATCGAGCGGATCGACCCCCATGGGCCGATGTACCGCTACCTCACCTGAGGCTCAGCCGCGACGGTCCGCGCGCGCCTCGACCGCCGAGCGGACGATGTCGTCGAGCCCGTGCTCGGACTTCCAGCCCAGGTGCTGGGCGATCCGGTCGCCCGAGCAGATCAGGCGCGCGGGATCGCCGGCGCGACGCGGACCGATCTCCGGGGTGATGTCGATGCCCTTCACCCGGGCGACCGCGTCGATCACCTCGAGGACGCTCGACCCCTCTCCGGTGCCGACGTTGAAGACGCGGTGCGGCCGATCCTCGCCGCGCAGGTAGTCCAGCGCCGCGATGTGGGCATGCGCGAGGTCCAGCACGTGGACGTAGTCGCGGATGCAGGTGCCGTCCGGGGTGTCGTAGTCGTCGCCGAAGACGGTGGGCACGCGCCCCTGCTCGAGGGCATCCAGGATGATCGGCACGAGGTTCATGACCTGCGTATCCGCGAGCTCCGGCCAGCCGGCGCCGGCGACGTTGAAGTAGCGCAGGGCCACGGTCCGCATGTCGTGGGCCCGCTCGGCATCGGCCAGCATCCACTCCCCGACGTACTTCGTCGCGCCGTAGGGGTTGATGGGCTGCGGGGCGAGCTCCTCGGTCACGAGGTCCACGTCGGGCACGCCGTAGACGGCCGCGGAGGAGGAGAACACGACGTCGCGCACGCCGGCCTGGGCACAGGCGGCGAGCACGTGCGCGAGACCGCCGATGTTGTCGTGCCAGTACATCTCCGGCTTCGCGACGGACTCCCCCACCTGCTTGTGGGCGGCGAAATGGATCACGGAGTCGGCACCGGAGCTGGTGAGGTGGAAGGCCAGCTTGTCGACCGCGTCCGGGGCGGTGACGTCGAGGGGGACCAGGTCCGCGCCCGTGACCCGCTCGGCGTAGCCGGTGGAGAGGTCGTCCACGACCACCACCTGCTCGCCCCGCTCCAGCAGGAGTCGCACCACGTGCGATCCGATGTACCCGGCACCACCGATCACGAGAGTCGTCATGCCGGGAAGCCTACCCGGCTCAGGACCAGGAGGACGTCAGCGGCTTGCCCTCCGCGTACCCGCTGGCGCTCTGCAGGCCGATGACGGCGCGCTCGCGGAACTCGGCGAGGCTCGCGGCGCCGGCGTAGGTCGCCGAGGATCGGACGCCCGCGGTGATCTCGTCGAGGATGTCCTCCACGCTGCCGGTGCCCTCGGGCAGATGCATGCGCGAGGAGGAGATGCCCTCCTCGAACAGGGCCTTGCGTGCCCGGGAGAAGGCGTCCTCCGCGGCGGTGCGGGAGGAGACCGCACGCTTCGAGGCCATGCCGAAGCTCTCCTTGTACCGCCGGCCGTGCTCGTCGACGTGCAGGTCGCCGGGTGACTCGAGGGTCCCGGCGAACCAGGAGCCGATCATCACCTGGGAGGCGCCGGCGGCGAGCGCGAGGGCGACGTCGCGGGGATGGCGGACCCCGCCGTCGGCCCAGATGCGGCCGTTCGCCTCCCGGGCCGCGCGGGCGCACTCCAGGACGGCGGAGAACTGCGGCCTGCCCACCCCGGTCATCATGCGCGTCGTGCACATGGCGCCGGGGCCCACCCCGACCTTGACGATGTCGGCACCGGCCTCGAGCAGGTCCCGGGTGCCGTCGGCGGTGACGACGTTGCCGGCGACCAGGCGCACGGGGGTCCGCTCCCGCGGGCCGATCACCGCACGTGCGGCGCGCAGCGCCTCGAGCATCTTCTCCTGGTGGCCGTGGGCGGTGTCCAGGACGATCACGTCCGCGCCGGCGGCGACCAGGGACCGGGTGCGCTCGGCGACCCCGGCGTTGATGCCGACGGCGACGGCGATCCGCAGGCGCCCGTCCTCGTCGAGGGCGGGACGGTAGATGGTCGAGCGCAGCACCGCGCGCGAGGTGAGGACCCCTCGCAGAACACCCGTCCCGTCGATCACGAGCGCGGCGTCGTCATGCGTCGCGGCGATGCGGGCGTGCAGCTGCGCCGGGTCGCCGGCGGCCTCGGACGGGTCCAGACGCAGCACATCTGTGCTCAGGACCTCTCCGACGGCGGTGAAGGCGTCCCGCCCCTCGAGCTGCTGGGCCGCGACGGTCCCGAGCACGGCGCCGTCCTCGTCGGTGACGACGACGATGCCGTGGGGACGCTTGGGCAGCAGCGCCCGGGCCTGCCCGATGGTGCCGCGCGCCGTGAGCGTGAGGGGATGCTCCACGCGCGGGTCGCGGCTCTTGACCGAGCGGACGATCTCGTCCACGCGCATCGGGTCGAGGTCCTGAGGGAGGACGGCGAGCCCGCCGCGGCGGGCCATGACCTCGGCCATGCGCCGACCCGAGACGGCGGTCATGTTCGCCGCGACGAGCGGGATCGTGGTGCCGGTGCCGTCGTCGGAGGAGAGGTCCACGTCGAAGCGGGAGGTGACCTGCGAGCGCGAGGGGAGGAAGAAGCAGTCGTCATAGGTGAGGTCGGTGCTCGGGGCATGGATGAGGCGCATGGGCACCACGATACGAACATCCGGGCCGCCGACCCCGGATCTGCACGAACCGTCCACGGGTCGCACAGCGTTCACAGCAGGCTGTTTCCTAGGATGTCCCCTATGACGGACCAGAATTCGGGCCGAGGACGTCGTCGCGCCTCCGGGAGCCGGCAGCGACGTGTGCCGCCGCCTGCCCAGACGCCGCCGGTCCACCCGGACCAGCATCGCGCCGCGCGGGACGCCGCCTTCGGCACGACTCCGCGCAGCTGGGTCGACCAGCAGGCCGAGCAGGACCCGCAGGCCGCACCCCCGTCATGGCGTCCTGCCGCCCCCGGCGCGCCCATCGAGGTCCCTGGGCGCCCCGCCCCGCCCTCCGGGGACGAGGCCCCCGCGCCCTCGCCCTCGGCGGGAGCCGAGGATCCTGTGGCCCCCGACACCTCGCAGCGGCGCCGGTTCCCAGCCGCCGCTCCCCCGCCCGCGGGGACGGAGGAGCCCCGCCGTCCGCATGGCCGCCGCGCCCGCGCCCTCGCCCCCGAGGAGCGCGATGCCTGGGCGGCGGCCGTGGGACTGCCCGCGACGCCGAGCCCCGCCCTCCCCGAGAGCCCCGCCCTCCTCGAGAGCCCGGCCGTCCCCGGGAGCGCGGGCAGCC
>NZ_JBHLSV010000038.1:0-20536 GCF_042434575.1 Brachybacterium hainanense
CCTGCACCGCCCCGGGCCGCGGGGCGGGCCGGGGGCCGCGGTCCCCGGACGGCGCGGCGCCCCGCGGACCTGCTGCTCGCCTCCGGGCTCGACGTCCCGCAGCTGCGGGCCTGCTGGCTCGCGGTCTCGTGGCTGCTGACCTATCCCGACGAGGAGACCCGATCCCGCGACGGGCAGCTGCGCGCGCTCGTCGGAGACCTGCCCGGGAGCGTGCGGGAGCCGCTCGCCCGCACCCTCGACGCCCTCGCTGCGATGGACCCCCTCGCGGCGCAGGAGCTCTACGTCGACACCTTCGACACGCGACGCCGCGGGTGCCTGCACCTGACGTACTTCAGCCACGGGGACACGCGCCGGCGCGGCATGGCGCTCGTGCGGATCAAGCAGGACTTCCGCGCGGCCGGCGTCGAGATCGGCTCCGGGGAGCTCCCGGACCACCTGCCCCTCGTGCTCGAGTTCGCGGCCGCGCACGACGCGGCCCGCGGCGCGAAGATCCTGCGCGCGGGCCGGCCCGGCGTCGAGCTGCTGCGCCTGCACCTGGAGGAGATCGCCTCGCCCTGGCACGGGGCGCTGCAGGCCCTGTGCGCCACGCTCCCGCCGCTGGATGCCGACGACCGCGCCGCGATCCTCCGCCTGGCGGAGGAGGGCCCCGAGGAGGAGACCGTGGGCCTGGACGGCTACGGGGCCGAGCACGACGCCGGCGACCTCGCCGGACAGACCTTCGCCGCCTCCCTGCCCGGGGGCCCGATGGACCCCGGCGGGCGAATGCGGCCCGGCGCCTCCTGCGGCGATGCCGCGCCCCCGGGCCCCGTGCCCGTCGACCTGATGAGAGGACGGCCCTCATGAGCCCCGACTCGGTCCCCGCGATCCTCCTGTGGATCGTCTACCCCTACATGGTGCTGGCCGTGTTCGTGCTGGGGCACGTGTGGCGCTTCCGCACGGACCGCTTCGGCTGGACCTCCCGCTCGAGCCAGATCTACGAGTCGAAGCTGCTGTCGATCGGCTCGCCGCTGTTCCACTACGGCATCATCGGCATCTTCGTGGGGCACGTGGTCGGCCTCGGGATCCCGAAGTCGTGGACCGACGCGGTCGGCATCACCAACCACATGTACCACCTCATGGCGGTGACGATCGGCCTGGCCGCCGCGGCCGCCTGCGTGGGCGGGCTGGCGATCCTGCTGTACCGCCGGCGCACCAACTCGCGCGTGTTCGGGGCGACGACCGCGGGCGACAAGCTCATGTTCGCGCTGCTGGCGATGACGATCCTGTGCGGGGTGCTCGCGACCCTCGTGCACTCGACCTTCGGGGTGTACGACTACCGCGAGGGCGTGTCGATCTGGTTCCGGGACTTCTGGACCCTCCGGCCCCAGGCGGAGCTCATGACCGCGGCGCCGATCTTCTTCCAGCTGCACGTCCTGTCCGCGCTGACGCTGTTCGCGATCTGGCCCTTCACCCGCCTCGTCCACGTGTTCGCGGCGCCGATCGGCTACCTGACCAGGCCCTACATCGTCTACCGCAGCAAGGATCCGGCGAAGGAGGCGGAGCGCCGCGGCTGGGAGAAGATCCGCTTCTGAGCCCGCCGCGCGGAGCATCGATCGTGGGCTGGCGTTCCGTTTCCGGTGCGAAAGTGGTTCGCCGACCCACGATCGATGCCATCGGCCCCGCCCGCACCACCCACCCATCGCCCGCCATCCACCAACCACCACCCGCCACTCCAGGGGAGGAGCAGACATGGCAGCAGCACGACCGCCGGTGACCCAGCAGGAGGACTGGGAGCGCGTGCTGCGGCCCTGGCTCGAGGAGGTCGCCGGCAGCCTCGGCATCGGCGACGTCGACCTCGACGTGGACCGGGTCCACACCATGACCGGCGCCGTCGCGACCGGCCTCCAGCGGTCCATGGCGCCGATCTCCTCCTTCCTCGTCGGCGCCGCCGTCGCCCGCGGCATGCGCCTCGAGGACGCCTGCCGCGCCGTGGAGCGGCTGTGCCCCGAGGCCGGGGCCGGGGCACCGGGCGGACGCTAGCCGCGCCCCGGGGGACGGCGCCTCCCCCTCCGTCCGCCGGGCACCAGGCCGCTGGGCGGAACCGGTTCAGAAACGCGGGCGGCTGAACCGAAACCGCCCGGTTCCCGGCACGTACACGTAGGGGACCGGTCCCCGGCACATAGGGGAGTCGTGCCTGCCGATCGGCATCCGCCGTTCACGGAGGTGGGGCGGGACGTTCACCCGCGGGGCGTTCACTGGGCGGACCGGTGCGGCGCACCAGCCGCGCCCCGTCCGCGAAAGGCGGCCCCCGTGGCATCGACCTTCCTGGAAGCAGCTCCCCTCGTCGCCGCACCCTCCCCGGCCACGGCCCCGGCCCGCCCGCTCACCGTGTCCGTGATCGGCTGCGGGTACCTGGGGGCCGTGCATGCCGCCGCGATGGCGGAGGCCGGGCACCGCGTGATCGGCCTGGACGTGGACGCGCCGAGGATCGCGCAGCTCGGGTCGGGCCGCGCCCCCTTCCACGAACCGGGACTCGCCGAGGTCCTCGCCTCCGGCCTCTCCCGGGAGGCCCTGTCCTTCACCACCGACCCCGCCGCTCTCGCCGACGGCGACGTGCACTTCCTCGCGCTCGGCACCCCGCAGCGCACGGACGGCCCGGGCGCGGACCTCTCCTTCCTGCATGCCGCGCTCGACGCGCTCATCCCGCAGCTGCGCCGCCGCGCCGGCCGCACCACCCTGGTCGTCGGCAAGTCCACGGTCCCCGTCGGCACCGCCCGGGAGCTCGCCGCCCGCCTCGCCGACCTGCCCGGGGTGCACCTCGTGTGGAACCCGGAGTTCCTGCGGGAGGGCCGTGCCGTGGCCGACGCCCTCCGCCCGGACCGGCTCGTGTACGGCATCGGCGAGGACCCGCACAGCCCCGCCGGGCAGGAAGCCGTCGCCGCGCTGGACGCCGTCTACCGGCCGATGCTCGAGGCCGGGGTGCCGCGCCGCGTCATGAGCTACGAGTCCGCCGAGCTCGTGAAGGTGTCCGCGAACTCCTTCCTCGCCACGAAGATCTCCTTCATCAACGCGGTCGCCGCGCTGTGCGAGAGGACCGGCGCGGACGTGGCCGACGTCGCGGACGCGATCGGGATGGACGAGCGGATCGGCCCGCAGTTCCTGCGCTCCGGGATCGGCTTCGGCGGCGGCTGCCTGCCCAAGGACCTCCGAGCCCTGCTCAGCCGCGCCGAGGAGCTCGGCGCGGGTGACTCCTTCGGCGTCCTGCGCGAGGTCGATGCGATCAACGCCGGCCGCCGCACCCGCGCCGTCGACCTCGCCCGCGAGGCCCTCGACGGTCAGCTCGCCGGTGCGCGCGTGGCCGTGCTCGGCGCCGCCTTCAAGCCCGACACCGACGACGTCCGCGACTCCCCCGCTCTCGAGATCGCGCGGCGCCTCGCGGCCGCCGGGGCCCGCGTGCGCATCACCGACCCCGCCGCGCTGCCCGCGGTGCGACGCCTCGCCCCCGAGCTGACGACCGAGCCCGATCCGCAGCACGCCCTGCGCGACGCCGAGCTCGTGCTCCTGCTCACCGAATGGCCCGCCTACCGGGCCCTGGACCCCCGGAGGACGGCCCGTCTCGTCGCACGGCCCCGCATCATCGACGGCCGCGGCGTGCTGGACCTCCCTCGCTGGCGATCCGCCGGATGGGAGTGCCGCGCGCTCGGCCGCCCCTGAGGCACCGGGGCGCCGGACATCCTCCGTTCACCCGCGTCCTCCACAATGCCCTCGTGACCACCACCCCCGCGGGCCTGCTGCCCAGCCTCCTCGCCGCCTCCCGGGCACCTGCCCCGCGCACCCTCGTGGACGTGTTCCGCCGCACCGTGCAGGCGAGCCCCGAGGCCCCCGCCGTCGACAGCGGCACGCAGACCCTCAGCTACACCGAGCTCGCGCAGGCCGCGGAGGAGCTCGCCGACCGCCTCCACGCGATCGGCGTCGGCCCCGGCGACCGGGTCGGCGTGCGCGTCTCCTCCGGCACCACCGACCTGTACGTCGCCATCATCGGCACGCTCCTGGCCGGCGCGGCCTACGTGCCCGTGGATGCCGACGACCCCGACGAACGGGCCCGCGTCGTCTTCGAGGAGTCCTCGGCGGCGGCCGTGATCGGCACCGGCCTCGCGGTCACCGCGATCGGCCCGCCGCGGGAGAGCATCACCCCCCGCGAGGTGCTCCCCTCCGACGACGCCTGGATCATCTTCACCTCCGGCTCGACCGGGAAGCCCAAGGGAGTGGCCGTCACCCACCGCAGCGCCGCCGCCTTCGTCGACGCCGAATCCCGCCTGTTCCTGCAGGAGGAGCCGCTGGGCCCCGGCGACCGGGTGATGGCGGGCCTGTCCGTCGCCTTCGACGCCAGCTGCGAGGAGATGTGGCTGGCCTGGGCATACGGGGCCTGCCTCGTGCCCGCTCCCCGCTCCCTGGTCCGCTCCGGCGTGGACGTGGGCCCCTGGCTCGTCGCCAACTCCATCACGATCGTCTCGACCGTGCCGACCCTCGTCTCCCTGTGGCCCGCCTCCTCCCTCGACCAGGTGCGCCTGCTCATCATGGGCGGGGAGGCCTGCCCGCCGGAGCTCGCCGCCCGCCTGCAGGCTCCCGGCCGGGAGGTCTGGAACACCTACGGGCCCACCGAGGCGACCGTCGTCGCCTGCGCCGCCCTCCTCACCGGCGAGGGCCCCGTCCGCATCGGCCTGCCGCTGGAGGGATGGGACCTCGCCGTCGTCGACGAGGCCGGCCGGCCCGTCCCCGAGGGCGGCACCGGGGAGCTGATCATCGGCGGGGTGGGGCTGGCCCGCTACCTCGACCCCGCCAAGGACGCGGAGAAGTACGCGCCGATGCCGACGCTGGGCTGGGACCGCGCCTACCGCTCCGGCGACCGCGTCGTCAACGATCCCACGGGCCTGCTGTTCGCGGGCCGGGCCGACGATCAGATCAAGCTGGGCGGGCGCCGCATCGAGCTGGGCGAGATCGACGACCAGATGCTGCGCCTGCCCGGCGTGGTCTCCGCAGCGGCGGCCGTGCGCACCAGCCGCTCCGGGAACCGGCTCCTGGTCGGCTACCTCGCCGTCGACGGCTCCTACGACGCCGATGCCGCCCGCGCCCTCCTGCGCGAGCGCATGCCCGCCGCGCTCGTGCCCCGCCTCGCCGTGCTGCCGGACCTGCCGACCCGCACGTCCGGCAAGGTCGACCGCGACGCGCTGCCCTGGCCGCTGCCCGCCGGGGCCGATGGTCCCCGAGACGGCGGGGGCCTCACCGGCACCGCCGCCTGGATCGCGGAGATCTGGTCCGATGTGCTGGGCGCCGAGCCGCGCCGCGGCGGCGATGATTTCTTCGACCTCGGCGGCGGCTCCCTCACCGCCGCGCAGGTCGTCAGCCGCCTGCGCGCGCAGCATCCGGAGATCGCCGTCGGCGACGTGTACACCCACTCCACGGTCGCGGCCCTCGCCGGGCTCGTCGACTCCCTCGGCGCCTCCCGCCACACCAGCGACCGCACCATCGCCCCGATCCGCCGCCGCACCCAGGTGGTCCAGTGGCTCGCCCTCGTGCCGCTGCGGGCGTTCGCCGCCCTGCGCTGGATCACCCTGCTGATGATCGGCTCGACCCTGCTCGCCGCGCTGGCCCCGCTGCCGTGGGCGGTCGCCTTCCCGCTGTGGCTACTGGTCCCCCTCGCCGCGCTGGTCGTGCTGCCCCCGGGCCGGATGCTGCTCGCCGCCCTCGCCGCCCGGATCCTGCTGCGACGCGTCACCGCGGGCGACCACCCGCGCGGCGGCCGCGTGCACCTGCGCCTGTGGCTCGCCGAGCGCATCCAGGACGAGCTCGGGGCGACCTCCCTGTCCGGCACCGCCTGGATGCCGCTGTACGCGCAGCTGCTGGGCGCGAGGCTGGGCCGCGACGTGGACCTGCACACCCTCCCGCCGGTCACCGGCATGCTCGAGATCGGCTCGGGCGCGGCGATCGAGCCGGAGGTCGACCTCGCCGGGCACTGGATCGACGGCGACCGGGTGCGGATCGGTCCCGTGCGGATCGGGGCGCGCGCCCGCATCGGCGCGCGCAGCACCCTCGGCCCCGGGGCCCGCATCGGGAAGGACGCGGAGGTCGCCCCCGGCTCCTACGTCGAGGGGAGCGTGGGCGCCGGCGAGTTCTGGTCCGGGGCGCCCGCCCGCCGCCAGGCCCGCGCCCGCGGCCCCTGGCAGACCCACGATCCGCGGCGCGGGCGCGGCCTGTGGCCCGCCCTGTACGGTGCCGCGGGCCTGCTCATCTCCCTGCTGCCGGTGCTCGCGACCGCCGCCGAGCTGCTGGTCCTCGCCCCCGCCGCGGCCGGCACCGCCACACTCGGCGAGGCCGTCGCGGCGAGCCTGCCCTGGCTGCCGCTCGGCATCGCCGCCGGCTTCGCGGTCCTCGCCCTCGCCGTGCTCGCCCTCACCCGCCTGCTCGGTCTCGCGATCCGGCCCGGCCATCACGCCGTCCGCTCCGCGGCGGGCCTCAGCATCTGGGCGACGCTGCGGCTCCTGGACGAGGCCCGCACCTGGCTGTTCCCCCTGTACGCGGGCGCCCTCACCCCGGTGTGGCTGCGCCTGCTGGGGGCGCGGATCGGCAGCGGCGTCGAAGCCTCCACCGTGCTCATGATCCCGAGCCTCGTGCAGGTCGGCGATCACGCCTTCCTCGCCGATGACACGCTCATCGGCCCCTACGAGCTGGGCGGGGGCCGGATCCGCGTGGACCGGGTGAAGGTCGGCAAGCGCGCCTTCGTCGGAAACTCCGGCATGCTCGCCGCGGGCCGCAAGGTGCCCAAGCGCTCCCTGGTCGCCGTGCTCTCGGCGGCGCCGCGGCGCACCAAGGCCTCCGCCGGCACGTCCTGGATGGGCAGCCCGCCGCGGAAGCTGCGCCGCACCAGCTCAGAGCACGATGCGCGCCGCACCTACGACCCGCCGCTGCGGCTGAAGGTGCTGCGCGGCCTCGTCGAGACCTGTCGGCTCGTGCCGATGCTGCTGGGCGTCCTCCTGCACGTCGCGGTCGCCCTCGCCCTCGCGGCGCTGCTGCTGGCCCCCGGCCTGCCCGCCGCCGGAGCGGCCGGGCTCGCGATCGTGCTGGGCGGTCCCGTCCTGCTGGCCGGGAGCATGCTCGCGGCCGCCGTCACCGTCGCCGCGAAATGGACGATCATCGGGCGGCACCGGCCCTCCGAGCACGAGCTGTGGACCCCGGCGGTGTGGCGCGATGAGCTCGCCGACACCTTCACCGAGGTCCTCGCCGCCCCCTGGTTCGCGGCCCTGACCAGCGGTAGCCCGGCGATCGTGCTGTGGATGCGGGCGATGGGCGCGCACATCGGCCGCGGCGTCTGGCTCGAGAGCTACTGGCTTCCGGAGACGGATCTCGTGACCCTCGGCGACGGCGCCACGGTGGGCCGCGGCTGCGTCGTCCAGACCCACCTGTTCCACGACCGGGTGCTGGCGATGGACGCCGTCGAGATCGCCGAGGGTGCGACCCTCGGTCCCAACTCCGTGATCCTCCCGGCCGCGAGCATCGGCCGCCACGCGAGCGTCGGCCCGGCAAGCCTCGTCATGCGCGGAGAAGGGGTACCCTCGCGGACGCGCTGGATCGGCAACCCCATCGGCCCCTGGGAGGACGAGGCATGACCACGAGGCAGGGCACCGACCCCTACGTCCCGGGGCACGGCGAGGCGAGCTACCGGGTCCTCCACTACGACCTCGTGCTCGCCTGCAGGGTCGCGAGCAACCGGCTCGACGCGCAGGCCGTGCTGCGCTGCCGGGCCCAGGCCGATGCGCCGACGATCCGGCTGGACCTGCACGCCCTGCACGTGCAGAAGGTCCAGGTCGACGGGAGGGCCGCGGCGTTCCAGCATCCCGGCCGCAAGCTCGTGATCCGCCGTCCCATCCGCTCCGGGGAGGAGTTCGAGGTCCGCGTGGCCTACTCCGGGAAGCCGCGCCCGGTCCCCTCCAGGCGACTGGGCACCGCGGGCTGGGAGGAGCTCGAGGACGGGGTCATCGTCGCCGCCCAGGTGCACGGCGCACCCTCGTGGTTCCCCTGCAACGACCGGCCCGATGACAAGGCGACCTACACCGTCGCGGTCACCGCGCCGTCCGAGTACTACGTGGCCGTCTCCGGTGAGCTCGTCGGCACGCGGCATCACCGCGGCGGCACCGTCTGGACCTACGAGCAGACCGCGCCCATGGCCCCGTACCTCGCGACCGTGCAGATCGGCCGCTACGAGATGCGGGAGCAGGCCGGGCGCCCCGTCGCCGTGCGCACCATCGCCCCGCCGCAGCGCGACGCCGCCGCCTTCGCCGCCTCCTTCGGCCGGCAGGCGGAGATGATCACCGCCTTCGCCCGCCTGTTCGGGCCCTATCCCTTCGACTCGTACACGGCCGTGATCACGCAGGACGAGCTCGAGATCCCGCTCGAGTCGCAGGGCCTGTCGACCTTCGGCAGCAACCATGTCAGCGCCGACTGGGATGCCGTGCGCCTGGTCGCCCACGAGCTCTCCCACCAGTGGTTCGGCAACGCCGTCACCGCCGCGAGCTGGCGGGACATCTGGCTGCACGAGGGCTTCGCCTGCTACAGCGAATGGCTGTGGTCGGAGGTCTCCGGAGGGCGCACCGCCGCTCAGCACGCCGCCCATCATCACGCCCGGCTCGCAAGGCTCCCGCAGGACCTGCTGCTGTCGGATCCGGGACCGGACCTCATGTTCGACGACCGGGTGTACAAGCGGGGCGCACTGCTCGTGCACGCCCTGCGATGCGCCGTCGGCGACGAGGCGTTCTTCGAGATCCTGCGCAGCTGGGTCACGGAGAACGCCGGCGGGAACGTCACGACGGCCATGTTCCGCGCGCATGCGCAGCAGCGGACCGAGGCGGACCTGTCGGGCCTGTTCCTCGCCTGGCTGGACGAGCTGCCGCTGCCGTCCCTGCCGCGCTGATCAGCCCAGCGCGAGCACCGCTCGATAGCCGGGCGGGACGGGGACCCGGTGCAGATCGTGTCCGGCGAGGGGCACGGCGGTCATGGCCTGGGCCAGGCCGGTGCCGCGCAGCTTGAGGATCGCCTCCTTCGCGCACCACAGGTCGGTGCGCGCCTGCGGTCCGGTGTCGAGCCAGGCGTCCTCCGGGTGCAGGACGAGGCGCGGGTCCCAGCGCCCGTCCACCGCCCTGATCTCCTCGATGTCCGCTCCCACCCGCGATCCGCGGTGCACGGCGATCAGCAGATGGGGACCGGCGCGGGAGACGCTCGCCGCGACGGTCGCGCCGGCCGCCCGCACCCAGGGCCGACCGTGGGCGGAGGATCCGCAGCGCGGACACAGACGGCCCACCTCCACGTGCGCCGCGGCGAGGTCGAGCAGCCGAGCCGCCGCGACGCGCACACAGGAGTCCGCGTCCGCGGCGGAATCGTGGAGCTCGACGGTCGTGCGGGACGCGTCCCAGGTCATCCGCTCAGCCTAGTCGTCCGCTGCCGTGCCCCCGCTGCCCACGGTTGAGGCAGCCTCTCCGCGCCACCCCGCCACTGCCCGTCGATGAGGCACATCCGCACCGCCACCCACCGCTGCCCGTCGATGAGGCACATCCGCACCGCCACCTCACCGCTGCCCGTCGATGAGGCACTGTCACCGCGCCATCCCACCGCTGCCCGTCGATGAGGCAGACCGACCCGGGTTCTGCCTCATCCACGGGCAGGCCCCCGTTCTTCGCCTCCACCCCGCCGCCGTGACCGATACCACGCGGCCGAGCTCGCCGCCGGTGTCGCCATGCCCGCCGCTGCCACCATGGCTGGCCCCGCAGCGATGGCCGTGGTCGCGTCGGCACCCGGCCGGCACCGCCGTCCCGCTTCTCCTCCCCATCAGAGGGTCATCCACATGCGCGCTGCGGCCATCGCGGGAACACCCCGGTTCTCTCTAGCGTTCCGTTATGGGTTCACCGCACAGGCTCCCCCGGCGCGACGTCGCTCCACGAAGTCTGCGCCGACGCGAGCACTGGCTGAGCCTCGGTGTGAGCTCGCGGCGTCTCGCATCGGACGAGTTCCTCCACGTCTTCGCCGGCTGGTACACACCCGCCACCGCCCCCGCCAGCTTCACCACGCTGTGCCGACTGCTCCAGCAGGAGATCCTGCCGGGATCGGTGATCGGCTTCTCCTCCGCGGCGGTCCTGCTCGGCATACCCCTTCCCCGGCAGCTCGACGGCGGGGTCGGCCTGCTGGGCTCGGCCGCGTCGAGCATCGACGGTCAGCGTCTCCTCCCGTCGCTCCTGGGACCGGAGGACGTCGATGACGCGTTCTCGGACCTCGAGGGGTTCCGGGTCGGTTCGATCCCGCCGATCCACGCGCTCCGCAGGCCGGGCAGCGGGGGCGGAGGCGGCCCGGGGTATCGCATCCATCGCGGCATCATCGGCGACACGGCGAGGGTCGGCGATGTCGAGGTCAGCCATCCCTGTGAGGTGCTCCTGCAGCTCGCCCGGTGCCTGCCGCTCTGGGACCTGGTCGCGGCGATCGACGGGGCGATCGGCCCGAACGCGACATGCTGCGGAGTCGCCCTCGCCGATGTGCTCGCCTTCGCCGACACTGCCCGAGGCCGGCCCGGCAGCGCGGCTCTGCGTCGTGCGGCAGGCCTCGCCCGCGAGCACGTCGAGTCCCCGGGCGAGAGCGCGACGCGTCTGCTCGTCACCGCTGCCGGGTTCGAGGAGCCGGTGCCCAACCTTCCCGTCGCGGTCCCCGGCAGGTCGGCGCCGCGCCGCGTCGACGGCGGGTGGCGCGCGGTCAAGGTCGGCTTCGAGTACGACGGCAGCTGGCGTCGGCGATCGCGGGAGGCATGGCTCGATGACCAGGAGCGCGCGGCCGAGCTCGCGGCCGTGGGCTGGGACCTCCAGCGCCTGACCTCCCGGCAGCTGCCGGACCCGCTGAGCTTTCTGCTCCGGCTCCGGTCGGCGTTGCTCGTCCGCGGCGCCGATGCACCGACCGAACAGCAGATCCGCAGCGCCGTGCGTGAGGTGCTCCGCTCCCGGCCGGCGATGCGCTACCTCCCGGCCGACGAGTGCTGAGCGTCCGCAGCCGTTCCGCACGCTGTCAGCGCCACACCGACCGGCACCGCTGCCCGCTCACGTGGCAGAACCCGAACCGGACTGCACCGCTGCCCGCCGATGAGGCAGAAGCCGAACCGAGGTGCCCCAACCACGGTCAGCGCCACCTCATCCACCATCATCTGCCACAACGACGGTCAGCCCAGCCTCCGCCAGCACCCCGCCCACGACCACGGCCAGATCCGAGCTGCACCGCTGCCCGGGGATGAGGCAGAACTGACACGATCTGCTACAAACGCGGTCATGCCCACAGCCACTGTCGGGACACTGCCCGGGGATGAGGCAGAAGCGAAGCGATCTGCCACAGGCACGGTCAAGCCCACAGCCACTGCTGCACCGCTGCCCGGGGATGAGGCAGAAGCGAAGCGATCTGCCGCAGGCACGGTCAGCGCCCCCACCGGCACGGCGATCTGCCACAAACACGGTCAGCGCGGTCGCGGTCCCGCCCGTCCGATCAGGGCCCCACCGGCTGCGCCTCGGCGCTGGGGAGGAGGTGCTCGAGCACGTCGGAGACCGTCACCACGCCCATGCCGCCGCCGCTGCGGCGCACGAGCGCGAGCTGGGCGGCGTTCTCGCGCATCGCGGTGAAGGCCGCGCCCAGCGGCGTCGTCCCCTCGATCACCAGCACGGGCCGCAGCAGGTCCCGGATCGGTGCGGCGTCCTCGAGTCCCATGGTGTCGCGGACGTGGACGACGTGATCCGGCGCGGCGGCGGGGTCCTCGCGGGAGCGCACCAGGATCCGCAGATGGCGGGAGGTGCGGGCGGCCGCGCGGACCGCTCCGGCGTCGGCCAGCGGTCCCACGGAGACGGGCGCACCGTGCTCGCCCACGAGGTCCTGGACCTGGAGGCGGCTGAGGTCGAGGGCGCGGGTGAGGGCTGCGGACTCGGCGGCGTCGAGCGTGCCCGCCCGCACCGAGTGGGCCAGCAGCGCGCGCAGATCCGCGGCGGTGTGCCCCGCCTCGACCTGGTCGACGGGCTCGACGCCCAGCATGCGCAGGCAGGCGTTCGCGGCCGCGTTCAGGACCCGCAGCACCGGCCGGGTCACGACCATGAAGGCACGCATCGGCAGGGCCAGCAGGATCGCGGAGCGCTCGGGATGCGCGACAGCCCACGACTTCGGCGCCATCTCCCCCACCACCAGGTGCAGGAAGGTGACGACGACGAGGGCGAGCACGAAGCCGATCACGTCCGCGACCACGAGCGGCAGCCCCAGCGCCTGCGCGAGAGGGGTGATCCCGTGGTGGACGGCGGGCTTGGTGATCGCGCCGAGCGCGAGGGTGCAGGCGGTGATGCCGAGCTGCGATCCCGCGAGCAGCACCGACAGCTCGGTGGAGCTGCGCAGAGCCGCGCGGGCGGAGCGGCTGCTCAGGGCGGCGTCCTCGAGACGGTGCCGCTTCGCGGCGATGAGCGCGAACTCGACGGCCACGAAGAAGGCGCTCAGCGCGATCAGCGCGATGGTCAGGGCGATGACGAGGCCGGCGCTCATCGGGCCTCCTCCGGTGACGAGGTCAGACGGATCCGGACCTGGGCGGGGACGTGGCGCTCGATCCGCAGGACCTCGACCTCGAGGACGGGCTCCGCGGGCGGGTCGGGCAGGGCGAGCCGTTCGGGGTCGGGCCGCAGCGGGACCCGGACCACCTCGCCGACCGCGGGGAACGCGCCGCGCAGCTCGACCAGGAGACCGCCGATGGTGGCGGCGCCGGATTCGGCGAGGTCGTGGCGGACGGCGCGCTCGACCTCGTCCAGCGGCAGGTCGCCGGGTGCGGTCCACTCCCCCTCGCCCGCGGGCACGATGACCTCGGCCCGATGGTCGTGCTCGTCGACGATGTCGCCGGTGAGCTCCTCGCCGAGGTCCTCCAGGGTGAGGATCCCCGCGAATCCGCCGTACTCGTCGACGACGCAGGCGAGCTCGGCGCGGGCCTCCCGGAGGGCTCGGACCGCATCGGGCAGCGGCAGGGTCGCGGGCAGGTGCAGGGCGGGGCGCAGGAGCTCGCGCACCGCCGCGGTCTCCGGCAGATCGGTCGTGAGCACGTCGATCAGATCGACGACGCCGACGACGTCCCCGTCCGCGAGCACGGGATAGCGCGAGTGTCCGCCGCGCAGCAGGGCTCGCAGCCCCGCGAGGTCGAGGTCCGCGTCGACGACGGCGGTGCGGGTGCGCGGCACCATCGCATGGGTCACGTCCTGACGAGGGAAGTCGAGGATCCGGTCCAGCAGCAGCGATTCCTCCTCGCCCAGGTCGCCGCTGGCCCGGGACTCCTCGACGATGTGCTCGAGGTCCCGCGGCGTCGCGGAGTGCTCGACGTCGTGGACCGGCTCGATGCGCAGCACGCGCAGGAGCGCGTTGGAGGCGGCGTCGAAGACGCGGATCAGCCATCCGAAGGCCCCCAGATAGAGCGCGGTCGAGCGGGCGAGGCCCAGGGCGAGCGGCTCGGGCCGGGCGATCGCGAGGTTCTTGGGCAGCAGCTCCCCGAAGACCATCTGGATGAGCGTGGACAGCAGCAGCGCGAGCACGGTGCCGATCGCGATGCCGACGCCGGGCGGGACGCCGACGCCGCCGAGGGCCTCGCCGACCGAGGCGCCGACGAGGGGTTCGGCGACATAGCCGACCAGCAGCCCGGTCACGGTGATGCCCAGCTGGGCCCCGGAGAGCATGAAGGAGGTGCGGCGGGTGATGCCGAGGGCGCGCTCGGCCGATCGGTCCCCGGCGGCGGCCCGCGCGGAGAGCCGGGACCGGTCCACGGCCATGTAGGCGAACTCCTGCGCGACGAAGTAGCCGGTCGCGGCGGTGATCGCGAGGATCACGAGGATGCCCAGGAGGAGGGCGAGGATCCAGCTCATCTGCCCGCCTCTCGGTCATGAGCGGGCAGGCCGGGTCTGTGATGGTCGTCCATGGTCCTTCCGGGGTTCGGGGACCTTCAGTGTGCGGAGCGGAGCTGGGAGCGGGCTGTGGCGGAGCTGAGGCGGCGCGCGAGGAGGACCAGCAGGAACAGCAGGCCCTGCGCGAGGACGACGAGTCCGCCGCTCGAGGCGTCCAGCCAGTAGCTGCCGATGATCCCGGCGGCCGCGCACAGCCCTGCCGCGAGCGGGGCGATCAGGAGCATGCGTCCGAAGCGGTCGGTGAGCAGCCTGGCGGTCGCCCCGGGGATGATGAGCATCGCGACCACGAGGATCACCCCCACGACCTGCAGGGCGACCACGCAGGTCAGGGCGAGCATCCCCAGCAGGAGGGCGCCCAGGCGGCGCGGGCTGAGGCCGATGGCGTGCGCGTGCGTGGGGTCGAAGGCGTACAGCGTGAGGTCGCGGCGGCGCAGCAGGAGCACGAGCGCGACGATGCCCGCGAGCACGGTGATCTGCAGCAGGTCGCCGCGGGAGATCCCGAGGATGTTGCCGAAGATGATGTGGCTGAGGTCCGTCTGGCTGGGGACCACCGAGATCAGCACGAGGCCGAGCGCGAAGAGGGTCGTGAAGACGATCCCGATCGCGGCGTCCTCCTTCACCTGTCCGGTGCCGCGGACCGCTCCGATGAGGGCGACGGCGCCGAGGCCGAACACGACGGCGCCGAGCGCGAAGGGCGCCCCGAGGGCGTAGGCGATCACGACCCCGGGCAGCACCGAGTGGGAGACCGCGTCTCCCATGAGCGACCAGCCGACGAGCACGAGCCAGCAGGACAGGAGCGCGCAGACGACGGCGGCGATCAGGGTGGTCAGCAGCGCGCGCACCATGAAGCCGTAGGAGAGGGGCTCGAGGACGAGGTCGAGCAGGGCGAGGTCGGGGCTCATGGACGGGATCCTGTGGGGTCGAGGCCGAAGGCGCGGGAGAGCTGGGCGGGGTCGAGGGCGTCCGCGACAGGGCCGTGCAGCAGGACGCGGCGCAGCAGCAGGATCGCGTCGTCGGCCAGCTGCGGGAGGGCCTGCAGGTCATGGGTCGAGACGAGGACGGTGCGGCCATCGGCGGCGAGCTCGTGCAGGAGGCGGACGATGGTTCCCTCGCTGCGCTTGTCGACGCCGGCGAAGGGCTCGTCCAGCAGCATGAGCCGGGCCTCCTGGGCGATGCCGCGGGCGACGAACACGCGTTTGCGCTGGCCGCCGGAGAGTCGGCCGATCTGACGGTCCGCGAGGTCGGCGAGCTCGACCCGGGCGAGGGCCTCGTCCACGGCCGTCCGGTCGGCGGCGCGGGGGCGGCGCAGGAGGCCCTGGTGCCCGTAGCGTCCCATCATGACGACGTCGCGCACGCAGACGGGGAAGTCCCAGTCGACGGCCTCGGCCTGGGGGACGTAGGAGACGATCCCGCGTCCTCGGGCCCGGGCCGGATCCTCGCCGAAGAGGCGGACGGTGCCGGCGTCGGGGCGCTGGATCCCCATGGCGGTGCGCAGGAGGGTCGACTTGCCGGAGCCGTTCATGCCGATCAGCCCGGTGATGCGTCCGGCCGGCAGGGCGAGGTGGACGCCGTCCAGGGCGGTCACCTCCCCGTAGCGGACGTGGACTCCTCGCATCTCGAGGGCGGGGGCTCCGGGGGCGGGCCTCATGCGCTCTCTCCTCTCAGTCCGGCGACGATGAGCTCCGTGTCGTGGCGGAGCAGGTCGAGATAGGTGGGGACGGGGCCGTCCGCGGCGGACAGCGAGTCGACGTAGAGGGTTCCCCCGAAGCGGGTCCCGGTCGCCTCGACGACCTGCTGCATGGGACGGTCGGAGACGGTCGACTCGCAGAACACGGCGGGCACCTGCCGTGCGCGGACGGCCTCGATGACGCCCGCGACCTGCTGCGGGGTGGCCTGCTGCTCGGCGTTGACGGGCCACAGGTAGCGTTCCTCGAGCCCTGCGTCGCGGGCGAGGTAGGAGAAGGCGCCCTCGCAGGTCACGAGCACCCGGTGCTCCGGGGGGAGCTGCGCGAGGGCGGTGGTCAGCTCGTCCTCGATCTCCTGGATGCGTCCCTGGTAGGCGGCGCCGTCGGCGGCATAGGCGGCGGCATGGCCGGGGTCGAGCGCGCAGAAGGCGTCGATCATGTTCTGCACGTAGAGGCGTCCTCCCGCGGGGCTCATCCAGGCGTGGGGGTTGGGAGCGCCGGCGTGGACGTCGCCGCGGATGGCGATCTCCTCGACGCCGGCGGAGACCGTCACGTGCGGGGCCCGGACCTCCTGGAGGAACCGGTCGAACCAGGCGTCGAGCCCCATGCCGGCCACGAGGACGAGGTCGGCGTGGACGGCCTTGGCGATGTCGCCGGGGGTGGGCTCGTAGCCGTGGACCTCGGCGCCCACCTTGGTGAGGGAGACGACCTCGAGGCGGTCTCCGGCGACCTGGCGGGCCATGTCGGCGATCACCGTGAAGGTCGTGAGCACGACCGGTCTCCCGCTCCGGGCGAGCTGCAGCGCGGAGCTGCTGTCCCCGCAGCCCGCGAGGGCGGCGGTCGCGGTCGCGGCGAGGAGCGCCATCACCTGCCGACGTCGCATCTTGCCATCACCTCATCTGATTGTTCGGCATGCCTAATATCTCCGAGCATACAGGTCCCCGGACGGGGTCCTGCAGAGGTCAGGCGCGACGCTCGCGTTCGAGCGCGTCCAGGAGGTAGCTGCCGTAACCGGACTTCAGGAGCGGCTCGGCCCGAGCACGCAGCTCCTCATCGTTCAGATAGCCCATACGCCAGGCCACCTCCTCCGGCGCACCGATCGAGAGACCCTGACGCATCTGCACCGTACGGATGAACTCACCCGCAGCCGCGAGATCATCGAACGTCCCCGTATCCAGCCACGCCGTACCACGCGTGAGGACCTCGACCTGCAGCATCCCGTCCTCGAGATAGCTCCGGTTCAGATCCGTGATCTCCAGCTCGCCCCGCGACGAGGGCCGCAGCGCCTTCGCCCGCTCCACCACCGTCTCGTCATAGAAGTACAGACCCGGAACAGCCAGGTTCGACCGAGGAACCGCAGGCTTCTCCTCGAGAGAGACCGCCCGCCCCGCCGCATCGGTCTCCACCACACCATAGGCAGAGGGATCCGCGACCCAGTACCCGAACACCGCCGCGCCCTCCAGATCGCTGTAGCGCCGCAGCTGCGCCCCCATCCCCTGCCCGTAGAACAGGTTGTCGCCCAGGACGAGCGCGGCCTTCCCCCCGTCCAGGAACTCCTCCCCCAGCACGAAGGCCTGCGCAAGACCATCCGGGGAGGGCTGCGCGACATACGAGATGTCCACGCCGAAACGCTCCCCATCACCGAGCACCTGCTCGAACGCGGACCGGTCCTGCGGGGTCGTGATGACCAGGATCTCCCGGATCCCCGCGAGCATGAGGGTGCTCAGCGGGTAGTAGATCATCGGCTTGTCGTAGACCGGCATGAGCTGCTTCGAGACGCCGATGGTCAGCGGATGGAGCCTGCTCCCCGTGCCCCCGGCCAGAATGATTCCGCGCATGGGAGCAGTATGGCAGTGCCGTGGGGCCCGGGAGTCCTCGGCCGCGGCCGCGCCGGGGGGATCAGGAGGGGGAGGCGGGGGTGGAGGAGGCGACCGTGCGCTCCAGCAGCTCGAGGTACGCGGCGGCGAGCAGATCGTCGTCGGCGTGCTCGGCCACCCAGTCCCGGCCCGCGCCGCCGGTGACCAGGCCGCTGCGGTCGGCGGCCAGACGGCGCCACAGCTGCGCCAGCGCCTCTCCGTCGCCGGGCGGCACCACGTCCCCGGCGCCGGCGGCGCGGACCACATCGGCCGCCTCGCCCGCGACGACGGCGCTCACGTGCCGGCCGGTCGCGAGCAGCTCGTACAGCTTCGAGGGGATCGTCCAGTCGAAGGGCTTCCAGTCGCGCAGGGACACCAGCACCGTGTCGGCCCAGTCGTACTGCTCGCCCACCCGCGGATGCGGGATGCGGGAGCCGATGGTGACCGGGGCGTCCAGCCGCTCCGCGAGCGCCGCCAGATCGTCCGCGGCGACACCGTGGCCGATCATGCGCACGTCCAGCGCCACACCCTCGCGGGCCAGGCGCGCGGCGGTCGCGACGACGAGCTCGAGGCCCTGCGAGCGGCCCATGTTGCCGAGGTAGAGGACCCGCAGCTCGGCGTGCTCGCCGAGCGGCGCCGCCGGGGCGAGACGGGTCAGGTCGGTGCCGTTGCGGACCACGTCGACCTCGGCGATGCCGCGCTCGCGCAGGACCCGCGCGAACTGGGCGGTCGTCGTCACCACGTGATCGGCCCCCTGCTGCCAGGTGGAGACGGCCCGGTGCACGCGCCGCTTCGCCAGCCGGGCCCCGACGGCGAGGAGCGCTCCCAGCGGGCCCGCCCGGCGATGGGCGACGGCGCCCGTCGCGGCCTCGGCGACGGCGGGGCCGATGTGCGTGACCAGATCCGGCCAGGCGTCACGCATCTCCGCCACCAGCGGCACACCCCACCGGGCGGCGAGCAGCCGCCCCACCAGCAGGCTCGGGATCGCGGGGGCGGTGGCGATGATGACGTCGGGGCGGTCGCCGGGACGGCGGAAGCGGCTCGCGACCCGGCGGGCGGCGTCGAAGGCGGCGACCAGATGATCCGCGGTGCGGGTGATGATGTCCGCCCGATGCGGCAGATACCAGGTGCGCAGGATGGTCTCGCCCGCGCTCCCGTGCTCGACGCGGCCCGGCCGGTGCGCGCGCGCCGCGGCCGCGCTCGGCCACCCCTCGGGATAGTGCGGCACCGGGGTCACGACGGTGAGCTGGTGGCCGGCCGCGACGATGCGCCGAGCGAGCGCGGCCCAGCGGCGCTGCGGGGCCCCGTACTCAGGAGCGTAGTAATGGGTGATCAGCAGGATCCTCATGGCGCCGCCTCCCCGACCGTCGGCGCGAGACCGACGGCGCGGCGCGCGTCCGCGAGCAGGGCCGGGTCCGCGTGCAGCGTCCCCGGAGCCGGGATCGCCCCGCGGGCGGTGCGGGCGTCGATCACCAGGTGCAGATGCGACTCCTCGTCGGGTCGCGGGGCGGCGAAGGCCGCGGCGGGCAGGAGCACCGTCCTGCTGCCGAGGCGTCCCAGGGCCACCGAGATCGCCGCGAGGGCCGCGGTCGCATCGGCCCGGTAGACGTCCTCGACCCGGCCGATCCACGTGCCCTCGCGGTCCAGGACCGCCGCGGAGGCGAGCTCCGTGTCGTCGCGGGCCGTGCCCTCGGCGGCCGCGACGCCGGCATCGGCCTCGCCATGAACGTCGTCGTCCATCTCCGTCCCCGCTCAGCGTTCGAACACGATCGCCATGGGCGTCTGCTCGCGCCCCTGGCCGAGGGGGTTGTCGGCGAACTGGAGCTCGTAGTGGGTCGCGCTGAGCGGCGCCGCCTGGCCGAGCGTGTTGCGGCCGATGTCGTTGGCGTCCATCACCACCGTGCCTGCGAAGGTGTCCCGCCATCGCTCGGGGACGGCCGCGCGGATGACGTCGTTCAGATGCGCGGCGACGGCATCGGGGTCCTTCGGAGGCAGCTTCGCGGAGACGTTCGCGGGGTACACGGAGTACTCGGTGGGTCCGTCGATCGCTCGCACGTTCCCGCCCACGACCTGGTAGAACAGCCCCTTCTTCCGCACCAGCTTCCCGGCGGCGCCGGCCGCGGAGGCCAGCAGCACCCGCGGGAGCCCGGCTTCCTGGATCGCCAGCTGCATCGTCACCGGATCCCCGAGGCCGATCCCGGCCGGGGTGCGGGCGACGTACCGCGACAGGGTGCTCGCCCACCAGGAGGGCTTGACGTCCCACACGAAGTAGGAGCGGCCCTGCATGATCGCGATGATCTTCTCGCTCACGGTGAGGTTCCAGGAGCGTCCGAGGGTCGCGTCCCGATGGTCCCGGGCCTCCGGCCCCTCGTCCTCGAGCGCCGCGTCCAGGGCGGTAAAGAAGTCCACGACGTAGCGGCGGATCTCCGGGTCCATGGGGGTGTCGGCCGCGAACTTCCCGGTGCGGATCGGGTAGCGGCGGGCGACCGTGCCGCCCTCGGCATCGGCCAGCTCCAGGTCCAGGTCCTTGCCGGCGTTCGCGGCCAGCGGGTCCTTCGGCTCGGGCTCGTCGAAGCGGCCGTGGTCGTCCTCGAGGGACAGCGGCTCTCCCGTCTCGGGCTCCGGGGCGTCGGGGTCGGCCTCGACGACCTCCCGCATCCACAGCTCGAGCAGGAACAGGCGCCAGAACACGGGGGCACCGCCCACGCTGCGGCCGGCGATGTGGTCCTCGAAGGCCTCGAGCACGGCTCGCTGGTCGGCCCAGCCGCGGCGCGCGAACTGCTCCGAGCGGAAGACCTGGTGGAGCATTCCCTTGAGGCGGCTCGTCCAGGCCTCGAGGTCGATCGCGGCCGGGTGCTCGGGCC
Source organism: Brachybacterium hainanense (assembly GCF_042434575.1). Classification (NCBI taxonomy): domain Bacteria; kingdom Bacillati; phylum Actinomycetota; class Actinomycetes; order Micrococcales; family Dermabacteraceae; genus Brachybacterium; species Brachybacterium hainanense. Next base: position 20,373 of record NZ_JBHLSV010000038.1, read on the forward strand.
GGGTCGCGGCCGCCGACGGGTTCGCCAGCGGCCCGAGGGCCTCCAGGGCCGCGGCGGGATCGGTCCGGGCGTCGGCGCGCAGGGCCGCCCGGACGGCCGTGTTCAGCAGCGGCAGGATCACGAGGATGCCGAAGCGGGCGGCGTTGCGGCGGGCGGCGGTGATC
>NZ_JBHLSV010000039.1:0-19405 GCF_042434575.1 Brachybacterium hainanense
AGAATCCCGCTATGCCCGCCGGGCCCAGCGATTCCGGGGCACCGGGTGGTTCCGGAATACCAGGCGGGCCGGGTGATGCCGGGGCAGGGAGGCTGCCGGCTCGGGTGCCGGGGCGGTTGCGGCGGGGCGTGATGCGGGGCCGCTCGACGCGGGAGGTCGCGGCGCGGGTTGCGGGTCTGGTCGGGGACGGGCCGCGGTCCCGGGTGGTAGATGAGGTGCGGGACCTGGTCGCGGCCCGTGGGCCGGCGGCGGCGCAGCTGCTGGAGACTCTCGCCCTGCTGCGTGTCGGGCCCGAGGGCGACGAGACACCCGGCCCGGAGATGGACGTGGAGGCTCTCGCGGCCGCGACCGCGCTTCGGGTCAGCATCACCCAGGCCGAGTACGCGGTCCGTGATGCCGATAACGCCGTCACGGACCTGCCCGCGCTGCTGGAGGCGCTGCGGGACGGCATCCTGCCCGAGGCATGGATGACCCTGGTCCTGAAGAAGTCCCGGCACCTGACCCGCGTCTCCCGGAGAGTCCTCGACCAGATCATCCCGGACTGGGACCTGGCCCGCATGTCCCCGGAGACGTTCCGGACCCATCTGATGGCCCTGGTGCGCTGGCTCGAAGACCAGGAGTCCCGTGACGAGGATGAGGCGGCACCGGTGGAACGCTCGGTATCCCTGGTCCCGTTGCCGAAGGGGCTGGCGTGTCTGCAGGTCGTGGGTCCCGCCCCGGAGCTCGCGCAGGCCGCGCGGCGTCTGGACGTGACCGCTCGCGCGATCCGCGATGCGCAGCGGGCCGCTCTGCGGGAGGGCACCGAGATCCCCTACGACATCGATGGCACGGTCGCGGCGGCGGGTGCACCGTTGCGGCTGTCTGTGCTGCGGTACCTGCTGGCGACCCGGGCGCCCCTGGACCCCGGCGGCGTGGTCGTGCCGGAGGACCGGTTCCGGGTCACCGTCACGGTGCCGGCGTTGACGCTGTTGGGCGAGACGGACGCACCCGGGGTCCTGGATGGGCACGTGCCCGTGCCCGCGGACCTGGCCCGGATCCTCGCCGGTGGGGAGGAGACGTGGTATCGAGTGCTGACCGATCCGGGCAACGGAGCGTTCCTGCCCCTGCCCGCCACCACATACCGGCCAACAGCACGGATGCTGGAGCATCTGCGGCTGCGGGGACCACGATGCGCGGTCCCGTCCTGCCACCGACTCGTGACCGATGCCGCGGAGTGCGATCACATCCAGGAGTATCTGACGGGTGGGGTCACGGCGGTGGAGAACCTGCACCTGCTGTGCCGTCACCACCACCAGCAGAAGACCGCGGGACTGCTGGACCCCGTCCGCCTCCACGAGGCTGGCACCACACCCGGCGGACAGCGGGTGCCCGGAGCGACGCGATGGCGGATCGGGACCGAGGCCGATCCCCTGGGGTATGCGACCATCCATGATGATGTCGACCTCGTCGGCACCCTCGCCCTGAAAGCCCTGGACGTGCACTACCTCGAACACTCCGCGAGCCTGTGCGACCGCTCCTGCCTCCAGCCCCGACATACCCGCGCCCCGGGAATCGGAAAACCACCCGGGACGCAGAACCCCTCGGGCCACGGTGGTGGCGATCCGCCCGGGAGCATCAGTACGCCACGGGAAAAGAGCCCCGGTGACATGATCCGTTGCGCTCGCGGCGACGATGCCGGAAACGACGATGCCGGGACTGATGGTGCCCGCAGCAGCAGTGCCGCGGAGGGGATCGAGAACCCTCAGTCCCCGCCCGAGACGACGCGGTCCTTCATCTCCGGTCCGAGCCTGGCCGAACGCCACGACCAGGAGATCGCCCACGCCCTCACCCCCGACCTGGACGCAGCCCCTGGGGCCACGGCACCAGCCCGGCGGCACCGGTCCTCCGGCCCGGGCAGGACCCCGGACGAGCCCTTCACCTCCTACGGCGACCCACCCTTCTGAACCGCCACAGGGCGGGGCCGAGGGCCCGACCCGTCTCGCCGGCGCGTCCGTTCAGGCGACGACCGAGGCAGGAGCCTGCTCCTCGACGGGATCCTCCGGGGCGGGGCGGACGGCGAAGGCATGGGGGCGCACGGCGATGAGGACGGCGCCTGCCAGCACGACTCCCGCGGCTCCGAGCGCGAGCGCCGTCATCCCGGAGCTCTCCAGCAGCAGGGCCCCCGCGAAGGATCCGCCCGCGATCCCGATGTTGCTGGTCGTGTTGACCCAGGCACCGGCGATCTCCGGTGCCAGGGCGCCGGTGCGCACGGCCGCGCTCTGGAACAGCGTCGGCGCCGGGGCATAGAACAGGTTCCACACCACCCCCAGCGCGAGGACCGCCGCGAGCGAGCCATGGGCGAGTCCGAGCAGGGCTATCGCCGCCCCGACCACCGAGAACAGCACCAGAGCCGTCGCATGCGGCCGGCGGTCCAGGAGCGGCGCCGCCGCCATGATGCCGAGGAGCCCCACGGCGCCCAGCACCAGCTGGATCACCGAGATCGAGGACTCCGCCGCGCCCGCCCGCAGGAGCAGGACCGCCAGGAACGTGTAGAGCATGAACTGGCCGAAGAAGACCAGCATGTTCGCTGCGACCACGGCGACGAGCGCGGGGCGCGCCGCCGCCTGGGAACGTGCCGGAGCGGCGGGCGCGGCATCGACGCGCGGAAGCCTCAGCAGCACCACCACGAGGGCGAGACCGGATGCGATCGCGAGCGCGGCCGAAGCATGCCGCCAGCTGAGCGCGCTGCCGATCGCCGTCGCCGCCGGGGCACCCAGCACCAGCCCCGCGGAGATCCCCGCGGAGACGATCGCCATCGCCCGCGCGGTCCGCTCCGGCGGCACGAGCCGTGCCGAGTATCCGATGCACACCGAGAAGAACACCGCATGCGTCACGCCGCCGAGGGCGCGGGCGAGCGCGAGCGTCGCGAAGCCGGGGGCGAGGGCGGAGAGCAGCCCCGCGACGAGGTATCCGAGCATCGTCACCGCCAGGATGCTCCGGCCGTCGATGCGGTGCAGCGCCGTCGTCAGGGGGACCGCCAGCAGCACCACCAGCGCTGCGTACAGGCTCACGAGCATGCCCGCGCGGCTCTCGCCGACGCCGAGGTCCGCGCCGATCGCGGGGAGCAGGCCGATCGGCATCACCTCGGTCGACACGGCGATGAAGCAGCACAGGGCCAGCACCAGGAGCCCCTGCAGCTCCTCGGCCCGTCTCGACCGGGCGGAGGGGCGGCGGGGAGCGGGAGCGGTCACGCGGCCATCCTCCACGAAGCAGGGAGGCGCCCCGCGGCACGGGGGAGGACCGCGGGGCGCACGATTTAACTCGGACTCCGAGCATATTGCCGGCTCGCGGTAGGGTCAAGGGCCCGATGGAGCACGAGGGAAGGACCTGGATCATGGCGAGCCCCAGGCGGCACGGCGCGCAGCGTACCGGCGAGAGCGCGGCGTCGACCCGGAAAGGGGAGGCGGGACGCTGGGCATCGGCCGCGGAGCTGCTGCGCCTGGTGCGGATCGAGCCACGGCTCAGCCGCCGTGACGCCGGGCGCCGGCTGGGACTGTCCACCGGGACGATGAGCGATCTCATGGAGAGGATGCGGCGCTCCCGGCTGCTCGACGAGGTGCCGGGTGCGGCGGAGGGCCGCGGCAGGCCGAGCCCCCTCCTGACCGCGCATGCCGAGGGCCCGCTCGTCGCCGTCGTGCATCTGCGCGGGCACAGCTGGCGGATCGGGATCGGCGACGTCGAAGGCGTCTCCCGCCCTGCCGGCCGCGGGGACGTCGCCGGCCGCGGACCCGAGGAGGAGCTCCCGCGGATCGCCCGGGCCCTCGGGGCCGTGCGCGCCGAGCACGAGGGCCGGGTGAAGGCCGTATCGGTCGTCGCCGCCGGCGTCGTGGAGGGCGACCGGCTGGCCTGGCTCGCCCACAGCGGCTGGCGCGACGCGGACCTGAGCCTGCTCGTGGGCGGCACATCGCAGGGCGCTCCTCCCCTCCTGCTCGCCGAGAACGACGCGACCCTCGCCGGGCTCGCGGAGGCGCGGCTCGGCGCGGCCCGCGCCGTCCGCTGCTCGCTGCACCTCATGCTCGCCGAAGGCGTCGGTGGGGCGCTGCTCGTGGACGGGGAGGCGATCCGCGGCGCCCGCAGCAGCGGGGGCGAGTTCGGGCACATGCCCTTCGGCGATCGGAGCCGGCGCTGCGACTGCGGGGCCCGCGGCTGCTGGAACGTGGATCTGGACGGGAGGACCTTCGCCCGCTGGGCCGGGGAGCCCGAGCCCGCCCAGGGCGCGGAGCACCTGGAGGAGGTCCTCGTCGCGGCAGCCGCCGGGGCCCCGGTCGGACCGGGGCGGCGGGCCGCGATCGACCGCCTGGCCGCGGTCTTCGGCGCCGGAGCCGCCGGGATCGTCAACGCCCACGACCCGGAGCTCGTGAGCCTCGGCGGGCTCGCCCCGCTGCTCCACCAGCTCGCCCCGGACGCGCTCGAGGACGCCTACCGCGACGGGCTCATGCGCTACCGCCGCGATGCGCCGCCCCCGCTGGTCGATGCGCGCTTCGGCATCGAAGGGGCCGCGATCGGCGCGCTGCATCACGGCCTGGACGCGATCACGACCCCCGAGGTCCTCGCACAGCCGTGACGGGGGCGCCCGCCGGGGAGGGCTCACGTGCCAGCAGCAGGGTGACCAGGGCCGCGAGCGCGGCGAGGACCCCGTAGCCCAGAGCGATCACCGGGAGCTCGAGGCCGCGGGAGAGCTGCCCCGACACGAGGCTGGGAAGCATCGCGCCGATGTAGCACAGCAGGTAGATCGCCGCCATGGTGGGGGCGCGCTCCGCCGCGCTCGCGCCGGCCATGATCCCGCGGATCGCCGCGCTGACCGCCATGCCCTGCGCGGCCCCCGCGACCGCGCTCGCGACCAGGAAGCCGCCCAGGGTCCCCGACAGCAGCGCGAGGACGACCCCGCCGACGGCGAGCGCGAAGACCGTCATCCCCAGGCGCTGCGCCGCGGCCGGGCGCAGGAGCCCTCCCAACGGGGCGCCGAGCACGCTCGGCAGCATGTACGAGGAGAACACCAGACCGACCACGAGCGCGTTCGAGGTGCCCAGCTGCCCGTCGACGATCGCGGGGACGAAGGCCTGGTAGAACGCCCCCATCGACCACGTCGCCAGGAAGATCAGGGCGGCGACCGGGAGCAGCGGGCGCGCCCGGGCAGGCACGCTCGCCCGCGGTCTCAGCGAGGCGAGGGCTCCGGTCGTCCGCGGCGTCGTCTCCGGGGCGCGCAGCACCAGCAGCACGCAGACCGCCAGGGCGGCGATCGCGACCGCGTACACGGTGATCGTCGGTGCCGGTCCGTGCTCGACGATCGCTCCCGAGCCGAGGGCGCCGAGGGTCAGGCCCAGCATCGGCGCCTGCGAGGTGACGACGGTCGCGAGCCACGGCGGCCGGGCCGGGGCGGCGTCGACCACGAAGGCCATCACTGCGCTCGAGGCGATCCCGCAGCCCAGACCCATCAGGAACCGCCCGACGGCCAGGGGCGGAGCCGAGTCGACGAAGCACAGCACGATCGCGCCTGCGAGGAGCAGGAGCAGCGAGGCGAGCGCCATCGGCCGCCGACCCACATGCGTGGAGAGCCTGCCCAGCACGAGCAGCGCCAGGATGGTCCCCGCGAAGTAGGTGACGACGGCGACGGCGAGGTCGGCGTTGGTCAACCCCTCCTGGGAGCGGTAGCCGTTGTACAGGGGGATCGGCGAGGACGACGCTGCGAACGCGACGACCAGGCACGCGGAGGCGGCGAGGAAGGCGCGGGGCGTGCCCGTGCCGCGATCGGATCCGACGAGGGTGCTCAACCCGGGGCCTCCTGGGGACGATGCGAGGTGCCCGCGCGGGACGGGCGGGCATCTCAGTGTGCGCGTCGCCGCGCGGTCGGACCAGGTACCGTCAGTGACCCTCTGGCCGGGGGAGCAGCCGGCATTCCCGCAGGGCCTCCGCGACCGCTGCGAGATCCGCCCCGGCGAGGCCGCGCACGGGACGGGGAAGTGAGCCTGCCGGCACGATCCCCAGCAGCTCTCCGACCGCCTGGCTCAGGCGCAGGCTCCCGTGCACCGCGAGCAGCCGCCAGAGCGGCGCGAGACGCCGGGAGGCGTCGAGCGCCTCCTCGGGGCGGCCCTCGCGCGCACGCGTCACGATGTCGGTGCATACGGCAGGCAGGATCCCTCCGATCGCGGAGAACCACAGGTCGCAGCCGCTGACCAGGCCCAGCGCGCCGACGGCGTCCCCGGAGATGCCGATGCGGACCCGGGATCCGACGGCCGCGCGGACCTCGGCGATCCGCGCTCTCGCAGCCGCCGCGTCGGCCCCACCGGTCGTGAACGGCGGGATCTTGACCGCGGCGACATGCGGCAGCTCCGCGAGTCGTCCGTACAGATCGGTCGACAGCTGCACGTGCGTGGTCGCCGGGTTGTCGTACACGACCAGCGGCACGGACAGCTGCGCGCACACGTCCGCGAAGAGGCCCTGCACCTCGTCCGGGGAGAGCGCCTGATACGTGACGGGGGCCAGGAGCACGGCCGCGGCGCCCGCGGCCTGGGCGTCCTCGGCGTGGGCGAGCACCTGATCCGTGCCGATCGCGCCGATGCCCGCGATCACCGGGACTCCCGCCGCCTCCCGCACCGCCGTCCGTACCGCCCGGGCGCGGACGGAGCGGTCGAGATACATGTACGAGCCGGTCGATCCCAGCACACCGATGCTGTCGGTCCCCGCGGCGACGATGCCGTGGATGATGCGGGCGAAGGAGCTCTCGTCGAAGCGGCCGGCGGGCACGGGGGTCAGGGGGAATGCGCTGAGCCCCTGGAGCAGCTCAGGCATCGACGGCGTCCTGCAGCTCCCCGATCATGGTGAACACCGGTTCGTCCATCTCGACCTGCGCCAGGACGATCGTGATGCTCCCGTCGGGGTCGACGAAGAAGTCCGTGCCCAGGCCGCCGGACCAGCCGAACCGCCCGGTATGCGGGCCCTGCGTGAGGACGCAGACCCCGAAGCCCCAGCCGGTCCCGTCCCAGAACCCGGGGAAGAAGCTGTCCTCGCCCTTGATCCGGGTCGGCACCTGATCGCTGCGCAGCGCGGCGAGATGCTCCGCCCCCAGCAGCTCCCCGTCCACGAGGGCGCGTAGGAAGCGGTGGTAGTCGGCGAGGGTCGAGACCAGCTCGGCGTGGCTGAGGTCGTAGGGCGCCGGGGCGACATGGAAACCGCCCGGCCCGGGCTCCGCCACCTCGAACCCGTCCGGGGTCCGGCGCAGCGCCGGCAGCAGCCGGTGCGCCTGATCGGGCGGCACCGAGAACCCCGTGTCGACCATGCCTGCGGGATCCAGCACGGTGCGGCGCAGCACGTCGATCGTCGGCTGCCCGCCCACCCGTCCCAGGAGGATCCCGAGCAGCCCGAAGGAGTGGTGGTACCGCCAGGCCGTTCCCGGCTCGAAGGCCAGCGGCAGCGCCGCGACCGCTGCCAGCCACTCCGTCGCGCCCTGGGAGACGGGATCGGGGCCGGCGGCGACGCCCGCCTCCTCCATGGCGCGGGACAGCGGGGACTCGGCGGTCATGACGCCGATCCCGGAGGTGCAGGTCAGCAGGTGGCGCAGCGTGATCGAGGTGCGGGCAGGGGCCGCCGCGGACAGCGGCGCGTCGGGCCGGGGGAGGACCTGCATCGCGGCGAGCTCCGGCAGGAAGCGCGCGACCGGCTCGTCGAGGCCGATCCCTCCCTCCTCGACCAGACGCAGCGCGGCAACGGTCGCGACGAGCTTCGTCATCGACTGGATGCGGACGATCGCGTCCGGCCGCAGCGGACGGCCCTGCGGGGTCTCGCGGCCGATCGCGAACGGGTCGAGCTCGCGGCCGCTGCTCGCGATCACGCCGGGCACGGTGCCCTCGCGCACGTGCCGGGACAGGAGCTCATGGAGCGTCGTCGGCATGGGGGACCCCTTCCGAGGGTGCGGCATCGGCTCAGCCCAGGGTAGACCCCGGACCGGGACGGGCGGGGATACGATCCGGGCATGTCCGCCGCACCCGACACCGACAGCATCCGCGGGTTCCTCACGTCCCGGCGGGCCCGCCTCGGCCCGCGCGAGGTCGGCCTCGTCGCCTCCCGCACGCCCCGGCGCGTGCCCGGCCTGCGTCGCGAGGAGGTCGCGATGCTCGCGGGGGTCAGCGTCGAGTACTACACGCGGATCGAGCGGGGCAGCCTGCAGGGGGTCTCCGATGCGGTGCTCGAGGCGATCGCGAGAGCGCTGCAGCTGGACGCCGACGAGCGGGGCTACCTCTTCGACCTCGCCGACGCCGTCAACGCCCCGGGCCGCGTCGTCCCGGCCCCGCAGGCCGCGGTGCTGCGGCCCTCGGTCCGCGGCGTGCTCGCCGCGATCACCGAGGCGCCCGCCTTCGTGCGCGACCATCGGCGGGACGTCCTGGCCGCGAACCCGCTGGGGCGGGCCCTGTACGCGCAGATGTACGACGGTCCGGCTCTCGGCGCCGACGGCACGTCCGTCAACACGGCCCGGTTCATCTTCCTCGACCCGCGGGCGCGGCGGTTCTACGCCGGCTGGGACAGCGCCGCCCACAACACGGTCGCGATCCTGCGCGCTGCGACGGGGGAGCATCCCCGCGACGCCGCGCTCACCGCGCTGATCGAGGATCTGTCGCAGCGCAGCGCACTGTTCCGCGAGCTGTGGTCCCGCCATGACGTGCGCCACCACTACCAGGGGCGGAAGCACTACCACCACCCGGTCGTGGGAGAGATCGAGCTGCAGTACGAGACGATGGCGCTCGCCCCCGACGACGGCCTGTCCCTCGCCGTGTATCCGGCCCTGCCGGGGTCCGCGGGGCAGGAGGCGCTGCGCCGCCTCGCGCAGCTCGTCCCGGCGGGCGCGGCCTGAGCCTCAGACCCCTTCGCGGCGACGCACGATCTCCGCGATCCAGATCGGCGCGAAGGGCGACGTGCAGTTCGGCGGGGTCGGATAGTCCTTCAGCACCCCGAGCTCCTCGCCGATCGCGATCGCCCGCGGCCGGAGGTCGGGATGCTCGATGCCGATGGTCGCGAGGCACTCGTTCATCGCCCACTGCAGGCGCTGCGGCGCCGTCGCCATCATGGCCTCGATCACATCCAGCAGGGCGGGCAGGTCCAGGCGCTCCGGGGACTTCCGCACGGCCTCGCTGGTCAGAGCCCAGCCGGCGCTCGCGATCACCGGGTCGGGATCGGCGAACCAGGTCTCGCGCAGCTCCTGCGCGTGAGGACCCTTCTTCACGACGTAGCTGACCAGCCATTCGTGCACCTTGGGCGAGCCCGCCTCGCGGAGCATCGCATCGAGCTCCGGGGCGCTCAGCAGCTTCGGGCGCAGCAGCAGGATCCCGAGCAGCTGCGCGGCGCTGTCCCCGGTCGACCACAGCTCCATGCCGAGCTCCGGCCGGACCTTCACCCGCTTCGCGATCGCCCGCAGCTTCGTGAGGTTCACGGCGTGGTCGTCGCCGTGGCGCTCGTTGACCGCGAGGATCCGCGGATCGGCGAGGGCGGCGAGCTCGGCCATGAGCTCGGCGGCCTCGGCGGAGAGGTCGGAGGTCATCATGTCTCCTCGGATCGGGGCCTGCCAGGACACGGCGGGCCGTGACCGGCCCGCCGTGCTCCCGATGCGTGCGCCCGGCGATGCGGGCGTTCTCGATCCGGAGGCGAGGCCTGAGCACGCCCGCCCGGCGAGCATCCGCCGGTCGAATCCCTTGGCCTCGTCCCGGACCGGGGTCCAGGTGACGGCCTCCCCGGCCGCAGAGCCGCGGAGGCGCGTCCGCCATCCTATCGGCCGAGGAAGGGTCCGGATGCGCGCTGCAGGAGTCCCGCGGGCATCGGAAGGATCACGTCGTCCCGGCCGGCTCATGCGGTGAGCAGGGTCAGCGCGAACACGCCGAAGAGCGCGAGATGCGCGGCGCCGTGCATGGCGCCCAACCTGCGGCCTGCGAGGCCGATGCCCGAGAGCATCACGGTGGCGCCCAGCAGCAGCAGATCGATCGGGGTCTCGCCGAGCACGACGTCCTGGCCGGTGACCATCCCGATGACCAGGACGACCGGGATGGTCAGGCCGACCGTCGACACGAGCGCGCCGTGACACAGGTTCAGCACCCGCTGCAGCTCTCCGCCCAGGGCGGCGCGCACCGCCGTGATCGACTCCGGAAGGAACACGATCATGGCGATGACCAGCCCAGCGAGGGCCGTCGGCGCCCCCAGGCGGGCGAGGCCGTCGTCGAGGAGGTCGGCCATGTCGTGGGAGAGCAGGACGATGGGCAGCACCGTCGCGACGAGCAGCGCGAAGCGCCCGAGGATCTCGCGGCGGTGCGCGGCGAGGACGGCGCCGATGCTCGCGGGGGGCTCCTCCTGCGCCGGTGCCTCGGGATCGGCGGAGGGGCCGTCGACCTCGCGGAAGTCCGCCGCCTGCCGCCCCATCTGCCGGGCGAGGAAGAAGGCATACAGACCGATGGTGAGGACCACCACCACGACGGCCTGTCCGGTCCCGAGCGTTCCGGCGCCGCTCAGCAGCGCGGGCACCGCGAGCCCCAGGGAGCCGAGCACGGTGATCATCGCGAGGTAGGCGGAGGCTCCCGTCGGGTGCGGGGCGAGATCTCCGTGGCGCATCCCTCCCAGCAGCAGGCACAGGCCCACCACCAGGTTCATGATGATCATCGAGACGGCCATGACCGAGTCCCGCGCGATCGTGGCGTGCTCGCCGGGTCCCAGCATGACGGCGGCGATCAGCACCACCTCGATGAGCACGATGGAGAGGGTCAGGACGAGGGAGCCGTACGGGTCGCCGAGGCGGTGGGCGAGATGCTCCGCCTCGTGGACGACGCCGAAGGCGCACAGCAGGATCACCGCGACGATCGCGGCGAGCAGGGCCGCGAGAGCGGGGCCGGGCAGCGGGGCGGCGAGCAGCGGCGCGGCGAGCCCGAGGCCCGCCACGGCGCCCCAGCCGAGCGCGAGGCGGACGAGGGCAGCACGGGTGAGGAGGGAGCGCAACGGGACGGAGGAGGCGGGCATGACCGGAGGGTCCTGTTCCGCAGGGCCGTCCCTGCACGTCGTGCCCGGCCGGGTCGTCCCGGCCGCTGCGCCCAGGCGGCGCCGCCTCAGGATACCGGTGCCGCGCGAACGGTCCTAGTCCTGGTGAGCGGTGTCGCCGAGGGGCATGACCGCGAGGGCGGACGCGGCGGCCGCGTCCTCGAGCCAGTCGGGGATGTCCCCGCCGATGAACGGGCGGACCAGCCCGTAGGGTCCCAGCCGGGTGCCGACCTGGAAGATCTGGCGCCGACGCGGGCTGCTCCGCCCGAAGCGGCGCACGATCAGGTCCTCCGCCCCGCCGTCGATCGCGTCGTTGACGTGCAGCGCCTCCTCGCGCACCGAGGCGGGACCTGTGGTCACGAGGGCGCTCTGGCGGAACAGGAGCATCGCGCCGGCGTCGAGGGGGTGCGTGCGGCAGAACGCGACGACGTGGCGGGAGGCCGCGGCGATCGCGGCATCGGTCCCCGGGAGCGCATACGCCTCCAGCAGGCCCTCGTGGAAGCGGCCGACGGCGCGCAGCCACAGGCGCGCGAGCAGCTCCTCGCGGGAGGCGAAGCGATGGTAGATCGATCCGCTCGGGCCGTCGATGGTCCGGGCGATCTGCGCGATGGTGACGGCGGGCCCGGAGCGCGCGAGCGCGCGGGCTGCGCCGTCGAGGATGTCGTCGTCGGTGAAGCGTGCGGGTCTTGCCATGTCCACAGATCCTAGCTAGTTTCGGAGCATGCATTTTAGATGGATTGATCTAGTTGCTGTCGGCCGGACCGGCGTGCGCCCCCAGCCCTGGGCGCGCATGCTCACCCTCCTCGCCGTCCTCGCCCCGGTCCCCTCGATCATCTGGCGCCTGCTCATGCTCGCGGGCGCGGACCTGGGCTTCGCGGAGGCCCAGCTCTTCCGCACGGATCCCCGCGGCGTCTCCTACGTCCTCGCGCTGTGCGTGATCGAGGCGGCCGTCTGCCTCGCCTGCTGGGGGCTCATCCGCCCCTGGGGCGAGCGGCTGCCCCGCTGGCTGCCGGGCCTCGGCGGGAGGGTGATCCCGCGCCTCCTTCCCACCGCCGTGGGCCTGGCGGGGACCCTTGCCCTGGTGATGATCCTCGCGCCGCTGCTCTGGTCCTTCGGGGGCGCCTGGCTCGGCATCACCGAGGCCTGGACCCCGACCGACGGGATGACGCCTGCCCAGAGCCTGCTCCTGGGGGTCATGTACGCGCCGTTCTTCCTCTGGCCCGTGCCGGTGGCCGGCGCGGTGGTCGGCTATTGGCGTCGCCGCGAACCGCTGTCGAGGACGCCCGGATCCGACGTCCCCGCAGAGGGCTGAGGTCCGGAAATGTGTTGTGGGCCACCCGCCCCGGTGCCACCATCGTGGCATGGAACCCACGACCGTGATCCGCCAGGAGGCGCAGCGCCTCGCCCACGTCCTCGCCGCCACCGATCCCGCCGCCCCCGTTCCCACCTGTCCCGCGTGGACCGCCGGCGACCTCCTCTGGCACCTCACCGAGGTCCATGAGTTCTGGTCGAGGATCCTCGCCACCGGCGCCCTCACCGATGAGGACGCCGAGGCGCTCGAGGGCGCGGGCGCGCCCCGCCCCGCGGATCTCCCCGAGCTGCTGCGCCGCCGCGAGGCCGCGACCGCGCAGCTCGTCGAGCAGCTCGAGCGCCGCGCCGATGCGGAGCCCGCCTGGTCCTGGGATCGCACCGCGCAGGACGTCGGCTTCACCCGTCGCATGCAGACCCATGAGGCGACCATGCACCGGGTCGACGCGGAGCTCGCCGCGCAGCGTCCCGTCACCGACCCGACCCCGCAGATCGCCGCCGCCGGCATCGCCCACGGGATCGATGTCATGTGGGGCGTCGAGCATCGCTGGGCCTCCGGCCAGCGGGCCGTGACTCCCGTGGCCCTCGTGGTCCTGCGTCGTCCCGACGGGACCGAGGACCATCTCGAGCTCAGCCGGCTCGAGGCCCGTCCGGGCGGCGAGGAGCCCGACGAGTACGCCGGTCACATCACCGCCAGGCGCGCCCCGGCCCAGGACCTGCGGGGCACGAGTGCGCTGAGCGAGCTGCCGCGCGCCGTCGTCGACGGCTCGGCCCCGGCCCTGTACCTGTGGTGCTGGGGCCGCTCGCCCGCGCTCGAGGCGCTCGCCAGCGGGCGGCAGGAGGTGCGGATCAGCGGGGACGCGGAGGCGCGCGAGGCCCTCGAGAAGCTGCTCGCCCAGGGCCTCAGCTGAGAGGAGGGGGCCGATGGGCCGACGGAACCATCTGATCGACGGCCTCTCCGGGACCGGGAAGACCACGGTCGCCGAGGCCCTGCAGCGACGCGGCCACCATGTGATCCACGGGGACCGCGACCTGGCACAGCGTCTCGACCCCGGCACCGGCGCTTCGACCGCGACGGGAGACTTCGCGGCCCCGCTGTGGGACGAGGACGCCGTCCGCGAGATCGTCGCCGACGCCTCCCGACCGGTGACCTTCTTCTGCGGCGGCTCTCGCAATCATGCACGGCTGCGTCATCTGTTCGACGAGGTGCTCGTGCTCGAGGTGGACCTCGCCGCGCTCGACCGGCGCCTGGATGCCCGCCGCGACGAGGACTGGGGCGGTGACGGGCCGCCGCCGCGCGAGCTCATCCACCGCTGGCACCGCACCGGCGAGACCCTTCCGCCGGGGGTGCGGATCGACGCGGGACGCCCCGTGGACGAGGTGATCCGCGAGATCCTGCTCCGGACAGGCACCAGCAGGCTCTCATGAGCCCACGTATTCGGCGAGATGCTCGCCGGTGAGCCCGGCCCGCTGCGCCACGAGCTGTGCCGGAGTGCCCTCGAAGACGACCCGCCCGCCGTCCTGGCCGGCCCCGGGGCCCAGATCGATGATCCAGTCGGCATGGGCCATGACGGCCTGGTGATGCTCGATCACGATCACCGAACGACCGCCGTCGACGAGCCGGTCCAGCAGGCCCAGCAGCTGCTCGACATCGGCCAGATGCAGTCCCGTGGTCGGCTCGTCCAGCACCAGCACCCCGCCCTTCTCGTTCATCCGGGTCGCGAGCTTGATGCGCTGGCGCTCCCCGCCCGAGAGCGTGTTCAGCGGCTGTCCCAGCTTCAGGTAGCCGAGGCCCACATCCTGCAGATGCCCCAGCATGCGGCGCACCGCCGGGATCCTCGCCTCGCCCTCGCCGAAGATCGGCAGCGCGGCGGCCACCGACAGGTCCAGGACCTCGGCGATGTTCAGCCCGCCCAGGCGGTACTCGAGGACGTCCGCCGTGAAGCGCAGTCCGCCGCAGTCCTCGCAGGGCGTCTCCACGGTCTCCATGAAGCCGAGCTCGGTGAAGATCCGGCCGTTGCCCTTACAGGTGGGGCAGGCGCCCGTCGAGTTGGCGCTGAAGAGCCCGGGGGAGACGTCGTTCTTCTTCGCGAAGGCCTTCCGGATCGGCTCGAGGATGCCGGTGTAGGTCGCGGGGTTGGAGCGCCGCGAGCCGGTGATCCCGCCCTGGTCCACGACCACGACGCCCTCGCGCCCGGCGAGGTGGCCGTGGATGAGCGAGCTCTTCCCGGAGCCCGCGACCCCCGTGACGACCGTCAGCACCCCGGCGGGGATGTCGACGTCCACGTCCCGCAGGTTGTTCTGGTTCGCGCCCCGGATCTCGATCGCCCCGGCGGCGGGGCGGACCTCCTCCTTGATGCGGACGCGGTCCTCGAGATGGTTCCCGGTGAGGGTCCCGCTGGTGCGAAGCCCCGCGTAGTCGCCTTCGTAGCAGATGCTCCCGCCCTCGCTCCCGGCGCGCGGCCCCAGATCGACGACATGATCGGCGATCCGGATCGTCTCCGGCTTGTGCTCGACCACGAGCACGGTGTTCCCCTTGTCCCGCAGCTCCATCAGGAGACCGTTCATCCGCTGGATGTCATGGGGATGCAGGCCGATCGTCGGCTCGTCGAAGACGTAGGTGACGTCGGTGAGCGCGCTGCCCAGATGACGGATCATCTTGGTGCGCTGCGACTCGCCGCCCGAGAGCGTGCCCGAGGGCCGCTCGAGCGAGAGGTAGCCCAGTCCGATCTCCACGAACTTGTCGAACAGATGCAGCAGGCTGCGCACGAGCGGCGCGACCGAGGGATCCTCGATCCCACGGGCCCATGCGGCCGCATCCGTGATCTGCATCCGGCACACGTCCGCGATGCTCGCCCCGCGGATGAGGCTCGAGCGGGCCGCCTCGGTCAGGCGCGTGCCCTCGCAGGCCGGGCAGGGGGCGAACACCGCTGCGGCCTCGACGAAGCGGCGCACGTGAGGCTGCAGGGAGGCGGGGTCCTTCGAGAACATCGACTCGCGCAGCTTCGGGATCAGACCCTGGTAGGTCATGTTCATCCCCAGCGCCTTGATCTTGCCCTTCTCCCGGTGCAGGAAGTCGTGGCGCTCGGCCTCGGTGTAGTCGCGGATCGGCTTGTCGCCGTCGAGCATGCCGCTCTCGGAGAAGCCGCGGACCATCCAGCCGTCCGCCTTGTAGCCGGGCACCAGGATCGCGCCCTCGTTCAACGACCTCGACTCGTCGAGGATCACGGAGAGATCGAGGTCGGAGACGGTTCCGCGGCCCTCGCACTCGGGGCACATGCCGCCCAGGTAGACCTGCTGCTTCACCTTCTTCTTCTCGACCTCCCCGCCGGCGCGCTGCGTGCTCATGACGCCGGTCGCGACCGAGGTGGGCACGTTGAAGGCGAAGGCGGTGGGCGGGCCGACGTACGGCTCGCCGGCCCGGCTGAACAGGTGGCGCAGGATCGCGTTCGCATCGGTGACGGTGCCCACGGTCGAGCGGACGTTCGCCCCCAGGCGCTCCTGGTCCACGAGGATCGCGGTCGTGATCCCCTCGAGGCGATCCACGTCGGGCCGGGGGAGGGAGGGCATGAAGCCCTGCACGAAGGTCGAGTAGGTCTCGTCGATCAGGCGTCGCGACTCCGCCGCGATGGTCCCGAACACGAGGGAGCTCTTCCCGGATCCGGAGACGCCGGTGAACACGGTCAGGCGACGCTTCGGGATCTGGACGCTCACCTCCCGCAGGTTGTTCTCCCGGGCGCCCTCCACGCGGATCACGTCATGGGCATCGGCGGGGCTCGGTCGGGACTCGGTCGGGACGGCGGTCATCGGTCCTCCTGCGCGGCGTTCGGATCCGGCCCTGGGGGCGGACCGGCGGTCACCATCATGACGGGTCCGCGGCCGCGGATGTGACCGCACGCGCGAACCCGCGGCGCACGGCCGCGACTAGCCTGGTGCGCGTGACCCACTACGACATCGCCCTGATCGGCTCCGGATCCGCCAACTCGCTGCCCGGGGAGGACCTCTCCGGCTCCCGCATCGTCCAGATCGACCGCGGGGTCGGTCCCGACCACCTGTTCGGCGGGACCTGCCTGAACCTCGGCTGCATCCCCACGAAGATGTTCGTCCACACCGCGAACCTCGCCCGCACCCCGGCGATCTCCGGGCGGTTCGGCGTCGACGAGTCCCTCCGGCGGGTCCGCTGGCGCGAGATCCGCGATCGCATCTTCGGGCGCATCGACCCGATCAGCGCGGGAGGGGAGAGCTACCGTGCCGGGCACGAGGACAACGAGAACCTCACCCTCCTGCGGGGCACCGCCCGCTTCACCGGTCCGCGCCAGGGCGGCGTGCATCACCTGCGGGTCGACGTCGCAGGCGGAGGCACGGAGGAGATCACGGCCACCACGGTCGTCCTCGGGGCGGGATCCCGTCCCTCCCTGCCGCCGGTCGAGGGCCTCGCGGAGGTGCGACCCCTCACCTCCGACACGATCATGCGGATCGAGGAGCTGCCCGCCTCGATCATGATCCTCGGCTCCGGGGTGATCGCCGCCGAGTTCGCGCACATCCTCGACGCCCTCGGCGTCGAGGTCACGATCATCGCGCGCGGGGACCGGCTGCTGCGCGGCGCCGACGCCGACGTCTCCCGACGCCTGACCGAGGTGCTCTCGGACCGGCTGCGGGTCGTGACCGGCTTCTCCGCCGTGAGCGCGGCCCGGGACGCCGAGGGCGTCAGCCTGCGAGGCCGGATCGGCGGGGAGGAGACCACGATCCGTGCCCAGGAGCTGCTGGTCGCCGCCGGCCGCCGGCCGAACTCGGACCTGCTGGACGCAGCGGTCGCCGGCATCGACCTCGCCGAGGACGGACGCGTCGAGGTCGACGCCCACCAGCGCGTCCTCGCCGACGGCGAGATCCTGCCCGGGGCCTGGGCCCTCGGCGACCTCTCGAGCCCCCACCAGCTCAAGCATGTCGCCAACCATGAGCTGAAGATCCTCCGCCACAACCTGCTCCACCCCGAGCAGCTGCGGCGCTCGGACACGATGCCGATCGCCTACGGCGTGTTCTCGAGCCCGCAGGTCGCGGCCGTCGGCATGACCGAGCAGGAGGCGCGGGAACGAGGAGGGGCCGTGAGGGTCGCGATCCAGGAGTACTCCTCGATCGCCTACGGCTGGGCGATGGAGGACACGACGTCCTTCGCGAAGATCATCGTCGACGCGGACACCGAGGAGTTCCTGGGCGCTCACATCATCGGCCCCGAGGCCACCAGCCTGATCCAGCTGATCACCCAGGCGATGAGCACGGGCCAGCGCCCCCGCGACATCGCGGCGACCCAGTACTGGATCCACCCGGCGATGCCGGAGCTGATCGAGAACGCGCTGCTGCAGCTGGTCTGAGGACCGGGACGGGGCGGGAGCGCCGGCTCAGCCGGCGCTCTCCTCGTCGTAGCCGGGCATGCACGACTTCAGCGGGTCCTTCTCGACGACCGGCGCCTCCGTCGCGGTCGCGGACTCCTCCGGGGTCGTCGCCTCCGTGCTCGGGGACTGCGAGGGCTCCTCGGACGGGGCCTCCGAGGAGGGGGTCTCGGACGGCGTCTGCTCGGGCGCCGAGGTGGTCCCGCCGCCCGGGGCGGGCGTGGCCGAGGGGTCCTCGCCGCGCACGGACTCGGGATCGGCCTGCTCCATGGACTGGTCGATCGAGGCCTGCACCCATTCCTTGATGTACGGGAAGTCCGGGTCCCCGGGATTGGTCACGTCGGTGGTGATCGGGTAGGACGTGAAGCCCGCATCCTTGATGCGCAGCCCCAGCTCGGCGAAGGCGCCGATCTGCGTCGAGGGGATGTTCGTCTCGATGTTCCGCTCCGTGGCCGAGACCAGACCCGGCACGGAGAGCGCGAGGGTCGCCGGATCCGCCTCCTCCGTCACGACGCGCACGATCCGCTGCTGGCGGCACATGCGGTTGAAGTCGTCCGACCCCTCGCGCGAGCGGGCGTACCAGAGGGCGTGATAGCCGTCGAGCTGCTGCCACCCGGGCTCGATCCAGCCCGTCACGGGATACTTCCCACCAGTGGACTGGTTGGTGCCGCCGCCGATCGGGATCCGCCGCTCGACCTCCATCTCGACGCCGCCGATCGCATCGACCAGGTCCTCGAAGCCCTGAAGGTTCACCATCGCGTAGTAGTCGACCTCGAGGCCGAGGGTCTCCTCGACCGCCCACGTCGTCGCCGTCAGACCGGGGTTCGCGTCGCCGGGGAACAGGTCGGGGCGATCCTCCGCCCAGGTCCACACGGCGTTGATGAGGTTCTGGTTGCGGCCGAAGTAGTCGAAGCCGTCCGGGAACTCCTCCGCTGCGGTGGTGCCCTCCGGGAAGCGCACGTACTGCAGGTTCCGGGGGATCGAGAACAGCGCGGTGCGGCCGGTCGCGGCATCGATCGAGGCGACCATGATCGTGTCCGGCCGGGTGCCGGTGCGGTCCGCCCCGGCGTCCTGGCCCAGGAGCATGATGTTCACGCGGCCGGCGCCGGCCCAGGGGTCGGGCTGGTCCAGCTTCGGATCGACCTCGCCGCCCCACACGGTCTGGTTGCCCATCAGCCCCTGTGCGGCCCACAGCGACTGCACCCCGCGGCCGAAGGGGAGCGCCACCGCGACGACCATGAGCGCGGCCAGGCCCAGCGAGATCGCGCGCTTGGTGCCGATGAGCCCGTGCTTCATGTTCTGGACGAGGTTCGTCAGGACGATCTGGAGCATCCACACGATGCCCACCACGAGCGTGAGGACGAGGCACAGCACGAGGAACCCTCGGCTCGTGGCGAGCGACAGCAGGGTCCGCGTCGTGTCGGTGACCCCCAGCCAGATCGACACGCCCAGGAGCGCGAGCACGAGGACGCTCAGCAGCGCCGCTCCCAGCCAGCGCAGTCGGGTCGGGACCAGGCCCGTCCCGGGCAGGAGCGTCGAGGCGAGGGTCCACAGCGCCGCGGGCCGCAGGCGGCCCTCGTCGATCGCGGGGGCGGCGTCCTGCTGCCCGGCGGCCGGAGGGCGCGGAGGCTCGGCGGCCGCGGCGACCTGCGCGGGCCCTGCTG
>NZ_JBHLSV010000040.1:0-19290 GCF_042434575.1 Brachybacterium hainanense
CGATCAGGTGCGTGCTGGATTGGCTGATCGCCACCGCACCGTCCTGCGGGAGCGCTCGTGCCTCGCTCTCCCTCCGGCCGGAGCGGAGCCGATCAGCCCTCGAGCGTGATCTCGTCGGCGTAGACGGCCGTCATGGTGCCGGTGATCGTGTCGACGGTGCCGGCCTCCTCGCGAGCGACCCTCTCCACCGCGGAGGCGACCGCCTTGGTGACGCCCTCGTGGAAGACGCTCGGGACGATGTACGTCGGGTTCAGCTCCTCCATGCCGACGACATCGGCGAGGGCCTCGGCAGCGGCCAGCAGCATGCGGTCGCTGATGTTCGTGGCGTGGGCGTCCAGCAGGCCGCGGAACACTCCGGGGAACGCGAGCACGTTGTTGATCTGGTTGGCGAAGTCGCTGCGTCCGGTCGCGACGACCTCCGCGTGCTTCGAGGCCTCCACGGGATCGATCTCCGGCGTCGGGTTCGCCATCGCGAAGACGATCGCGCGCTCCGCCATCGTGGACACGTCCTGGGCGGTGAGGATGTTCCCGGCGCTCACGCCGATGAAGACATCGGCCCCGACGACCGCGTCCTGCAGCGTGCCGGTGAGGCCGCGGCGGTTGGTGACCTCTGCGATCCAGGGCAGGCGGCCCTCGAGCTGCTCGCGGTCCTCGTGGACGATGCCGTCGATGTCGGTGACGATCACGTCGCGGGCGCCGGCGGCGCGCAGCAGGCGGAGGATCGCGGTGCCCGCGGCCCCCGCGCCGGAGAGGACGATGCGCGCCGTCGCGATGTCCTTCTCCACCACGCGCAGCGCGTTGCGCAGGGCCGCGACCACGACGATCGCGGTGCCGTGCTGGTCGTCGTGGAAGACCGGGATGTCGAGCTCCGCGCGCAGGCGGTCCTCGATCTCGAAGCAGCGAGGTGCCGAGATGTCCTCGAGGTTGATCCCGGCGAAGACCGGGGCGATCGCCTTGACGTGGGAGACGATGTCCTCCACCGAATGCGCGTCCAGGCAGATCGGGAAGGCGTCGATGTTCGCGAAGCGCTTGAACAGGGCGGCCTTGCCCTCCATGACCGGCATGGCCGCGAGGGGCCCCAGGTCGCCGAGGCCCAGGATCGCGGAGCCGTCGGAGACGACCGCGACCGCGTTGCGCTTGATGGTCAGGCGCCGCGCATCCTCCGGGTGCTCCGCGATCGCCTTCACGACGCGGGCCACCCCGGGCGTGTACACCATGGAGAGGTCGTCTCGGTGGCGGATCGGAACCTTCGACTCGACCGTGAGCTTCCCTCCGAGATGGGCGAGGAAGGTACGGTCGGAGACCTTGCCGAGCTCGACGCCGTCGAGCTCGCGCAGCGCGTCGACGACCTCGCGGGCATGGTCATGGCCGGCGGTGAGCACGGTGATGTCCGCGCGCATGCGCTCGGGGCCGGATGCGGACACGTCCAGCGCGGTGACCGAGGCCCCGTGCTCCTCGATCCTGCCGGTGATATCGCTGACGGCCGCGGACCGGGCCGCGAACTCGAGTCGGATCGTGATGGAGTAGCTCACAGATGGCGTCGATGACATGCCCCGATCCTAACGACCCCCGGCGCCCGATTTCACCGTTTCGCCCCGGACCGCGCGCCGGGATCAGAGCTTCGCGATCGCCTTGCGGATCCGGGTGTCGGAGACGGTCCGCTTCGTGCCGAGCGTCTGGGCGAACAGGCTCACCCGCAGCTCCTCCAGCATCCAGGGGATCTCCCGTGCGTCGGGCTCGAGGAGACGGGCCGCGCCGAGCTTCTGCCGCGTCCGCTCCCACAGCTGCGTCAGGTCCGTGACCTGCCAGGCCAGCTGCTCGTCCCGGCGCGGGTTCTCCTGCATCTTCTCCAGCCGCTGCTGATCGGCCTTCAGGTACCGCTCGAGGTCGCCGATGCGCTCCGTGCCCGTGCGCGCGATGAATCCGTCCCCGAGCAGGGACTCGGCGTGAGCGCGCAGCTGCGTCAGCCGGTCCAGCAGGGCGAGGGAGGAGACGCGGGAGATGGAGCGCTGCAGCTGCGCGTTCGCGGCGAGCGCCGCGGCGGCGGCGCGGACCGTGGCGGCGGCGAGGTCGCGATGCTCCTCGCGGATCCGGACGAGCGCGGCGTCGAACTGCGCGCGGGTGCGCACGGGCTCCTCCCCGAGGAGGGCGTCGATCGCCGCGCGGGAGGCATCGGCCAGGAGCGCGGGGGTCGAGGCGTAGGGCGAGGACGCGACGGCGAGCTTGGTCGGGTTCGGCAGCGCCTTCAGCACCTCGCCGAGGTCCGGGTGCAGCTCGCGGTCGATGAGGGCGATCACGCCGTCGCGATGGCGCAGCGCCTGCTCCTCGGCCGTGGGCAGCACCTGCAGGTCCACCCGCTCGATCCGGCCGTCCTTCCTGGGACGGGCGACGAGGGCCGGATACCCGGTGACCGGCAGCCCGCCCACGGTGCTCCGGTGGACGGCGGGGACGCCGTCCACCGGGAAGCTCTCGAGATCGGAGCGGGCGAGGTCGTCGCCGGCACGGGAGGCGGAGGCCGCGACCCGCTTCGACAGGCGCTGCGCAAGAGCTGCGAGGTCGTCGCCCGCACCGATCTCCTTCCCGGAGCCATCCACGACCCGGAAGTGCATGCGCAGGTGCGGCGGGAGCTTCGCGAGGTCGAACTCGCTGCCGTACAGAGGGAGATCCGCCGGGACGCCGTCGAGGGCGACGAGCTCGTCGGCGACCGCCTCGACGAAGGGCTCCCCCGCATCCGGGTCGTCGTCGTGGAGGATCGCAGCCACGGCCTTGGCGCGCTCCGGGGCAGGGACGAGGTGACGGCGGATGGGCTTGGGCAGGGAGCGGATCAGCTCGGTGACCAGCTCCTCGCGCATGCCCGGGACCAGCCAGTCGAAGCCGCGCGCGGTGACGCGGTTGAGCACCGCGAGCGGGATGGTCGCGGTGACGCCGTCCCGCCCCTTCGCCCCGACCTCGCCGAAGGAGTAGCGCAGCGGCAGGGTCAGGTCGCCCTGCACCCAGGTGTCGGGGAAGTCGCGGGCGAGACCGGTGAGATCCGCCTCCGGATCCAGCAGGTCCTGCTCGGTGAGGGTGAGCAGGTCCGGGGTCTCGTGGCGCTGCGTCTTCCACCAGGAGTCGAAGTGCCGCCCGGAGACGACCTTCTGCGGGATCCGGGCGTCGTAGAAGCGGAACAGCTGCTCGTCGCTGATGAGCAGGTCGCGGCGACGGGTCTTCGCCTCGAGCTCCTCCAGCTGCGCGATGAGCGCGCGGTTGTCGCGGAAGAAGTGGTGGCGGGTCGTCCAGTCCCCCTCCACGAGCGCGTTCTGGATGAAGATGTCGCGCGAGAGCTCCGGGTCGACCGTCCCGTAGGCGGTCACGCGGTCGGCGACGATCTGCACGCCGTAGAGGGTGACCTTCTCATGCGCCATGGCGCTCGCGCGCTTGGTCGACCAGTGCGGGGCGGAGTAGGAGCGGCGCACCACGTGCGCGCCGATCTCCTCGACCCAGGCGGGGTCGATCCTCGCCGCGGTGCGGCCCCACAGGCGGGAGGTCTCCACGAGCTCGGCGACCATGACGAGGTCGGGGCGCTTCTTGGCGAGCGCCGATCCGGGCCAGAGGGCGAAGCGGGCACCGCGGGCGCCGGCGTACTCGCGCGAGCGCTCCTCGTACAGGCCGACGTGGCTGAGCAGGCCCGCGAGCAGGGACTGGTGGATCGCGAGCGGGGAGGCGTCGTTCGAGCTCGTGTGCAGCTCGGCGTCCTTGGCCATCTCGCGCAGCTGCTGGTGGAGGTCCCACCATTCGCGGATGCGCAGGTAGTGGAGGTGGTCGGCGCGCACCTCGCGGCGGAAGGCGGAGCCGGACAGGTCCCGGCGGCGCTCCTCGAGGTGGTTCCACAGGTTCAGGTAGGACAGGAAGTCGCTGGTCTCGTCCTCGAAGCGCTTGTGCTTCTGGCGGGCCTGCTGCTCCTGGCCCAGCGGCCGCTCGCGCGGGTCCTGGATGGAGAGGCCCGCGACGATGATGAGCACCTCGCGCAGCGCTCCGAGGCGATCGGCCTCGATGAGCATACGGGCCATGCGGGGGTCCAGGGGGAAGCGGGCGAGCTGGCGGCCGATGTCGGTGAGCCGACGGCCTCCCGGAGCCGTCGGATCGGTCTCGATCGCCCGCAGCTCCTCGAGCAGACGGACGCCGTCGGCGATGGCGCGGCTCGCGGGCGGCTCGACGAAGGGGAAGGACTCGACGTCGCCGAGGCCGAGGCTCGTCATCAGCAGGACGACGGAGGCCAGGGAGGTGCGCAGGATCTCCGGCTCCGTGAAGGCGGGGCGGGCCTCGAAGTCCTCCTCGGAGTAGAGGCGGATCGCCACGCCCGGGGAGGTGCGGCCCGAGCGGCCCGAGCGCTGGTTCGCGCTCGCCTGCGAGATCGGCTCGATGGGAAGGCGCTGGACCTTGGTGCGCTGGGAGTAGCGGGAGATGCGGGCGAGGCCGGAGTCGACGACGTAGGTGATGCCGGGGACCGTCAGCGAGGTCTCCGCGACGTTGGTCGCGAGCACGATGCGGCGGGAGGTGCCCTGCGCCCGCGGAGAGAAGATCTTCTGCTGGTCGGCGGCGGAGAGCCGTCCGAACAGGGGCAGCACCTCGACGGGGAGGCGACCGCGCCCCGTGCGCCCGGAGCGGGTCAGGTGCGCCTGCAGCGCCTCCTGGATCTCGCGGATCTCGCGCTCCCCGGGGAGGAAGACGAGGATGTCCCCGGGGCCCTCGTCGATCAGCTCGTCGACCGCGTCGGTGATCGCCTGGCCCAGGTCCCGCTCGATGGAGTGGATGTCCTCGAGCTCGTCCTCGTCCTCGAGCTCGGCGTCCAGCACGAGCGGTCGGTAGCGGATCTCGACCGGATAGGTACGGCCGGAGACCTCGATGATCGGGGCGGGGCGCAGCTCCCCGGAGGGGAGACGGCTGCCGAAGTGCTCGGCGAAGCGTTCGGGGTCGATGGTCGCCGAGGTGATGACGACCTTGAGATCGGGCCGCTCGGGGAGGATCTGGCGCAGGTATCCGAGGATCACGTCGATCGTGAGTGACCGCTCGTGCGCCTCGTCGATGATGATCGCGTCGTAGCGGCGCAGCAGGCGGTCGTGCGCGATCTCCGCCATGAGGATGCCGTCGGTCATGAGCTTGAGGCGCGCGCCCCGGGAGACCTCGCGGGTGAAGCGGACCTGGTACCCGACGGTCCCCTCCCCCAGCTTCTCGCCGAGCTCGGAGGCGATGCGCTGCGCGACGGAGCGGGCCGCGATGCGCCGCGGCTGCGTGTGGCCGATGAGTCTGCCGCGGCCGCCGTACCCCATCTCCAGGAGCATCTTGGGGATCTGGGTGGTCTTGCCGGAGCCGGTCGCGCCCGCGATCACGACGACCTGGTTCTCCCGGATCGCCTGCTGGATGTCCTCGCGGCGCTGGGAGACGGGCAGATCAGCGGGATAGGTGATCGCCAGGGCCCCGGCATCCGGGCGGGCGGGGGCGGCGGGACGATCGCTCATGGTTCCCCATGCTAGAGCGCAGCATCCGGCGGACGCTCGTGCTTATCGGCCCATCGGCGTCCTCGTCACATCGGGCCCGGTTCAGCGGCCGCACCCGCAGCGCTCGGGGTCGCGGACCGGGACGTGCGCCGCGACCGTTCCGCGCGGAGCTGACCGGGACGCTCCCGTGCGCGCAGGTGCGTGCACCTGCCCCCGGGATCGCCAGTAGGCTGGTCCTGTCGACGACGACGCCGTCCCTGGAGGAAGAACCTGCCCATGCCGCGATCCGACGCCGCACCCGCGCCCACCGGGCGCACCATGCTCGCCCTGCGCAAGACCGGCCCGCACCAGGGCCTCGAGCTCTCCCGCGTCCCCGAACCGGGCTGCGGCCCCTGGGACGTGAAGATCCGCGTGCTGCGCGCCGGGATCTGCGGCACCGACCTGCACATCCTCGCCTGGGACGACTCCGCGAGGGCCATGTGCGACACGGTGCCCTTCACCCCGGGGCACGAGTTCTACGGAGAGGTCGTCGAGGTCGGCTCGGAGGTCGCCGACGTCCTGGTCGGGGACCGGGTCTCGGGTGAGGGGCATGTGGTCTGCGGGACGTGCCGCAACTGCCGCGCGGGGCGCAAGCAGATGTGCATCCGGGTGCGGTCGGTCGGGGTGCAGCGCGACGGCGCCTTCGCGCAGTTCGTGACCATCCCGCATCTGAACGTCTGGGTCCACGAGCACGGCAGCCGCGAGGACGTGATCGGCCCGGAGCTGGGCGCCCTGTTCGATCCGCTCGGCAACGCGGTGCATACGACGCTCAAGTTCCCGCTGGTCGGAGAGGACGTGCTGATCACAGGGGCGGGCCCGATCGGGCAGATGTCCGCAGCCGTGGCCCGTCACGCCGGTGCCCGCTACATCACGATCACGGACGTGGCCGAGCATCGTCTGGAGATGGCGCGCCGCGCCGGCGCGGATGTCACGGTGGACGTCTCCCGCACCCGGATCCGCGATGCCCAGCAGCAGCTGGGCATGCGAGAGGGCTTCGACGTGGGGCTGGAGATCTCCGGGCAGGCCGCGGCGCTGCAGGAGATGATCGAGAACATGAACCACGGCGGGAAGATCGCCCTGCTGGGCCTGCCCTCCCGACAGTTCGGGATCGACTGGACGGCGGTGGTCACGCGGATGCTGACCCTGCAGGGCATCTACGGGCGGGAGATGTTCGAGACCTGGAACGTCATGTCCGCGATGCTCACGACCTCCGCACCGCTGCGCGAGACCATCCTCGCAACGGTCACGCACGTGCTTCCCGCCCGTGACTGGGCCCAGGGATACGAGATCGCCCGCACCGGGGAGGCCGGCAAGGTCGTCCTGGACTGGTCGACCGTCTCCTGACCGCGCGGCCCGATCCCGCGGCCCCTTCTCCCCGTCCGTTCCGTCCCCCATCTCCAGGCAAGGAGCCCCCATGGTCTACACCGCCCTGCAGCAGGAGCTGCGCACCGAGCTCGACGCGATCCGCGAGGCCGGCACCTACAAGCAGGAGCGCGCCCTCGCCTCCCCGCAGTCCGCGCACGTGCGCACCGCCTCCGGCACGGATGGCGCAGCGGAGGTCCTGAACTTCTGCGCGAACAACTATCTGGGCCTCGCCGACCACCCCGACATCCTCGCCGCGGCCCGGAAGGCCCTGGACGAGCGCGGCTTCGGGATGGCGTCGGTCCGGTTCATCTGCGGCACCCAGGACCTGCACCAGCAGCTCGAGGGGGCCGTGAGCCGCTTCCTCGGCACCGACGACACGATCCTGTTCTCCTCGTGCTTCGACGCCAACGGCGGCGTGTTCGAGTCCCTGTTCGGGAAGGAGGACGCGATCATCTCCGACGAGCTGAACCACGCCTCCCTCATCGACGGGATCCGCCTGTCCAAGGCGGCCCGCTTCCGGTACCGCAATGCCGACCTCGCGGACCTGCGCACCCAGCTCGAGGCGGTCGCACAGCTGCGCGACGGAGCGGGCGCGCGGCGCACGATCATCGTCACCGACGGCGTGTTCTCGATGGACGGCTACCTCGCCCCGCTGCCGGGGATCTGCGACCTGGCCGAGGAGTTCGGCGCCCTGGTCCTGGTCGACGACTCGCATGCGGTCGGCTTCATGGGAGCCACCGGCGCCGGCACCCCCGAGCACTTCGGGGTCTCCGATCGTGTGGACCTGTACACCGGCACCTTCGGCAAGGCGCTCGGCGGGGCGAGCGGCGGCTACGTCTCCGGACGCGCCGAGATCATCGAGCTGCTGCGTCAGAGGGCGCGGCCCTACCTGTTCTCCAACTCGCTCGCCCCCTCGATCGTCGCGGCCACACTGAAGGCGCTCGACCTGGTCGCGACCAGCGCGGAGCTGCGCACGACGCTGTTCGAGAACGCGGAGCTGTTCCGCTCCCGCATGGAGGGGGAGGGCTTCTCGCTGCTGCCCGGCGAGCACGCGATCGTCCCCGTCATGTTCGGAGACGCCCGCCTGGCGGGTCAGGTCGCCGATGCGATGCTCGAGCGGGGCGTGTACGTGACCGCGTTCTCGTACCCCGTCGTGCCGCAGGGGAAGGCCCGGATCCGGGTGCAGCTCTCCGCGGCGCATTCCGCGGACGACGTCGAGACCGCCGTGCAGGCCTTCGTCGCCTCCCGCGAGGCGGTCACCGCGGGCTGAGCGCCTGGTCCGCGGACCAGGCGCTCAGCAGGCGGCGCGCACAGGCCTCCAGGGGCGCCTGCGCGCCGTCTCCCCCGCTCACGGCATGCGCGATGATCAGGCCGGCGAAGCGCACCGCCCAGGCCCGCGACCGCGTCTCGAGCGCCTCCGGATCACCGTGCGGCTCCCGGGCGTCGCGGTAGGCACGCCATGCCGCTCCGCCGGGGTCGAGCACGAACAGCTGCCCGGCATCGCTCGCCGGGTCGCCGGCCGTCGTGTCGCCCCAGTCGATCAGGCCCAGCTCGCCCTCCGGCGTCTCGACCAGGTTCGCGGGATGCGGGTCGCCGTGGAGCAGCAGGTCCGGGCCGTCCCACGGCGGGGCGGCGAGGCCGCGGCGCATCTCCCGCTCGATCACGCAGAGGTGCTCCGGCGCGGGACGCAGCGCCGGATCCGACCCGCGCAGGGTCGCGAGATCCGCCGCGGCGCGGTCGCGGATCGCGGCGAGCGGCACCCCGCGGAAGGTGCTGCGCCGGTGCTCCGCGGGGGCGGGCCGATGCAGCGCGGCGAGCGCACGCCCCAGCCGGGCGGCCAGACGGGCGGTGCGCGCGGCATCGGCGCGCAGCACCGCGTCGGCCACGACCTCCCCGTCGATCCAGGTGACCACGGCGGCCGGTCCGCCGCGCTCGTCCTCGCCGATCGTCGCGAGCACGCGCGGGACGAGGAAGGCGGGGGCCCGTTCCCGGTCGAGCAGGGCGGCGATCCGCGGCAGGACGGCGATCTCGTGGCGGAGGATCTCCCGTCCCAGCGCGCGGTGCGGCTGACGCAGGACCACGCGCGTCCCGTCCGCGAGCTGGCCCAGGAGGTGCATCTCGTTGTCCCATCCGCGACCCAGGAGGTGCGGAGCAGCCGCGGGGCGCATCCCCGGGATGCCCGGGAGCGCCGGGGGGACGGGGAACGCAGGGTCCTGCGCCGTGTCGGGGTCGCTCACCGGACCACCATAGCGCCGGGCGGGATCGCGAGGCCGCGGCGCTCCGGCTCCCGGGAGGCTCCGGTGCGCATGCCCGGCCGAGCCGTCGACGCCGCACCTGCCTCCGCGGGAGCCTCGGATCAGGCGATGGGGGGATCCTCCTGGCACGGCGGGAGCTCGCTGACGACGAAGGTGCCCGTGACCTGCTCGACGTCCTGCTCGCCGACCTTGCGGACCTCGAAGGTGACGTTCGCCGTGCCCTGCGCGATGTTGTTGCTCTGGTTCGAGAGGAAGTCTGCGAAGGAGTCCTCGCCGACGCCGATCTCCGTCCACTCCGTCGGAAGCGTCTCCGTGAAGGTGATGGTCGACCCGGAGTTCGGCGTCACGGTCAGGGCGATCACCCGGTACTCGACCGCGTAGTTGCGGTTGTTCGCGATGTCGAAGGTGATGTAGTACTGCTTGTGGCCCTCGGTCCACTTGCAGGAGTCGCCGCCCAGGGAGACGTCGATGGGGGGCTGGTTCGAGGAGGCGATGGCGGGGGCCGCGATCGCGATCGATGCCACCGGCGCCGCCCAGGCGATGCCCTTCATGAGCGCACGGCGGGAGGCCCGCGGGGCGTCTGCGGGCAGGGTGAGATCTCGGGGATGGGGCATGGTGTTCTCTCTCCGTCGTCGAACCGGCGCGAGGGCCGGACCAGGGCCCGTCGCACCGGATCATGGGGCCAACGGCGGAGGTGGTCAGCCTTCGCCTGCCGATGATGACTGGATCGTAGAACGCACGTCACCCACACTTTCAACACCTGTCCAATAACCCCCGCGGCTCCCTCCCGATCATCCCCGCATCATCCCCGCACGGGCCCACCGGCGCCCACCCGCCGGGAACGCGACGAGCCCGCATGGTCGATGCCATGCGGGCCCGAGGGATGCGGCGCGCTGTGTCGGATCACGCGCCGGCGCCGCCCCGAGGGAGGGCAGCCGTCGCGATCAGCTCTGGGTCGGGTACTCCCCCTCCGCCTCGATGCGCTTGTTCAGCTCGGCGAGGTACTCCGCCTCGTCGAAGTCGATCGGCACCTCGCGCCCCGTCCAGGCGGAGAGGTGGATCGCATTGGCCAGGCGCACGCCGTGGATGCCGTCGCTGCCGGGAGCGATGAGCTCGGCCTGGCCCAGGACGTGCTGGGCGAAGTTCTCGAGCACGCCGGAGTGCTGCGCACCCCAGGCGGACGTGTCCTCGATGACCTCGGTCGTCACGACGTCCTCGAGGCTCGCGCCGTTGCCGCTCATGAGCGCGCGAGCGCTCTCCGGGGTGGACTCGTCGGAGATCTCCTTCTCAGGCCGGGAGTAGCGCTTGACGGTCGCGGTCTTCGAGCCCTCGACGACGATCTTGCCCTGGGTGCCGAGGATCTCCAGGCGGTCGGTGCCGGAGAGGTCGTGGGTGCAGGTGATGAAGGTGCCGGTGCGGCCGTCACCGTAGTCGACGAGCGCGGTGACCTCGTCCTCCACGGCGATGTCCCGACGGAAGCCGAAGCCGGCCTTGGCGAAGACCTTCTTCGGCACGCCGCAGATCCACTGCCACAGGTCCAGCTGATGGGGGGCCTGGTTCACGAGGACGCCGCCACCCTCGCCACCCCAGGTCGCGCGCCAGGCCGACTGCTCGTAATAGCCCTGCGGTCGCCACCAGGTGGTGATGATCCAGGTCGAACGGAGGACCTCGCCGATCTCCCCGGCGTCGACGATCTGCTTGATCTGCTGGTACAGCGGATTGTTGCGCTGGTTGAACATGATCGCGAAGGGGACCTCGGGATGGGCGGCCGCGACCTCGTTCAGGCGCTTCACCTGCGTGGTGTGCACGGCGGCGGGCTTCTCCACGATGGTGGGGATCCCGGCCTCGATCGCGGCGATCGCGACATCGGGATGCTGGTAATGCGGGATGGTGGTGATGACGGCGTCGACGAGACCGGAGCCGATGAGCTCCTGGTGCGTCGCGAAGGTCGGCACGCCCGGATGCTTCTCCGAGATGGCGGCGAGGGCCGCAGGATCGGTGTCGGCGAAGGCGCCGAGGCTCATGTGAGGGACCAGGCCCTGCGAGATGAAGTGCGCGTAGGCCGAGCCCTGGGTGCCCGTGCCGATGATCCCGAGGCGCACGGTCCCCTCGGAGCTCTGCGGGGTGTCGCTCGTCGGAGAGGTCGACGTCGTCGTCATGGTCTGCCTTTCGGTTCGTGTCCTCGCCCGGTCCGCAGCACGGCAGGCCGCGCCGCAGCGGGATCCCTCCGATCGTGGTGGGAGGGGTGGCCGGGCGACAGGGGTTGCCGCCGGTTGCCAGGTCCGGGAGCCATGTGCCGTCCGCGACCTGCAGGGCAACCGACGGCAACCGTCGGACGGGCGCAGCACGCCCCTGACTAGGGTCTTCAGCATGCGACGGGCACAGCGGCCCTCGAGCTCGCCCTCCCTCGCGTCGGACAGTCCACCGATCCCAGCCCCAGGAGGGCCCCATGGCACGTATCGGCATCCAGCTCATGATGCTCAAGGATCAGATCGCCGAGCGCGGCGTCACCGATGTCCTCACCCAGGTGCGCGACACCGGCTTCCGTGTCGTCGAGGTCTCGCAGATCCCGATGACCGAGGAGAACGTCGCCGAGTTCGCCGCCGCCCGGGAGAGCCTCGGCATCGAGTACGCGGCGATCTCCGCGAAGACCTCGGCCCCGGAGGGCAGCACGGAGCTGACCCTGGCGAAGGACTTCGACCTCCACGCGGCACATGCCACGGCGCTCGGCACCCGGTTCCTGCGCATCGGCATGATGCCGATGGACGCGCTCCGCTCGAAGGAGGCGCTGCTCGCCTTCTGCGCCGAGGCGGACGGCTACGCGCAGCGCTTCGCCGAGCAGGGGCTCAGCCTCAGCTACCACAACCACCACGTCGAGTTCGCGAAGCTCGACGGCGTGCAGGTCCTGGACATCATCCGGGAGAACGCGCCGCACCTGCGCTTCGAGATCGACTGCCACTGGGTGGCGCGCGGGGGCATGGATCCCGAGCGCACCCTGAAGGCGTTCGACGGCGTGCTGGACCTGGTGCATCTGAAGGACTTCCGGATCGCCTACCCGGATTTCGCGAAGCTCGACGCGGGGGACGCCGGTGCGTTCTTCCGCGACTACTGGGCACGGGACATCGTGCAGTTCGCCGAGGTCGGCGAGGGCAATCTGGACTGGAGGCCCGTCATCGAGCAGGGCATCGCCTCGGGCGCCGAGCACCTGCTGATCGAGCAGGACCAGACCTACGATCGCGACATCTGGGACTCGCTCGCCATGAGCCGTGCACATCTGGTCGAGCTCGGCTACGAGCCGCTGATCACCGGCTGATCGGCTCCGCTCCGGCCGGAGGGAGAGCGAGGCACGAGCGCTCCCGCAGGACGGTGCGGTGGCGATCAGCCAATCCCGCACGCCCCTGATCGGCTCCGCTCCGGCCGGAGGGAGAGCGAGGCACGAGCGCTCCCGCAGGACGGTGCGGTGGCGACCAGCCAATCCAGCACGCACCTATCGGCTCCGCTCCGGCGAACCGCCGCGGCGCGTGCCGGTCCTCGTACCTGCCGCATGCTTCAGGCTCCGGGACCGGCACGCGCGCGGGAGGCCTGATACCGCGCGAGGTCAGGACTCGGCGGGGATCGCCCTGCGGCCGGCGACGGCGGAGCCGACGAGGCCCGCGAAGCCCGCACCCGCGAGCCATCCCGGCGCGATCCAGGACACGGTCGTCGCGGCGATCACGGCGCCCGCGCCGAGCAGCAGGCTCGCGGCGACCAGTACGCGGGCAAGACCCTCTCGAGCTGTCGAGACGATGCGGACCTGCGTGTTCTTCTTCATGGACCGAGCCTAGGCCGGGGCCGGTGGAGGAGGTGGTCGCGCGGCGTGGATCTCCCGCAGGGAGTGTGTGAAGCCCTTGCGCGGGGGTCAGCGAGGATCCGCGGGCGGCCTGATGAGGTGCTGCTCCATCTGCGCGAGGACCTCGATGCAACGGGTCACTGCCTCGCGGGATGCGGGGGTGGTGATGATGCCGCGCAGCTCATCGGCCCAGGCGGCCTGCAGCTGCCGGAGGTTCTCGTGCGCCCGTTCGGTCGGGGTGACGGCGATGCTCCTGCCCGAGGTGGGCCGACGGTCGACCATCCCCTTGTCCTCGAGGGTGCGCAGCGCGGTGCTGACGTTGCTGCGCTGCAGACGCGAGAGATCCGCGATCTCGCTGGGCGAGCTGCCGGGGTGCAGATCGACGATCCGCATGACATGACGCTCTGTCTCCGTGAGCTCGACGATGTCGCCTCCGGTCGGGGTGCGGGCCCGGACGAGGCGGCCGACGTTGAGGATCAGATCGGCGAGGTCGCCGAGGTCGTTCTCCGAGGACGATGCCATGGCTGGATCCTACCCTGATCGTATGGCATCATAATTATGTGAGCATCACTCAATCATCGTCCCGCACCGCACCGATCCCCGCGCGCCCGAGCGTCCGCGAGCACGGCGCACGACGCGCCCGACTGGGCCTCGTGCTCCTGCTCGGCTCGCTCAGCGCCTTCGGTGCGCTCACCATCGACATGTACGTCCCGGCCATGCCGTCGATGGCGCAGCAGCTGGCCACGGACGCCTCCGCGGTGCAGGCGACGCTGACCGTGTTCGTGATCGGCCTCGCCCTCGGGCAGGTGCTCGCCGGACCGCTCTCCGACGCCTGGGGGCGCCGCGCCCCGCTGCTGATCGGCCTCGGGATCTATGTGATCGGATCCCTGGGCTGCGCCCTCGCGCCCTCCGTGGAATGGCTCATCGCCGCCCGCCTGATCCAGTCCCTCGGCGCGGCCACCGGCACCGTCCTCGCTCGCGCGATCGCCCGGGACCTGCACTCCGGGACGGCCATGACCCGGTTCCTGTCGACCCTCATGCTCGTGAACGGACTCGCCCCGGTCCTCGCGCCCGTCCTCGGCGCCCAGCTGCTGACCTGGGCCAGCTGGCGCGCCGTCTTCGGCGTGCTGGTCGGCATCGGCACCCTGCTCCTCCTGGCCGTCATCGCCTTCCTGCCCGAATCGCTGCCCGCGCACCGTCGGCGTCCCGCGCGGACGGATGCGGTCCTCAGCGGATTCGGCCGCCTCCTGGCTGATGCCGACCTCCGCCGCCATGTCCTCGCCGCCGCGCTCATGTTCTCCGCGGTCTTCGTCTACATCTCCGGCTCCGCCTTCGTGTTGCAGGACCTCCACGGGCTCTCCGCGCTCGAGTTCGGCCTCGTCTTCGGCGCGAACGGCCTGGGGATCGTGATCGCCGGATGGGTGAACGGCCGGATCGTCGGGCGCTGGGCCTCCGAGGCGACGCTCCTGCGCGGGAGCCTGCTGGTCGCCGCGATCGGCGGCCTCGCGGTGACCGCCTGCGCATTCCTCCGGGCCCCGCTCCCCCTGCTGCTCGTCGCCCTGTTCGTGACCGTCTCGATGCTGGGCCCGGTTCTCGCCGATGCGACCTCCCTCGCGCTCGCCGAGCACGGGGACTCCGCCGGAACCGCCTCCTCCCTGCAGGGCATGCTCCAGTTCCTCCTCGCGGCCCTCGCGGCCTGGATCACCTCGCAGCTGGGCACGGGCCCGGGCATCATGGGAGCGGCCATGACGGCCTGCGTCCTGCTGGCGCTGCTGCCGCTGCTGGTCGCGGACCTGCGCAGGCGCCGCAGGTGCGGGCCGGGCTCCGCTGACGCCCGATGCCGACGCGGGTGAGGCCGATCGCTGCCCCGGGGCCCGTCCGGTCCCGGGAGCAGGCACGACGAAGGCCCCCTCCCCCGCGCGTTCGCGCAGGTGAGGGGGCCTTCGTCGGTGAGTGCATGCGTGGAGACGGCGGGAATCGAACCCGCGTCCGATAGTGCGAAGCCAGGGCTTCTCCGGGCGCAGTCCGTGAAAGACGTGTTCTCAGTCCCGACGCTCGCACGGACACGTCGTCGACGGACTCAGTCACTCTGAGGTGTTCACCCGACCTCGATGACGAAGGCCGGAAGCAGTGGCTCCTTGGATGATGGAACGATCCGGGTCAGGAGCACCCCCGGGGTTCCAGACTGCTAACGCTGATCAGGCAGCGAGAGCGAAGTCAGTGCGCTTGGTTTCGGCACTTATTGGTTTCCTAGGATCGTTGACGAGATGACCTAGGATCCTCGGCCCGCTTCCCCTCGCTGGACAACTACCGTCGAAACCGATCGTCCCCTGGCGTGGGTTGCAGCACAGATGTGACGGCCCTGCGGCCGTCCATGCACTCACTCTTGCGTTGTCAATCACCACGGCGCCGGGGCGAGCCCCGGACCGTGCCCCCAGTCTAGCGCGCCCTGCCCGGGAGGCGAAGCGAATATCCGTCAGCTCACCGCGAACGCCTCCCGACGGGCACGATCCCGGGTCAGGAGCGAGGATGAGGGGATGACGCACATCGACGCCCCCGGGTCGCGGATCCGCATCGACGAGGACACCCTGCGCGAGGTGGCCGAGGACCCGGACGCGCTGTCCGCCTGGTGCGACGCCCATCCGGAGGATCCGCGCACCGTGGCGTTCCTGCGGATCGTCGGACGGCTCGACGAGGCGGCAGCCGCCGGTCGCCGAGCCCTCGAGCAGGCGGGCGTGCAGCCCCTGGTGCGGGCGGTGCGCCGCGCCCGCTACGCACACGTCCTCCAGTGGCAGGGCGCGTTCGTCGCGGCGGACGAGCAGTTCGATATCGCGGCGGAGGAGTCGGGGCTCGGTGACCCCACCTCGCCCAGCTCCCTGCTGGTCCTCGCCTCCGTGTTCCAGCATCGGGCGAAGAATCGCTTCGAGCATGCCGCGCATCTGCGGGCCCGGGACCGTCCGCTCGCCGCGCACCGGACGCTGGCCGCCGCCTGTGAGGACGCACGACGGGCGCTCTCCCTGCGCGAGAGCCTCAGCCCCGAGGACGCCGAGCTGATCGCCTCGAGCCGACAGACGCTCGCACGGATCTCCCGGTCCGGCTGATCCCGCCGCCCGAGGGCGGGCTCGTCGGGCGCAGGAGCAGGCTCAGACCAGCTCGCGCCGACGCATGGCGCGCTGCGCCTCGCGCAGATCCTGCTGCTCGCGCAGCGTCTGCCGCTTGTCCCACTCCTTCTTGCCACGGGCCAGCGCCACGACCACCTTCGCGTGCGAGCCCAGGAAGTACATCTCCAGCGGGATGAGCGTGAAGCCCTTCTCCCGCGTCTTCCCCGCGAGCTTGGCGATCTCCGCCTTGTGCAGGAGGAGCTTGCGCTTGCGGCGGGCGGCATGGTTGGTCCACGTGCCCTTGACGTAGGGCGCGATGTGGACCGCGTCCATCCACATCTCGCCGTGCTCGATGTAGCAGTAGCCGTCCACGAGCGAGGCGCCGCGATCGCGCAGGGACTTCACCTCGGTGCCTGTCAGGACGATGCCCGCCTCGTACGTGGCGTCGATGTGGTAGTCGTGCCGCGCCTTCTTGTTCGAGGCGATGAGCTTCTTGACGGGCCCCTCGTCCTTCGCGGACTGCTTCTTCGCTGCGGACTTCTTGGCCGCCATCGTCCCTCCTCACGCAGAAACCGGACACCTCAGCATACGGAACCGCCTGCGCGGACGCGACGTCTTTATGCCCTCGGCGCAGAGCACCGACCCGTGCCCGGGGCACTCACAGATAGTTCATCGGGTTGACGGCCGTGCCGTTCTCATGGACCTCGAAGTGGAGATGGCAGCCGGTCGAGGAGCCGGTCGTGCCGATGTACCCGACGACCTGGCCGCGCGAGACCGACTGCCCGGAGGAGACGGCGTAGCGCTGCAGGTGATGGTAGGAGGTCGTGATGACCTTCCCGTTCCGGGTGCCGTGGGTGAGGATCACCTTGTTGCCGGCGCGGCTGTTGAAGTAGGCC
The DNA here is from genome assembly GCF_042434575.1 of Brachybacterium hainanense. Lineage (NCBI taxonomy): Bacteria > Bacillati > Actinomycetota > Actinomycetes > Micrococcales > Dermabacteraceae > Brachybacterium > Brachybacterium hainanense. Next base: position 16,963 of record NZ_JBHLSV010000040.1, read on the forward strand.
CGGTCCACCCGGCCGTCCGCCGCCGCTCGCACGGGGGTGCCGCAGGCGGAGGGGAAGTCCACCCCCTTGTGCAGCTTGCGGGTGTGGTAGATCGGATGGACCCGCCAGCCGAAGTTCGAGTTCAGACGACCCGCCACAGGCTGCAGGAAGCCCGCACCGGAGACCGCGCCGAGGCTCCCGCCCGAGCCGCCCCCGGAGCTCCCGCGCTCGCTCTCCTCACGGGCGAGCTCGGCGATCTCCGAGTCGAGGGTGTCACCGCGGTCCGCGAGCGCCGAGGCATCGCCCTGGTACTGGGTCTTCTTGGCCTCCAGATCATCACGCTGGCGGATCTGGGCGGCATACAGGTCGTCCAGGTCCTGCTTCGCGCGGGCCGCGTCATCGGCGGCCCGGGTCGCCTCGTCCTCCGCCTCCTGCGCCTTCACCTTGAGATCGGCGACCTCGTCCTCGACCGCGGAGACGCGGTCCGCCGAGTTCTCCGTCAGCGACTGCCGGTCGCGGAGGTCCCCCAGCTCGGAGTCCTGCGCGGACAGGGTGAGCTTGTAGTTCATCGAGCGGTCCACGGCCTGCTGCGGCTCCTGGGAGCCGATGTAGACGCTGGCCGGATTCGGAGTCCCGCCGCCCTTGTACGCGTCCAGGGCGATCTGGGCGAGCTGCTCGTCGGAGGCGTCGACCTCCGCCTTCCCGGTCTCGACCTCGCTCGTAAGACGGTCCAGCTCGTCCTGCGCCGTCTGCAGCCGCTCCCCCGCGAGCCGGTTCTCCTCCTCGGCGGTCGCCTGCGCGGCCTGCGCGTCCTCGAGCGCCTGCTGCGCCTCGGGGATGCGCAGCTCCGTCTCGGCGAGGGCGACGTAGGTGTCGGCGAGGTCCTGGTTGGTGCCCTCGAGGCTCACCCGGACATCCTCGAGCTGCTGGTCGACGCTCGCCTTCTCCGCGACCTTGTCGTCCCTGTCGCCCTCGGCGAAGGAGGGGACGGTCCCCGCGAGCAGCAGCTGGGATACGAGCAGACCGGCGGCGAGGGCCGCGCAGAGCAGGCGTCGGGTGGGCTGGAGGGCGATCATGGCTCAGACCTTGAGGTAGCGGTTCAGGGAGACGACGCAGGAGGCCACCGACAGCGCCGCCCCGAGGGCGACGAGGACGGGACCCGCCCAGAGGAGATCATGGGTGCTCACCGAGACGATCTGGGCCCCGAGGGTCGGAGCGAGCCAGTCCTCCACGAGATAGCGCAGCCCCACCCACAGCAGGCCCGTGGAGATGAGCCCGCCGATGATCGCGGCCACGGCCCCCTCGAGCAGGAACGGCGCGCGGATGAACACGTTGGAGGCGCCCACCAGACGCATGATCGCGATCTCACGCCTCCGGTTGGCGACCGACATGCGGATCGTCGTTGCGACCAGCAGCACGGCGGCGACGAGCATCAGCACCGCCAGACCGAGGGAGAACAGGGTCGACTGGTTGAGCGCGTCGATGAACGGGGCGAAGACGCTGAGGAGGTCGGTGACCTCGTCCACGCCGTCGCGGCCCTGGAAGAACTCGACCACCGCGGCCGAGGAGTCCGCGTCCTTCAACGTGATGTGAAAGGACACGGGCATGTCCTCGGCGGTGAAGTTGGAGACGAAGCCCTCTCCGGCGAACTGCTCCTGGTAGATCGCGAGCGCCTCGTCCTGGCTGCGCTCGGTGTACGAGTCGACGTAGCCGGAGAGCACATCGCCCTCGAGCGCGTCCCGCACCGACTGCGTCTGCGCGTCCGTGGCGGGACCGCCCGCGCACGAGGCCGCCGTCGAATGCGGCGAGCACAGGAAGATCGTCACCTGGGACTGCTCGACGAGCGTCGACTTCATGTCCATGATCTGCTTCTGCATCAGCAGGCCGGTGCCCACGAAGGTGAGGGAGACGGCCGTGACGATCACGACGGACAGCACCATCGCGATGTTGCGCCACAGGCCCGTGAAGATCTCCCCGAAGATATAGCGCGCCCTCATCGCGTCGCCTCCGGGTCATCGGCGATCTCCTGGAAGGCGAGGGCGTCCTCGTCCTCCTCGGAGTCGCGCTCGTCGTAGTGGTCCTCGTCGATGACGTCCTGGACCACGCGCGCATGCTCGGGGCCGCCCTGCGCGGCGTCCTCGATCCAGAGGGACACCGGCGGCGCCGACTCCTCGAGCCCGGTGCTGCCCTCCGCGACGTCGTCGCGGGCGCCGTCCCCCGGCACGCGATCGGAGAAGAGGTCCTCCAGCTCGCGCGCGGCGCGGCTGTCACCCGCTCCGCGGGCCTGCAGGGCCGCATCCACGGTCGCGGCCGTCGCGGCCGCGTCCCGCGGGGCAGGGGCGCGGCGGC
>NZ_JBHLSV010000041.1:0-19144 GCF_042434575.1 Brachybacterium hainanense
TCGGCGACGGCCCCGCCGCGCAGGAGACCGGCGGGGCGCGCACCGCGGCGCGCACCTCCGACCCCGCGGCCGCCGGGCCCCTCGCCCTCGTGATCGCCCTCGGCGCCGCGACGAGGAGCGCAGGAGAACCGGGGGACGCCTTCGCAGGGCTGGATCTGGACCGCTTCGCCGGCAGCGCCCCGGTCCGTCTCGCGCTCGGCATCGTCCCCGGGCCTGCCGTCGCGACGGCGCCGAGCGGAGCGCCCGGCAGCTGGCAGCGCCTCGAGGTCGCAGCGGAGGATCCGCTGGCCGATGCCCTTCTCGCCCTTCCGGCCTCGCCGGGGACCGCCGCCCGCCGCGGCGCCCCCGCCGCTCCTGCGGGGCAGGGCCGATGAGCCCGCTGCGCAGCCCTCTGCTGGGGCGCCCCGCCCCCGATCCCGCGACCGCGCTCACCCGTGCGATGATCCTCGCCGGCGCGACCCTGCTCGCCTGGCTGCCCCTGTCGCTGCTGTTCAGCTCTCCGCAGTGGTGGTTCGTGCCGCTGACCTGCACCGTGACCGTGCTCGGCGTGGGCGCCGTCGCCCGTGCGCTGCTGCGCCGCCACACCCTGGTCCCCCTCGTCCATCTGCTCACGGTCCTGGGCCTGACCGGCTTCGCCGAGCTCAGCACCGGCGTGCTCCTGGCCCAGCACGAGGTGGTGCCCGCCGGGCGCGGGATCATCGCCGGCCAGATCGACGTGCTGCGCGCCGGCGCGCAGGAGATCGGCGGCGGGCGGGCCCCCGTGGACCTCTCCGGCGCCGGGACCGTGGTGCTGGTCCTCGCGGTCTCCCTCGTCGTGGTCGTCCTGGACCTGCTGTTCCTCGACCTCGGCTGGCATACGCCCACCGGCTTCGCGCTCCTGGGCCTCCTGCTCGTACCCGCGCCCATGTATCCCGCCGGCGGTCCCTGGTGGACGATGCTGGGCCCCCTCGCCGGCGGGCTCCTCATCTTCGCGACCCGCACCCTCCATGCCGATGCCGCCGTGCTCATCGGCGACGAGCGGCCGCAGGCGGGCCCTCTGTCCCGGCGCACGGCGCTCAGCGTCGCGACCCTCGGCGGGATCGGCCTCGTGCTCGGGGGAGCGCCCCTGCTCTCCGCGATCCTCCCGCGCCCCAGCACCCCCCGGATCCCCCTGGACATCGATGCGATCAACGCCTGGCGAGGGGTGGAGGCCACGGACCTGGGCCCCGTCATGATCGACGACTCCGTCTCGGTGCGCCGCGATCTCATGCGCCGCGCGGAGACCGAGGTGCTGCAGGTCCGCACCGACGCGCAGCAGCCCGAGTACCTGCGCCTGCACACCCTCACCGTCTTCGACGGCAGCAGCTTCCGCCGCGGCGACACCGGGGCCGACGCCGATGACGCCGGGATGCCCGAGTCCTTCAGCGACCGCCGCGGCGCCGAGGATCCCGTGCCCGGCGCGGCCCGCTACGACGTGACCGTCACGTCCCTGCGCGGCGACGCCCTCCCCGCCCCGCCCGCGATCGGCTGGTACCGCACCGGCCAGGACGTGCGGCTGGTCCAGGACCGCCCCGTCGACGGCACGCTCATCGTCCCCGGCGGCGCCCGCGACCTCACGGGGCTGGCCTACTCCGTCTCCTCCCGGCCCGCGCCCTACACGGCCGCGGACCTGCGCGCCGTCCCCGCGGGCGACGGCTCCCTGCCGCTGGAGACCGGGTACGTGAACGCGGAGGTCCCCGGCATCGTCGCCGATCTCGCCGCGCAGATCGCGGCGGAGGCCGGGACCCGCGCTCCCTATGACACCGCCCTCGCCTACGTCGACTTCTTCCACCGGGAGTTCGAGTACTCCCTCTCCGTCCGCTCGCGGCCCGGCGAGGACCCGATCGAGAGCTTCCTCGCCGACCGCATCGGCTACTGCGAGCAGTACGCCGCCACCTTCGCGCTCATGATGATCGCGCAGGGGAGCGCGGCACGCGTCGTCATCGGCTTCACGAGCGGCACGGCCGATCCCGCCGCGGGCGGGGAGGACGCCCGCATCGTCACCAACCACCATGCCCACGCCTGGCCGGAGGTGTGGTTCGGCGCCGCGCACGGCTGGGTGCGCTTCGAGCCCACCCCCGCCTCCGCCGGCAGCGGCACCGCCCGCCCCGCCCACGAGGACGAGCAGGCCCCGCCCGAGGCGGAGGAGCAGCCGGCCCCGTCCCCATCGGCGAGCGCCCCCGAGCAGGCCCCGACCACGACCGCGCCCCCGGAGACCGGCACGAGCAGCGTCGAGCCGGCCCCGACGGGCAGCACCTCCGCGGAAGGCACCGGCGGCGAGGGCCCCGATGCGGACGGGTCGGGCGAGGGGACGCCCTGGACGGCGATCGGGATCGGCGCCGGGATCCTGGGCGGCGCCGGGCTGCTGGCCGGGGGAGCGGGCCTGCGCTCGCGGATCCTCGGCCGGCGCCGCGAGGCCCGCTGGGCCGCCGTCGCCGCCGGATCCGATCCCGAGACCCGGGAGCGGAGCCGGAGGGCGGCCGGCGAGCTCGCCTGGTCCGAGCTCGCCGAGGCCCTGGAGCAGCGGCACCGTCGTCGTCGGCTGCTGGGGTGGGCAGGGCGCTGGGGAGCCCCGCATGCGCTCGCCCTCGATGCATCGCTGCCGCCGGGACGAGCCCTGGACTCCCTGCTCGACGAGCTCGCGGGACTCGGCCGCTGGGAGGGCCGCGGCGCCGAGGGCGATGTTGTCGGCCCTGAGCACCGTGCGGCCGCTTCCCGGATCGCCGCCGCGCTGGAGGCCTCCCGCTACGCCCCGCCCGTCGCCATCGGCCCGGGCGCCGCCCCGAGGACCGCCGTGGACCCGGATCCCGCAGACCCGGTCCGCGTCCTCCGCCGGGACGCCGACCTCCTCACCGGCCTCATCCGCAGCCTCTGACGCGCACCTCCGCCGGATCCGGGAATCTGCTGTCGTCCCAGGGCCGCGGAACCGGTTCCTGCCCCGAGCCATGTCGCTCTGGCTCCCGCAGATCCCGGGCTCCTCCCGCAGCGGCAGGATCCGGCCCCGCGCCCGAGGCGGGCGAGGCCGGCGCGGGGTCCGAGGGGCGGGCGTATGCTCGTCCGCGTGCTGAATCCGGGCCATGCCCCACGCTCCGCCGAGAACCCGAGCGGAGACGACCCCGGCGGACCCGGCTCCGGCGGGAGCGGATCCGCCCCCGGGGCCGGACCCGCGGTGCGACCCCACCCCCTGCGGGCCCTCCTCCGCCGCGGCCTGCGCAGCCCCGCCCGCTTCGTGACCCTCGGCACCGCGGCGCTGCTCGCCGCCGGGACCGCAGCCCTCATGACTCCGGCCGCCCGGGTCGGCGAGGAGCCGCCGGCCCTGGTCGACGCCCTGTTCACGGCCGCCTCCGCCCTGTGCGTGACCGGTCTGATCACCGTGGACACCGCGACCTACTGGTCTCCGCTGGGACAGCTCGTCATCATGCTGCTGATCCAGGTCGGCGGCCTCGGCGTCATGACCCTGTCCACCCTGCTGGCCCTCGTCGCCGCCCGCCGCATCGGCCTGCGCACCCGCGCGGCGATCGCCCGTTCCAGCTCCGGCACCCTGCACGACGCCACCGGCGTCATCGGCCGTATCCTGGTCATCAGCCTGAGCGTCGAGGCCCTCGTCGCCGCGGCCCTGGTCCTCCGGTTCCTCGCCGAGGGGCGCGCACCGGGCACCGCCCTGTTCCACGGCGCGTTCCTGGCGGTGTCCTCCTTCAACAACGCCGGCTTCGCCCTCGCGAGCGACAACCTGATCGGGGAGAACTCCGATCCCTTCGTCCTCGTGCCGCTCATGATCGCCGTGGTCCTCGGCGGGATCGGCTTCCCCGTCATCGCGGAGCTGCTGCGCCGGCTGCGCACCCCTCGCCGCTGGAGCCTGACCACCAAGCTGACCCTGCTGGGCACCGGCGCCCTGCTGCCCGCGGGGACCGTGCTCACCCTCGCCCTGGAGAGCACGAACCCGGCCACGCTGGGTCCGATGAGCTGGGGCGACCGCCTCATGAACGCCGTCTTCCACTCGGTGGTCTCGCGCACCGCCGGCTTCAACGCGATCGACACGGCCGCCATGCGCCCGGAGTCCTGGATGGGCACCGACGTGCTCATGATGATCGGCGGCGGCTCCGGCGGCACTGCGGGCGGCATGAAGGTCACCACCGTCATGGTGCTGCTGCTGATCATCCGCAGCGAGCTGCGCGGCGACCCCTTCGTCCTGGCCTTCGGCCGTCGCCTCTCCCGTGCCGTCCACCGCGAGGTCATCACCGTGGTCGGCCTCATGGCCGCGCTCGTGGCCGTGGGCACCTTCGTGATCCTGTGCCTGGAGCCGCTGCCCTTCGACCGCGTGCTGTTCGAGGTCACCTCCGCCCTGTCGACGACCGGCCTGTCCACCGGGATCACCGCGGACCTCACCGCCGGCTCGAAGATCCTGCTGGTGATGCTGATGTTCATCGGCCGGGTCGGCCCCATCACGCTCGGCACCGCGCTCGTCCTGCGCCGGCGCCCCCTGCTGTACGAACCTCCCAAGGAAAGGCCGATCATTGGCTAGGAAGAACTCCTCCCGCTCCGCAGCCGCCGAGCCCGGAGGCATCCGCACCGTCGCCGTGCTGGGGTTGGGCCGCTTCGGCTCCTCCCTGGGGCGGGAGCTCGAGTCCCAGGGGATCGAGGTGCTCGGCATCGACACCGATGAGGAGATCGTCCAGGAGCTCGGCGAGGAGCTGAGCTTCGCCGCGCGCGCCGACATCTCCCGGGCCGACGCCCTCGCCCAGCTGGGCGTCGCCGACATGGACCGGGTGGTTGTCTCCGTCGGCAGCCGCATCGAGACCAGCGTGCTCGCCTGCTCGCACCTGCTGCGCGCCGGCGTCCGCTCCCTGTGGGCGAAGGCCGATTCGAGCGCCCACGAGCAGATCCTCGCGCAGATGGGCGTCGAGCACGTGATCAGCCCGCAGGCCGCGATGGGCCGCCGCGTCGCCCATCTCCTCGCCGAGTCCGCCGAGGACTGGACCGACTACGGCGGCGGCTTCGTGATGGGCCGCTTCGCCGTCCCCACCTCCCTCGTGCACCGGATGGCGGCCGATGCCGGCATCGAGCAGGAGTTCTCCGTGCGGATCATCGCGCGCCGTCCGTTCGGCGGCGCCTGGGAGTACCCCTCCCCGCAGACCGTGTATGCGCCGGGGGACGAGCTGATCGTCGCCGGCCCCTACCTGGACCTCGAGCGCTTCGGCCGGGACGCATGAGCGGCAGGGAGCCCGGGGTGTAGCGTCGCGGGCAGAAGGAGGCTCGACGATGAGCGTGATCGATCTGACCGACATCGACCCCGAGCAGCTCGACCTGGTGGGCGGCAAGGCGGCGGGGCTCGCCCGCCTGATCCGCTGCGGGGAGCGGGTCCCGGACGGGTTCTGCCTGACCACCGCCGCGCACCGGGCGGGCGCCGTCCCCCGCCAGGAGGTCCGTACCGCGTATCGCGCCCTCGGGACCGGGACGCCCGTCGCCGTCCGCTCGAGCGCGACGGCCGAGGACCTGCCCTTCGCGAGCTTCGCCGGGCAGCAGGACACGATCCTGGACGTGCGCGGCGAGGAGGCGCTGTTCGCCGCGATCGAGGAATGCTGGCGCTCCCTGGACAGCGACCGCGCCCGCGCCTACCGCAGCGCCCAGGGCGTGGGGCGCGCGAGCATGGCCGTCGTGATCCAGCGGATGGTCGCGCCGCAGGCCGCAGGCGTGCTCTTCACGGCCGATCCGCTCACCGGGACCCGCACCCGGATGGTGGTGGACGCCGCCGCGGGACTGGGCACGGCCGTCGTCGACGGCACCGAGGACACCGACCACTACGTGCTCGCGCCGGACGGCCCGCCGCCAGGCCCGGGCGGATGCCTCGACGCCGGGCAGCTGGCGCAGCTGCGCGCCGCGGGGGAGAGGATCCAGGAGCAGCTGGGCGGCCCCCAGGACGTGGAATGGGCCTTCGACGCGGAGGGCGTGCTGTGGATGCTGCAGTCCCGGGCCGTGACCAGCCTGTTCCCTCTCCCGGATCCGCATGCGGATCCGCCCCGGGTGTACCTGGAGGTCGGGCACATGCAGGGCATGCTGCGGCCCTTCACGGCCATCGGCGGGGCGGTGATGGAGAGGATCACCCGGGGCTGGCTCGAGGCCTTCGGGGTGCGGGAGGGCCTCGGAGCGGACCTGATGGTCCACATCGGCGGACGCATGTTCCTCGACCTCACCGGGGCGGTCCGCAGCGCCCGCCTGCGCGGACGCCTTCCCGAGGCGATGCGGATCTACGGGCCCCGCGTGTCCCGCGCGATGGAGGCCGTGTGCGAGGATCCCCGCTTCGCGCCCCGCCGCGGAGGCGGCGTGCCGCTCCGGGACGCGGCCCGTGTCGCGCTGCGCACCGGGGTGCCGATGCTCCGCGGGATCGCGCGGACCCTGCGGGATCCCGCGCGGGAGACCGCCCGCTGCCTCGACATGATCGGCACGGTCCGCGCCGCGAGCGAGATGCCCGAGGGGGAGCGGAGCGTCGCCGAGAACCTGCGTCTGGCCGACGAGATCCACCGGCAGGTGCTGTCCGGACCGATGATGGACTCGCTGGGCCCGTTGTGGACCGCGATGGCCTGCCAGTCCCTGGCGACCGCCCTGCTGCGCGGCCTCGCCGAGGAGCCCGAGGTCCAGGCGGTCATGCGCGGCGCCCCGCACAACGTCACCACGCAGATGGACCTCGCGCTGTGGGATCTGGCGGATCGCGCGCGGGCGCACCGGAGCCTGCTGACCACGACGCCGACGGCGGAGCTCGCCCAGCGGTACCGCGACGGCACCCTCCCCGACATCGGCCTGGACGGCTTCCTCGCGCGCTACGGGCACCGGGCCGCCGCGGAGATCGACGTGGGCGTCCCCCGCTGGGAGGAGGACCCTGCGCCCGTGCTCGACGCGATCGCCGGCTACCTGCTGCTCGAGGACCCGGAGCAGGCGCCGGACCGGCGTTTCGCCCGCGCCGCCGAGGAGGCCGAGGCCGCGCTCGCCGCGCTCGTCGCGCGCATGGGCGAGCGCAGCCCGCTGCGGGCCCGCGCCGTCGCCTGGCTGCTGGGGCGGGCGCGCGAGCTCATCGGCCTGCGGGAGCTGCCGAAGTTCCTCTGGCTGTTCCCGCTGCGTCAGCTGCGGCGCCAGCACCTCGCGGCCGGTGCGGAGCTCGCCGCCGCCGAGGTGATCGCCGCTGCCGGCGACGTCGTCCACCTGACCCGCGCGGAGATCGACCAGGCGCTCGCAGACGGCGGGGACCTGCGCGACGTGGTCGCGCAGCGCGCCGCGGTGCACGCGCGGGAGCTGCGGCGCCGACACGTTCCCGGGCTCCTGCTGTCCGACGGCACCGACGTCGAGGCCGCCCTGCCGGCGCCGCCCGGCGCCGAGGGCATGGCCGGGATGGGGGCCGCTCCCGGCACGGCGCGCGGCCGGGCCCGCGTGATCACCGATCCGCGCGGAGCCCGGATCGAGCCGGGGGAGATCCTCGTGGCCCCGACCACGGACCCGGGATGGACCCCGCTGTTCCTCACGGCGGCGGGGCTCGTCACGGAGACCGGCTCGCCGATGGCGCACGGCCCCACGGTCGCCCGCGAGTACGGGATCCCGGCCGTGATCTGCGTGCGGGAGGCGACCTCGATCATCCGCGACGGTCAGCTGCTGAGCATCGACGGCTCCGCAGGGCTCGTCCGGATCGAGGAGGACGGCGTCTGATCGGACGCGCCCCCGCTCAGGAGGCGTCCGATGCCTCGGCGGCGCGCTCCTCGGCGTCGATGCGGGCCCGGGCCTCGGCGGCCGCCTGGGCCGCGGGACGGTCCGCCACCTCCGCGCTGCCGGCGTTCTCCCCGAAGAGGCGCTCGGGGGCCCGCTCCTCGAACAGGCGGGAGGCCCGGATCGAGTCCACCTCGCCCACCACCGGGTTCGGCTGATGGGTGCGGCGGGTCCCGCTGTACAGGGAGATCAGGTTCATGGCGACGGCACGCTGGTTGCGGTGCCCCAGCAGCTTGCCCACGTGCACGCCCAGCCACGCCATCCAGCCCACGGCACCGGACAGGTCGGGGAAATGGGGGATCTCGGCGACCGCGGCATGCCGGCCGATCGTCGCCATGGTGCCCAGGTCCAGGTAGCGGAAGCGCCGCGGCCGGGTGCCCTGGATGTCCGCGGTGATGGAGCGGGCCACGGCCTGCCCCATCTGGATCGCCGGCTGCGCGAGCTGCGGCAGCTCCTCGTCCTGGGCGGCGATGTCGCCTGCGGCGTAGATCCCGGGGAAGCCCTGGACCTGCAGGTTCTCGTCGACGAGGATGCGGCCGCGCTTGTTCTGGGGCAGTCCCCACGTGCGGACCATGTCCGGGACGGCGACGCCCGCGGCCCAGATCGTGATGTCGGACTCGAGGACCGAGTCGTCGTCCAGGACCACGTGGTCGTAGCCCACGGACTTCACCCCGTGACCCAGGGCCAGGGTGACGCCGCGGGCGCGCAGCTCATCGGCCGCGTACTCCCGGAACGACTCGCGGAACTCCTTGATCAGCTCGGTGCCGCGCTGGAGCAGCGTGATCTGCAGGGTCGAGCGGTCCATCTCCGGGTAGAGGATGTCCAGCTCCTGCTGGCGGAAGTCCGCGAGCGCGCCCGCGATCTCCACGCCCGTGGGGCCGCCGCCCACGATGGAGATGTGCAGCCGGTCGCTGTCGCACACCCGGGAGGTGCGCTCGAGCTCGGAGAAGACGCGGTCGCGGATCGCGAGGGCCTGCGAGCGCGTGTACATCGGCATCGCGTGCTCCTCGGCGCCCGGGGTGCCGAAGTAGGTGGTGGTCGCGCCGTTGGCGATCACGAGGTAGTCGTAGGAGAGCTCCTGCTCCCCGGAGGTGCCGCCGTCCAGCCGCACGACCTTCCGCTCCGGGTCCACCCCGACGATCTCTCCCTGCCGGTAGCGCATGTTCGGCACCTTGAGGGAGAGGCTGCGCAGGAACATCGTGACATCGCCCGGGTTCAGCCCCGCGGTCGCGACCTGGTACAGCAGCGGCTGGAAGGTCTTGTACACGTTGCGGTCCACGAGCGTGACGCGCACCCGCGTGTCCCGCAGGCCCAGGACGGCGTTCGCGCCGGCGAAGCCACCGCCCAGGATCACGACATGGGGCCAGCTCGCACCGTCCTTCGCAGGGACGGTGGGGCGACGGCCGAGGGGCGAGAGCACGGTGGTTCTCCTTCGGGAGAGGGGCTCGGAGAGCGGTTCGAGGGCCGAGGGATGCGCCGCAGTCCTGCCGATGCTACCGAACCGCACCGCGGCGCGCTCCATCGACGACGCCAGAACCCTAGAGGACGAGGCGTCGTCATCGCCAGCGCGGGCGGGGCACATGCGATGCAGCAGACCTTCCGCGGGAAACCTGCCGATGGGCAAAGAGAGGGTCATGCAGAGGTCATGGGCGGGGCGAGGCGATGAATGCTCGGTAACGGACCGGAACCAGTTCCCGGAACACGGGCGCGTCGGGCGACGGCATGCGATGAGATGACCCCGGCTCCCCGCGCCCGCCCAGGCGGCTCCCCGGCTCCGTCCAGCCCGGGCCTCCCGGGCCGGCGCCTCTCGCCCGACCCCGGCCCGTCCCGCCCCGCTCGACCCAGCCCCTGGAGGCGTCCATGTCCGTGTCCCCCGCCCGTCGCCTGACGCGCGCGAGCCTCGCCGGCATCGGCCTGGCCGCGGTCGTGCTCGCCCCCGGCGCCGTCGTCCCCGCGCCCGGCCTCGCCGCCGGGACCGGCGACCAGGTCGTCCTCTACGACATCAACGACTTCCACGGCCACCTCAGCCAGGGACGGGCCCTGGCCTGCACGATCACCCATGCGCGCGCCGAGCAGCCTCGCACCGCGCTCATCTCGAGCGGGGACAACATCGGCGGCAGCGAGTTCGCCTCCTTCCTCCAGCAGGACGAGCCGACCATCGCCTACCTGAACGCGCTGGGCCTGGGCGCATCGGCCGCGGGGAACCACGAGTTCGACCAGGGCTACGAGGACCTCACCGGTCGCGTCGCCGACCTCGCGGACTGGGACTACCTGGGGGCCAACGTCTTCACGGCCGACGGCGAGCGGGCCCTGCCCGCGAGCACGATCGTCGAGGCCGGGGACGTGAAGGTCGCCGTCGTCGGCGCCGTCACCGACTCGACGCCCTCCCTCGTCTCGCCCAGCGGCGTCGAGGGCCTCGAGTTCCGCGATCCCGTCGCGAGCGTCAACGACGCCATCGACGAGCTCGAGGCCTCGGGCGCCGAGTACGACCTCCTCGTCGTGAGCTACCACGAAGGGGCCGACGTCAACGCCGGCGAGATCGGCCAGGCCCCGCAGACGGACTCCGAGATCTTCCGCAGGATCGTCGAGGAGACCTCGCCCCGGGCCGAGGCGATCTACACGGCCCACACCCACAAGACCTACGCCTACGACGCACCCGTTCCCGGTGCCGATGGCGAGACGCGGCCCGTCGTCCAGACCGGGAACTACGGCGTGGCCGTGTCCCAGCTGACCTTCGAGCTGGGCGCCGACGGCGACTGGGACGCGACCGCGGCGGGCAACCAGCTCCTGGACGTGGAGTCCGCGCCGATCGAGGCATGCGACGCGGCCGCGGATCCGGCGTACCTCGAGGCCAGCCGCGTGGCCGAGCAGGCGCTCGCCGACGCAGAGGGCCCCGCCGCCGAGCCCGTCGGCCGTATCGCGAGCGACCTCACGACCGCGTGGGACCCGACCCTCGCCTCCTACCAGGACGGCACCTGGACGGCGACCGGGACGACCGGCGGCGCGACCAAGGGCGATGACCGCGCCTCCGAGTCCGCCCTGTCGAACACCCTCGCCGACTCCATGGTCTGGGCGACCCAGCAGGACTCCTACTCCGGCACCGCGGCCACCATCGGCGTCATGAACCCCGGCGGCGTGCGCGCCGAGCTCTGGTACCGCGAGGACAGCGGGGAGGGCGACGGCGTCGTGACCTTCGCCGAGGCCAACGGCACCGTCCCCTTCGCGAACAACCTCTCCACCGTCGACCTCACCGGCGCGCAGGTCAAGGAGCTGCTCGAGGACCAGTGGCAGCGCGACGAGAACGGCGAGGTCCCCTCGCGGCCGTTCCTGGCCCTCGGCCTGTCCGAGAACGTCCACTACCTCTACGATCCAACGCTCCCCGAGCGGGAGCGGATCCTCGAGATCACCGTCGACGGGGAGCCCATCGACCCGGAGGCGACCTACACCGTGGTCGCCGCCAGCTTCCTCACCGAGGGCGGCGACAACTTCTGGACCTTCCAGGACGGCGCGAACCGCACCGACACCGGCATCCTGGACCGCGACGCCCTCACCGGGTACCTCGCGGCGCAGGAGGACCTCGCCCCGAGCTACGCCCAGCACGGCACCGAGCTGCAGGAGCTCCAGCGCGGCTCGCAGGACGCGGACGGCGCCGAGCCGATCATCTGGCGCGTGGCGAACGTGGAATCCCGCAGCCTGGGCGCCCCGCAGATCGAGTCCGTGCAGGTCGAGGTCGGCGAGCAGCGCTACGAGGCGCCGTACGAGCTGGACGAGGAGACCGGTGAGTACGCGGCGGTGATCGAGCTCGACGAGTGGTACTGCCTGCCCGCGGGCGATCACGACGCCGCGCTCTCCGCCACCCCGGAGACCGGCAGCGAGATCCCGCTGGTGACCCTCGAGATCGAGAGCAGCGGCGAGGCCCCCGCGGAGTGCGGCGGCGCCGGTCCGGGCGAGCCGACGGAGCCCGCCGAGCCGACAGAGCCCGCTGAGCCGTCGGAGCCTGCTGGGCCGTCGGAGCCCGCGGAGCCGTCCGGTCCGGCCGAGCCCACCCAGCAACCCTCCGATCCGGCGCCGACCACCGACCCGGCCTCGCCGTCGCCCGGGGACGGCAGCACCGCGGCCGGCTCCGACCGCGACGACCTCGCCCGCACCGGCGCCACGGTCGCGCCCTATGCGATCGGAGCGGGGATCCTCGTGCTCCTCGGTGTGGGCGCGGTGATCCTCCGCCGCCGCCTGGGCCGCCGCTGACCCGGGTCGTGCAGGTCGAGGGTTCGAGTCCCTCACGACCCGTCGCCTGAGCCGCCGCTGACCCGGAACCGGCCGCTCCTGGCCCGCCACGGCTGACCGGGAATGTGGCACGGCGATGGGATTCTGCTCCGACGACGGGCAATGGCGTCGAAGCCCGCACGCCGCTGGCTCATCCGCGGTCAGCCGTGCCGGGCCTGCGGCGGTCTGGCGCATCCGCGGTCAGCGGTGACAGTCCTGGCTCGTCGGTGGGCGGTCGCGTCGATCGTTGACCGTCGTTGTGGCAGAGGTCGGTGGGGGCGGGGCCGTTGACCGTCGTTGTGGCAGAGCGGGATGGCTCTGCTCCATTCCCGGTCAGCCGTGGCGGGTTCGCGGCGGTCTGGCTCAACCCCGGTCAGCGGTGGCGGGCCTGTGTCGTTCTGGCTCAACCCCGGTCAGCGGTGGCGGGAGCTGGCGGTGCGGACAGTCTTCCGTGCGGGCAGCCCCTGGCTCGGGCGGCTGTGGTGACCCTCAGATCGCGCGGGCGATCACGACGTGCTCGCGCCCCGGGCGGTCGGGCGCCTCCCGGACCTCGAGCACCGCGAAGCACTCCGCCTCGACGGTGGACCGCAGCTCCTCCTCCGTGCGGAAACGCAGCGTCGAGGTCGAGGAGAGGATGCGGCCGTCCGGGAGCGCGAACTCGTCGGTGAACGTCACCAGCGGCGGCTCCGCGACCAGGCGCCGCGGCCGCGTGCGGACCACGCCGACCCCCGGGACGTCGTAGGTCCTCCACGCCCCGGCGTCATGCTCGACCTGCCACTCCTCCCAGGCCCGCCGTTCGGGCCGCCGCGCCTCGAACACCAGGTGCCCGCCCTCGCGCAGCGCCTCCCGCAGTCCGCGCAGGGTCACCTCCCAGGAGGCATCGGTCGTGAAGACCTGGGCGACGTTCCCGGTCATCACCGCGAGGTCCGCCTCCTGCGCGCCGATGCCCGTGGCATCGGCATGGATCCAGGTGATCGGCCCCGCCCCGGCGGACAGAGCGCGCTCCTTGGCCCGGGCGAGCGACAGCGACGCGGCGGCCGGGTCCACGCCGATGACCTGCAGGCCGCTCGCCGCCAGCCGGACGGCGAGGCTGCCGGTTCCGCAGCCCAGGTCCACGACCCGTCGCGCACCGAGCTCGGCGACGATCGCCTCGTAGTGGTCGAGGTCCTCGCGCGAGCCGTCGAGGGTGTCGTAGCAGGCGGCGAGCAGGGGATCGGCGTAGAAGGGGTCCGGCGGGGGAGTGAGGGCCATCGGCCCAGGCTAGAGCGGGCTCGGCCCGGAGCGATACCGAATATCGGGCTCGGTCCCCGGGGCATGGGGCTCGGTCCCCGGAGAGCCCGCCGCAGGCGCCGCGCCCGCGCCGCGCCTCCCCGTCCGCTCCTGCGCGGCGGCGAGGACCGCGGCGATCAGCGGCTCCTCCCGCCGATGCGCCGCGCACACGAGATGCTCGGTGATCGTGATCGTCGGCGCCGTGAGATCCAGCATGACCAGGCGCGGATCGTCCAGCAGCTCGTGCTCGGCCACGACGCCGATCCCGAGTCCCGCCGCGACGGCCGCGAGCATCGCCTCCCGGCCGTCGGCGATCATCGCCGGCACGGCCGTCAGGCCCATCCCGGCGAGCGTGCGCTCGAGCACGGCCCGCGTCAGGCTGCCCTCCTCGCGGCCGATGAGCCGCTGCTGCGCCAGATGCGAGCACGGCAGGCTCCGCCGTCCCGCGAGCGGATGGTCGGTCCGCACCACGGCGGCGAGATCCTGGCTCTGCAGGGGCAGGCGGTGCAGGTCCGGGGCCGGGGCGACCTCCGCGGCGACGACGAGGTCGACCTCGCCCGCGCGCAGGGCCGCGAGCGCCCGGGCCGAGTTGAGGGTGCGCAGCTCGAGCATCGTCCCGGGGTGCGCGGGCTCGAGGCCGGCCAGCAGCGGCATGACATGCGCGGGAGCATCGGCGGCGATGCGGAGGGCCCCCGTGCCGGTCCCGGCCGCCGCGGACAGCAGCGCTGTCGCAGACCGCTCCAGATCCAGCATCGGCCCCGTGATCCGCCTCAGCCGCGCGCCGAGCGGCGTGGGCTCCCCGCTGCGCCGGTCCACGAGCTGCACGCCGTGCGCGCGCTCGAGGGCGGACAGCTGCGCGGACACCGTCGGCTGGCTGACGCCGAGGGCGCGCGCGGCCGCCCCGATCCCGTTCTCGGCGACCACCGCGTCGAAGGCGCGCAGCTGCATCATCGTCATAGGTTCACTCTATGTTCATATCGATGTCACCGAGGGGTGGGGAGGAGCTCCCCGCGTAGCGTGGTCCCGTCCGCCGCGGGACCGCCCGCGCACCCGATCCCGGAGGCATCCATGACCGCCGCATCCGCACCCGTCCCCCATGTCCTCATCGTCGGCTGGGACGGGGTGCGCGACGATGTGCGCCGCAGCGAGGCGACCCCGCACCTGGACTCCCTGGCCGAGCGCGGCTTCGCGCGGACCGTGCGCGTGCACCCGAAGAACCCGACCATCTCCGGGCCCGTCTGGTCGACGATGGCGACCGGCGTGTACAGCGACCGGCACGGAGTGCGCGACAACGACTTCACCGGCAGCCGCTACGACGAGCATCCGGACCTGCTGACCCTGCTGCGGGCCGCGCGGCCGGGCGCGAGCACCTTCGCCGCGGGGGAATGGCCGCCGCTGTTCACCGAGCACTCCGGCGGGCCGCTGTTCGAGGGCGGCTACCGACCCCCGCTCGGGGACCAGGCCGAGATCCCCGGCATCGCGGCGATCGACGAGGCCACCACCGGGCGCGTCGCCGCCGAGCTGCTCACCGCCGACCACGCCGCCGTCTTCTCCTACCATGTGCTGCCTGACATGGTGGGCCACGACCAGGGCGTCACCGACCTCTATCGCGCCGCGATCCGCACCTGCGACGCGCAGCTGGGCGTGCTCCTCGCCGCGATCGAGGCCAGGCCCCGTCGCGGCGAGGAGGAGTGGACGGTCATCGTCCTGACCGATCACGGGCACCGCGACGCCGGGCATCACGGCGGCGACAGCGACGAGGAGCGGGAGGCCTGGATCGTCGCCGCGGGCCCCGGCATCGACGAGTCCTCCGGCGACGGGGTCGACCATGCCGATGTGATGGCGCATGCGCTCACAACCCTCGGCGTCGCCGTCGACCTGGACCGCGTGGACGGACGCCCCTTCGGCGCCCGCACCCGCCCGGCGCCGCAGGAGTGAGCACCGCCGTCCTCCTGGCCGTGCTCGGCTCCGCGCTGATGCACGGCACCTGGAACGCGATCGCGAAGCTGATCCCGCACCGGCTCGTCTCCTCGGCGCTCATCGGCATCGCCTACCTGGTCATCGGCGGGATCGCCTGCCTGGTCCTGCCGCTGCCGGAGGCCGCCTCCGTCCCCGCCCTGCTGGTCTCCGTCGCCCTGCAGACCGGCTACCTCGTGCTGCTGACCGCCGCCTACGCGAAGAGCGACTTCGGCACGATCTATCCGCTCATGCGGGGCTTCGCGATCGTGCTGGTGACGGCGGTGTCGGTCGGGGTGCTCGGCGAAGTGCTCGCCCCCGCGCAGCTGCTCGGCGTGCTCGTGATCGTCGGCGCGCTCGCCGTCCTCGCGCTGCGCCGCTCGGAGACCCAGTCACGCGCCGGCCTGCTGCTGGGTCTCGCGGTCGGGGCGACCGTGGCCTCCTACTCCCTCGTGGACGGCATCGGCGTGCGCGCGGCCGGGAGCACGCTCAGCTATGCCGCCTGGCTGTTCTTCCTGCAGGGCCTCACGGTGCCGGTGACCTGCTTCCTGCTGAGCCGGGAGCGGCGCGGGTTCGGGCAGGCGCTGCGGCAGTATGCGCGGCCGGGGCTCCTCGGGGGGACGCTGTCCCTGCTCGCCTACGGGGTCGTCGTGTGGGCGCAGGCCCAGGCGCCGCTCGCCCTCGTCTCCGCTCTGCGGGAGACCGGCGTGATCGCGGCCGTGTTCGTGGGATGGCTCGTCTTCGGGGAGAAGCTCACCGCGCGGGGAATCGGTGCGAGCGCTCTGGTCGTGGGCGGGATCGTGCTGCTGCGCCTGGGTGGGTGACCAGGCCGGCCCGTAAGCTGGGCCGATGAACTCCCTCACGCCTGAGCACGCGCGGCGACTCGCGCTCGAGACGGTGCGCGCGACCGGCCTCGCCGTGGGCGCGGCCCGCGTCCTGCACACCTCGAACACCGTGATCGTGCACGTGGAGCCGGCCGATGTCGTCGCCCGGGTGGGCCCCGCCTCCCCGGCCGATGCCCGCCGGGAGGTCGCGATCGCGCACGCCCTCGCGCGGGCCGGCGCTCCCGTCGTCGCGCCGCTGCCGCGCGAGGAGCCGATGGTCCGCGAGGCCGAGGGGTTCACGATCACCCTGTGGGAGCATCGGCCGGGGACGGGGGAGCCGATCGGGGCGCAGCAGTACGCACAGGCGCTGCATCGGGCCCATGCGGCGATGCGGGAGCTCGATGTCGACGTGCCCGAGGCGAGCTCGCGGGTCGACGAAGCCCTCGCCCTGCTCGCGGATCCGGAGCGCAGCCCGCGTCTCAGGGCCGATGACCGTGCGCTGCTCGAGGACACCCTGCGGGAGCTGCGGCCCCTGGTCGCGGAGGCGTCGGCCCCGCAGCTCCTGCACGGCGAGCCGCATCCGGGGAACCTGCTCGCGACCGCATCGGGGGCCGTGCTGCTGGACTTCGAGACCTGCTGCCGGGGCCCTGTCGAGTTCGACCTCGCCCACGCCCCGCAGCCTGTCGCCGCCTTCTACCCGGGAGCCGACGCCGAGCTGGTGGGGGCATGTCGCCGTCTCGTCCTCGCCATGGTCACGACCTGGCGCTTCGACCGCGAGGACAGCTACCCGGACGGCCTGGCGGCCGGCGAGGCCTGGCTCGCGGCGCTGCGGGCGGGGCGGGACCCGTTCCGCGACGGGCCGGGCGGCGTCCTCGCGCCGTAGTCGGTCATGACCTCCTCGTCGCGCTCGTGCGTCCCCGGCCCTGCCTAGGGTGGGGATCATGAGAATCCTGCACACCTCGGACTGGCATCTGGGCCGCACCCTGCACGGACAGGACCTGCACGCCTTCCAGGAGCGCTTCCACGACTTCCTGGTCGACCTGGTGCGCACGGAAGGGGTCGACGTCGTCGTCATCCCCGGGGACGTGTACGACCGCGCCGTCCCGTCCGTGGACGCGGTGCGGCTGCTGGACGCGACGCTCGCCCGTCTCGCGGAGCTGACCACGGTCGTGCTCACCCCCGGCAATCACGACTCGGCGACCCGCCTGGGCTTCGGCTCGGCGCTGCTGCGGGCGGGGGTGCACATCCTCGCGGACCTGCCCGGCATCGAGCATCCCGTCATGGTGCCGGACGAGCACGGCGACGTGCTCTTCTTCGGCCTGCCGTATCTCGAGCCGGACCTGGCGCGCACGCAGCTCGCGGGCGAGGACGGGCGGGCCCTGGCCCGCAGCCACGAGGCCGTCACCGCGGCGGCGCTGGACCGGGTCCGCGCCCGCATCGCCGCGCACCAGGGCTCGGAGCAGCGGCCGCGCTCCGTGGTCCTCGCCCACACCTTCGTCACCGGAGGGGAGGTCTCGGAGTCGGAGCGCGATCTCTCCGTCGGGGGCGTCGACTCCGTGCCCGCGTCCTTGCTGCACGGCATCGACTACGCGGCGCTCGGGCACCTGCACGGCTGCCAGGACCTCACCGCCCGCGTGCGCGCGGCGCTGCCGGCTCCCGGCCCCCGTGCCGCGTCCCCGGGCGCCGATCCCGCCGCGGACGCCGGGATCCAGCCCACCGCCTGGTACAGCGGATCCCCGCTCGCCTTCTCGTTCTCGGAGCGCCACCACCGCAAGTCCGTGCTGCTGGTGGACCTCGGCGCCCCCGGCGACGTGGCCGTCCGCCGGATACCGACCCCGGTCCCGCGGCGCCTGACGGAGCTGCGCGGCACCCTCGAGGACCTCCTCGCCGGCGCGGGCGAGCACGGCGACGACTGGCTGAAGGCGATCGTCACCGACCGCTCCCGCCCCGCCCATCTGCAGGAGCGGCTGCGCGAGGCGTACCCGCACCTGCTGCACACCGAGTACGCGCCGGAGGGCCGCGAGGAGCAGGCCGCGACCCCGCACGTCCGCGCCGGGACGAGCCCTCTGCAGGTGATGGACGAGTTCTTCACCTATCTCACCGACGCCGCCCCGGATCCGGCCGAGCACGCCGTCCTCGCCCGCGCCTACGAGGACGTCCGGACCGCTCGGCAGGAGGCCTCGTGAAGCTGCACCATCTGACCCTGCGCGGCATCGGACCGTTCCGCGAGGAGATCCGGATCGACTTCGCCGCCCTCGGCGCCGGCGGTCTGTTCCTGCTCGAAGGACCCACAGGCTCCGGCAAGTCCACGATCCTCGACGCCCTCGTCTACGCCCTGTACGGCGATGTGGCCGGCAGCGAGGCGAGCGATGCCCGGATCCGCTCCCAGTTCGCCCCTCCGACGGAGCCCAGCGTCGTCGACCTCGTGTTCGAGACCGGCCAGGGCATCTACCGCGTGCGTCGCGAGCCGAAGTACGAGCGCGCCAGGAAGCGCGGCACCGGCACGACGACCTCGCAGGCCAAGGCGCTGCTGTGGCGCATCGGCTCCCCGGACATGATCCCCGGCCTGATCGCGGATGCTCCCGGGGCAGGGGCAGGGGTCACCCCGCTCGCGACCCGGCTCGACGAGGTGGGCCGGGAGATCAGCCGCGCCGTGGGTCTCAGCCGCAGCCAGTTCACGCAGACCGTGCTGCTCCCGCAGGGCGAGTTCGCCCGATTCCTGCGTGCCCGGACCGGGGATCGCCAGCAGGTCCTCCAGCGCGTCTTCGGGACCGAGATCTACGAGGACGTCGAGAAGCGGCTCGAGGAGATGCGCCGCGGTGCGGCCTCCCAGGTCGATGCCGCGCGCTCCCGACTGGGACAGGCGACGGCCCGCTTCCTCGAGGCGAGCGCCGGGATCCAGGCGGAGGAGGACGGCCCGCCCGTCGACGCACCGCACGCGGACGCCGCGACACCTCCGGCCGCGGATCCGGCGACCCTCGAGGAGCACGCCGCGCAGCTGCGTCTCGACCCGCTCGCCGCGGCCGCCGAGGCCCGGGCCCGGCAGGCCGCCGAGGAGGCCGGGC
>NZ_JBHLSV010000042.1:0-16251 GCF_042434575.1 Brachybacterium hainanense
GATGGTACTGCACTCGGGAGGGTGTGGGAGAGTAGGACGCCGCCGGACATTCTTGTGGTTGGTGGAGCGGGTGACGCTCCTGGAGTAGAACTCCCAGCCCACCCCTTTCGGGGTGGTTGGTCGAGGTCCTCCGGGAGCATCACCCGCTCTCCTGCATTCCAGGACACACCCCCGCCACCCCCGGCGAAGACGACCACCCCCTCCGACCGCGGGGGCCCCGTCCCGGAGGGCCCGTTCCCGTCCCGGACGAAGACGACCGGGGGACCCTGTTTCAGGGCCCCCTCTTTTCTTGGTAGGCGTGTCACGCCCCCACAGCTCTCCGGGGGGACACCCTCCAGGCCCGGGCACAACCCGGGCGGGTTCCCGAACAGGCCCCCGGGACGGACACCCACGACGGAGAACCACACCCCGCGCACACCCGCCCCGGATGGGCTTCCCGTCATGTACGCCACTGCCGGGGACCTCGGTCCCGTCGTTCCTGAGCGCTCCTCGCTAGACTGGGCCCGGTGCGGCACTCGTCCACGTCCGCAGCACATCCCGTGCCTGGTCGCGGCGCATCCCGTGCCTGTTCCGAGAAGAGGAGATCCATGCGTTCCACGCTGTCGGTCGTACCCGACATCGACGAGGAGCTGGCGGATTCCGTCGCGTCCCACCTCGACCAGGTCGAACAGCGGCTCCGTGACGCGGTCGCCACCTCCGACGACATGGTGAAGTGGACCGGCCGATACCTCATGGACGCCGGAGGCAAGCGGATCCGGCCCATGCTCGTGCTCCTGGCCGCATCCCTCGGCGACATCTCCCGCCCACAGGTGCTTGACGCCGCGGTCCTCGTCGAGCTGACCCACCTCGCGAGCCTCTACCATGACGACGTCATGGACTCCGCGGTCACCCGCCGCGGCGCCGAAGCGGCGCACCAGGTATGGGGCAACTCCGTGGCCATCCTGACCGGCGACTTCCTCTTCGCCCGTGCGAGTTCGCTCAGCTCCTCCCTCGGCCAGGATGCCGTCCGCTGGCATGCCGAGACCTTCGAGCGCCTCTGCCTGGGGCAGCTCCACGAGACGGTGGGCCCGCGGGAGGAGGATGACCACTTCGACCACTACCTCTCTGTCCTCGCCGACAAGACCGCATCCCTCATCGCGGTCGCGGGTCGGCTCGGAGCCTCGCTCTCCGGTGCCGGGGAGCAGGCCGCAGACATCCTCACCCGCTACGGCGAGAAGGTCGGTGTGGCCTTCCAGCTCGCCGACGACGTCCTCGACCTCACCGTCACCGACGGCACCAGCGGGAAGACTCCCGGGACGGACCTGCGCGAGGGAGTCCCGACCCTGCCCACGCTCCTCGTCCGGCGCCGCCACGCCGAGCATCCCGATGCCCGCACCCGCGCGATCGTGGACCGACTCGACGGCGACCTGAGCAGCGATGAGTCGCTCGCCGAGCTCGTCGAGCTGCTCCGCGAGGACCCCGCGCTCGAGCAGACCCGGCAGATGGCCCAGACCCTCTCCTCCGAGGCGATCGCGATCATCGACGAGCTCCCGCCCTCCCCGGTGCGCGAGGCCCTCCACGCCTTCACCATCGCGATGGTCGAGCGTCGTCGCTGAGCCCCGCGACCACGGCTCGCAGCCGCGGGCGCGTCGGCGTTCGCCCCTTGTGGGCGGACGTCCTGGGGGATTCCGGGCAGAGCTCACGGACGATGAGCACGCTGCCGTATCGCTCACATCGGCCTGCAACAGTGCAGGTGGCCAGCGCCGTGATGATCGAGGTATACCCATCGATGTGACCGCCTAGTACTGTGGTGGGCGTTGTGCAGACGGGACCGGGCATCGAGCTGGGACGGTGCACGCGGCCTCACCCGTCCGCGGCACGCCGCGCTCCATGAACGCCCGGTTCCGGGAGCCGTCGACCGATCCGCCGAACCGGGAGCATCCGCATGTCCGCCACCTCAGGAGCAAGGCGCCGCCGTCGCCGCGTGAGCGCCGTCTCCGCGGCGGTCATCTCCGTCGCGGCGCTCCTGATCACCGGTTTCGCCCTGGCCTACGACGGCCAGATCGCCCCGGAGGTCGAGGTCAACGACGGCGGCGTCTGGGTCACGAATCGGACCGACGGCCTCATCGCCCGCATCAACGTCGACGCCGGCGAGCCCGACGCCTTCCTGTCCACCCCCGGCGACGACGTCGACGTCCTGCAGTCGGGATACAACGTGCTGGTGACCAGTGCCCGCGGCTACCAGCCCGTCAACACCGCCGGACAGTCCACGCTGCCGCTGGTCCCGCTCCCCGTCGGCGCTCAGGTCCAGCTGGGAGGAGACCGGGTGGTGGTCTCCGCCCCCACCGGCGAGGTCTGGATCATGAACCTGGACCAGGCGGCGGCTTTCAACGCAGAGGTCCTCCCACCCACGTACACGGCGAATACCGCCCCGACGGTGGCCGTCGGCAGCGACGGCACGGTGTTCGTCCTCGCGGGAACCGAGCTGACGAGGTTCCCGCGATCGGACGAGCCCACCCGCACCAGCAGCGACGAGACGGCCACGCTGTCCGGGCTCAGCACCGGCGAGGGCGAGGTCGCCATGACGGTGGTCGGCCAGACCCCCGTGATCCTCGACCGCCCCCACAGCCTCCTGCGCCTGGGCATGGACGGAACCGACGTCGACCTGAACGCGCATCGGATCGACCCGGCATCGGCCGTGCTGCAGCAGGTGGGCTCCGCCGCGGACCAGGTCGTGCTCTCCACCTCGACGAGCATGGTCGAGGTGCCCCTGAACGGACGAGGAGACCCGGCGGTGCACAGCGCCGGAGGCACCGGAGACCCCGTCGCCCCCGTGCAGGTCGCCGGCTGCGCCTACGCGGCGTGGAACTCGGCGAACCGATACCTGCGGGCCTGCGAGGGGGAGGCGGACCCGCGATCGGCCCCGATCGACGGAGCCCATGCCGACGGCGAGCTGCAGCTGCGCGTCAATCACGATCTCGTGATCCTCAACGATCGACGGTGGGGGGAGTCCTGGAGGATCCAGGACGACATGATCCTCGTCGACGAGTGGACCAACATCCGCGACATCGAGACCGACAAGCAGGAGGTGGAGGAAGAGGAGGAGTCCCAGACCTCCAAGATCTCCAACATCAACCCCGAGCGGACGGAGGAGAACCATCCTCCGGTCGCGACCGGGGACTCCTTCGGCGTGCGTCCCGGACAGAACGTGGTCCTGCCCGTCCTGCGCAACGACACCGATCCGGACGGCGACCTGCTGACCGCCCGCGTGACCGGGGACCAGCCCGGCATCGGAACGGTGAGCGTCATCGAGGGCGGCACCCAGCTGCAGATCGAGGTCGCCGAGGACGCGAGCGGCACCGCCTCGTTCACGTACGAGGCCTCGGACGGTCGGAAGGACGGCACCGCCGCCGCGACCGTCGACCTCACCGTCGTCGACGCCGCGACCAACAGCGCGCCCCGGCTCGCGGATGAGGCCTCCGATGCCCTGAAGATCGAGGTCGCCTCGGGACGCTCGGTGTCGCTGAACGTCCTGCCCTATATGCAGGATCCCGAGGGGGACGCCTTCTACCTGGCCAATGCCGCCGTCGCCCCCGACGACACCGTCTCCTTCACCGCCGACGGCCACCTCACCTTCCACGACTCCGGCAAGAGCCCCGGGGAGAAGGAGGTCCGCCTCACCGTCATCGACGAGCACGGCCTCGCCGGCGAGGCCGTCCTCACCGTCGACGCCGTCGAGGACGGGGACCTCGCGCCGCTGGTGAACCCCGACCACGTGCAGGTGGCCGCGAACCGCTCCGTCACCGTGAAACCCCTGGCCAACGACATCAACCCGGGCGGACGCGAGCTCGAGCTGCTGAGCATCACCGAGAGCGATCCCGCAGGGATCGAGGCGACGCTCGACGAGCACTCCGGCACCGTCACCCTGGAGGGAGCGGAGGAGGGAACCTACTACCTCGGCTACTCCGTCGTCGCAGGGGCGAAGAGCGCCAGCAGCCTCATCCGCGTCGACGTCGTCCAGCCCAGCGAGGAGGCCCTGAAGCCGGTCGCGGTCGACGACATGGCCATGGTCACCGCTGGACGTTCGACGCTCGTGGACCCCCTGCAGAACGACGTGGATCCCTCCGGGGGCGTCCTCGTCCTGAACTCCGTCACCGTCCCCGAGAAGAGCGGGATCAGCGCGACGATCGTCGACCACCATCTGCTGCGCATCGAGGCCGAGCCGGGAGCCGCGGCCGGCGGAGAGCCGATCGCGGTCAGCTACGAGGTCGCCAACGCCGCCGACAGCTCCCAGGGAACCGTCCGCACGATGGTCGTCAAGAGCGAGACGCAGTTCGCGATCCCGACCGCCGTTCCCGACACGGGCGTCGTCCGGGCCGGGGACGTCGCCTCCCTGGACGTGCTGTCCAACGACTCCTCCCCGACGGGCTCCGAGCTGCACGTCACCTCCCTCTCCGCCTCCGATGCCGGGACGCCCGGCACCTTCGAGATCGTCGACGACGAGGTGCGCTTCACCGCCGCCGCCGACGGTGACGGCAGCGTGAGCGTCGACTACACCGTCACGGACGAGACGGGCCGCCAGGACTCGGCCACCGCGACCCTGCGGATCGTCCCGGCCGATGCGGGCAACGAGCCTCCGAAGCCGCCGAACCTCGAGGCGCGCACCGTCTCCGGGACCCCCGTGCGGATCCCCATCCCCACCAGCGGCGTGGACGACGAGGGCGACTCGGTGCTCCTCATGGGCATCTCCAGCCCCACCCCCCAGCGGGGCACGATCACCGAGATCACCGGCTCCTCCCTCGTCTACACCCCGGACGAGGGCGCGACCGGCACGGACACGTTCCGCTATCAGGTCATGGACCGTCAGGGCGCCGTCGGCACGGGCGAGATCTCCGTCGGCATCGCGAAGCCGGCGGCGATGAACCTGCCTCCCTCCGCGGTGCCGGACGCCATCGAGGTGAAGCCCGATCGGATCGTGCAGATCCCGGTGCTGGACAACGACTCCGACCCCGAGGGCGCCCCGCTGTCGATCGACCGCTCGCAGGTCGCGGCGGCCGAGACCGAGGCATCCGAGGCGCAGCTCGAGCACCTCGCCCCGCCGCCGGGGGAGTCGTCCCCGTTCGTGACCGTCACGACCCCTGCCGAGCCCGGCACCTACGTCATGACCTATGCGGCCTCCGACGGGAACACCACGACACCGGCGGCGATCACCGTCACCGTCGACCCCGACGCCCCCGAGCGTGCACCCGTGGCCGTCGACGACTTCGTGCCCGCCGCGGACGTCATGGACGCCGAGGCGAAGGCCGTGGAAGTCGACGTGCTCGCCAACGACTCCGACCCCGACGGCTCCGTCGACGAGCTCGCCGTCGCCCTCATCGATCCTCCGGAGGGCGTGAGCGCCGACGAGCAGGGACACGTGCGCGTCACGCCGCAGGAGGAGCAGCAGCGGATCCGCTACACGGTCACCGACGTCGACGGCCTCGAGGCCGCCGGGTACATCTGGGTGCCCGGGACGGCCAAGCAGGCGCCGATCTGGGTCGGCGGGCCGCTGGAGGTCGACTTCGGCGGTGAGCTCACCATTCCCCTCGACGACCCCGAAACCGTACGGGTGCGTCCGGGGGCGGGGACCGTGAGCATCGCCGACCCGGAGGGGGTCAGCGCGAACCGCTCCGACGGCTCCGAGATGGTCGTGGACCCTGCGACCCTCGTGTATCGCCCGCAGGAGGGGTTCTCCGGCTCGGACACGATCACCGTGCCGGTGACGGACGGCGCCGTGGGCGACGAGACCGCCGCCACCGCGACCCTGTCCATCCCGGTGACCGTGCGGCCTGATGACGTGAACCGTCCTCCGGCCTTCCAGGGCTCGCTGCTGCGGGTCGAGCAGGGTGCCGCAGCGGCGCCTCTGGACCTCTCCGGGCTCGCGGAGGATCCCGAGGGCGGGGACCTCGTCTTCGCGCTCGATCCGGGCAGCTCCCTCCCAGAGGGTCTCGAGGTCGACCTGGACGGGAGCACGCTCACCGCGCAGGCGGCCTCCGGGGTCGAGAAGGGTACGGTCGCCGAGGTGGGCGTGACCGTCAGCGACGGGGCGAATCCGCCGGTGCGGGCCACGTTCCAGCTCTCCGTGACCGGGTCGCAGAAACCGCTCATCACGGCGGTCGACGACGCGCTCGAGATGGATGCGGGCACCAGCAGCCGCCTCGACGTCCTGGCCAACGACTCCAACCCCTTCCCGGGCGGGAAGCGGACGATCAAGGGCACGGGCAGCAGCACGCCCCAGGTCACGGTGACTCCGGGGGAGACCTCCCTGACCGTCTCCGCCGATCCTGACTTCTCCGGGGTGGCGACCCTGTACTACACCGTCGCAGACGAGACCGGCGATGTGGACCGCGAGGTCCAGGGCACGGCGACGGTGACGGTGATCGGCGCTCCCGATGCCCCGTCGGTCCCGCGGATCCTCGAGACCGGCGACGGCCTCGTCAAGCTCGAGTTCCAGCCCGGCGCCGACAACGGCGCCCCCATCACCGGCTACACCGTCACGAGCAGCCCGGACGGGCGCACGCAGCAGTGCACGAGCACGATCTGCACGGTCGAGAACCTCCGCAACGACACCGAGTACACCTTCCAGGTGACGGCCACGAACAGGGTCGGCGCCTCCGAGCCCTCCTCCGCCTCTGCTCCTGGGCGCCCCGATGTCCGCCCGGAGAAGCCCTCTGCGCCGAGAGCGGTGCGCGGCGACGGCGAGCTGACGGTCTCCTGGAACGCTCCGGTCAACCGCGGCTCCGCGATCCAGACCTACGACCTGCAGCTCATGACCGCGGGCGGGGCTCCCGTGGACCGCACCGAGATCCCCGCCGGCCAGACCTCGGTCACCTGGGGAGACCTCGACAACGGCACCGACTACGTGTTCCGCGTGCGCGCGCACAACGCAGCCCAGGACGCCTCCGACTACTCCGACTGGTCCCGGGCCGAGCACCCCGCGGGCCTGCCCGCGAAGCCTGCCGGCACCCCGAAGGCCGAGCGGGTGGGCAGCGGTCGGATCACCGTGACCTGGCCCGGCATGAGCACGGCGGAGGCGAACGGGGAGCCGGTCACCGGCTACGTCGTCACCGCCTCCGACGGCACGACGAGGACGGTCCGCGGCGCCGATGCGCGCAGCGTGACCTTCGAGGACATGGACCCGGACGCCGAGTACTCCTTCACCTACCGGGGCGTGAACTCCGTCGGCACCGGGAAGGACGGCTCGGCGGCGTCGAACACCGTCACCGCCTGGGCCAAGCCCAGCCAGCCCACCGATGTCACGGCCTCGATGAAGACCGACGCCGCCGAGGGCCCCGACGGAACCGTGACGGTCAGCTGGAAGGCCTCGGACGGCAACGGCACCGCTGTCCAGGACTACGTCGTCACCTCGAACAGGGGCGAGGAGAAGGTCGTGACCGGAGGCCGGACCTCGGTGACCTTCTCCGGCCTCAGCAACGGCACGGCGTACACCTTCCAGGTCACGGCACGGAACCGGTTCAACTCCAACGGCGGCACGAGCGATCTGTCCAAGGCCTCGAACTCCGTGACCCCGTTCACGACGCCCGACAAGCCCACCGTGAGGTCCTCGACCACCAGGTGCACCGGTAGCCGCTCCTGCAAGGTCTCGTTCTCCGTCACCGCCAACGGCGACGGCGGAGCCGGGGGCATCGACCGCCTCGAGTACCGCATCGACGGCGGCAGCTGGACGACCTACAGCGGCACCGTGGAGAAGACGGTCCCGTCCGGCACGAAGGTCGCCTTCGAAGCCCGCGCCTGGAACACCAAGGACAAGGTGAGCAGCGTCGTCGACGGCTCGACCACGGCCGCGACCTACACCGCCCCGAACCCGACGTTCGGCGAGTTCGTGGTCGTCGCCCGGGAACCCCTGCCCCCGTACTGCGAGGGCGGGTACTGCGTCAAGTTCGATCTGACGTTCTCCGGCCTCGACCCGGACAAGACCTACAAGCTCCAGCTCGAGATGAAGGACGCCACGCCCGGACGCAACGGTCTCTGGAGCTTCCCGCGGCAGACCGGCAAGGACTACCTCGAGATGAAGCCCAACTCGGACGGGACCTGGTCCATCCACGGGGGCTACAACGACTACCTGTACTACGGCGAGCCGATGTCGAACGTCGATGTCATCGTCGACGGCCAGGTGATCGGGAACTTCCCTCACCCGGACAAGCACTGGTGACGACCCGACCGGTCCCCGACCCCGTCCCTCTCCACCCTCCCCGCCCCTCCCCGAAGGAACTCCACCGCCGTGACCATGACTCCTGAACAGGCCCGCTGGTTCGCCGACACGTTCGACAAGCTCGTCCAGAGCGTCGGACAGGCGGTGATGGGGAAGAACGACATCGTGCGCCTCGTGCTGACCTCGATGCTCGCCCCCGGGCACGTGCTCCTCGAGGACGCCCCGGGCACGGGGAAGACCTCGCTCGCCCGCTCGCTCGCCGCGACGGTGCAGGGCACGAGCACGCGCATCCAGTTCACCCCTGACCTGCTGCCCTCCGACGTCACCGGCGTGACGATCTACGACCAGAGCTCGAAGAGCTTCGAGTTCCATCGGGGCCCCGTGTTCGCGAACATCGTCCTGGCCGACGAGATCAACCGCGCCTCCCCGAAGACGCAGTCCGCGATGCTCGAGGTGATGGAGGAAGGGCGGGTCACCGTCGACGGGGTCACCCACGAGGTCGGGAACCCGTTCATGGTGATCGCGACCCAGAACCCGATCGAGCAGGCCGGCACCTACCGCCTGCCGGAGGCGCAGCTGGACCGCTTCCTCATGAAGACGTCGCTGGGCTACCCGGACCACGCCACGAGCGTGCAGATCCTGCAGGGCTCCGAGATCCGCGACCGCAGCCGCGCCCTGGTCCCGCGCATCTCCCTGCAGGCCGTGAGCGACATGTCCGAGCTCGCCTCGAGCGTCCACGTCGATCCCGCGGTCCTCGAGTACGTCTCGCGCCTCATGGAGGAGACGCGCCTGGCCCCCGAGGTGCGGGTAGGGGTCTCGATCCGCGGCGCCCTCGCGCTCATGCGCGCCGTGAAGGTGTGGGCCGCCGTCCACGGCCGCCACTACGTCATCCCGGACGACATCAAGGAGCTCGTGGGACCCGTGTGGCTGCACCGCTTCGTCCTGGACCCGGAGGCGGAGTTCGCCGGTGCCACCGCGCGCACCGTCATGACGAGGATCCTGAGCGAGGTGGCACCGCCCCAGGCACGGCAGCAGAGCGCATGAGCGGCCTGCTCTCCGCGGTGCGCGACAGGCTCGCGCCGGTGCTCGGGGTCATCTCGCCGATCGGCTGGGCCGTCCTCGGCGCGGCCGCTCTGTGCTGGACCGCGGGCTCGCTCGCCCACCTCACCGAGCTGAACGCCCTCGCGCTCGTACTCACGATCCCGCTGCTGATCGCGGCCCTCTTCGTGCTGGGCCGCGCCCAGTATGCCGTGACCCTCGACCTGCAGTCGCACCGCGTCGTGGTCGGGACCCGTGCCGTCGGGCGGGTGCAGGTCGCCAATCCCAGCCAGCGGCTGATCCTGCCCTCCCGCATCGAGCTCGCCGTCGGTCGGGCGAGCGCCCAGTTCCTCGTCCCCCGCCTCGCCCCCGAGGCCTCGCACGAGGAGCTGTTCGCCGTGCCGACCGTGCGCCGAGCCGTGCTCGTGGTCGGCCCCGTCCGCTCCGTCCGCGACGATCCGCTCTCGCTCATGCGCCGCCAGGTCACATGGGCGAAGGCCCAGGAGCTGTACGTGCACCCGCGCACCGTGCGCCTGGACGAGTCGGCCAGCGGCTTCCTGCGGGACCTCGAGGGGACGCCGTCCTCGGACCTGTCGAGCTCCGACATCGCCTTCCACGCGCTGCGCGACTACACCCCCGGCGACGACCGGCGCCACGTGCACTGGCGCACGACCGCTCGGACCGGCCGGCTCATGGTCCGCCAGTTCGAGGAGACCCGGCGCTCGCACGTCGTCGTCGCCCTGGGCACGCGCCGCGACGACTACGCGGGGGAGGACGAGTTCGAGCTCGCCGTCTCCGCGGCCGCCTCGATCGCCGCGCAGACCATCCGGGAGGAGAAGGAGCTGACCGCGATCACCCCCGAGGCGCGGCAGCGCACCGCCGGACTCCGCCAGATGATGGACGACTACACCGTCATCGACCGGGTCCCGGGCAGGGCGCGTCTCCACGATCTGGGGCAGAAGGCCGCGGATCTCGCCCCCAACGCCTCCGCGGTCATGCTCGTCGTCGGCTCGGAGACCAGCCCCGGCGACCTCAACCGCGCCGCGACCCGCCTGCCTGCCGGAGTCCTCGCGATCGCGATCCGCTGCGTCGACGGCGCCGAGGTGCGGCGCTCCGCGATCGGCGGACTCGAGCTGGTGACCCTCGGCTCCCTCGACGATCTGCCGAGAGCGCTGCGGGCGGTGGCCGCATGAGCGAGCACGACGCCTTCTCCGCGCGCCGCGGTGCGCTGCCCCGCGCCCTCGACGTGGCCGTGCTCGCCGCGCTCCTCCTGCTTTCCCTGCTGGGCCTGCAGGCCGCCTACGGCGGCATCCAGTTCCTGGTGACGGGGGCGACGGGCCTGCTCGTCGGGACGCTCATCGCGCTCGCCGGAGCCCGATGGCGCTGGGGCATCCTGCCGATCACCGGGGCGAGCATCGGCGCGCACCTCCTGCTCGGCTCGGCCTTCGCGGCCCCGGACGCCGCCCTGTGGCACGTCGTGCCCTCCCTCGGCTCGCTGCGCGAGCTGCTGGTGATGCCGGTGACCGCCTGGAAGTCGATGCTCACCGTCGCCGCCCCCGTGGGCGCGGCCGACGGAGTGCTGGGGGTGGCATGGATGAGCATGCTGCTGCTCGGCGTGCTGGGCATGAGCCTCGTCCTGCGCACCGCGCACTACGTTGCCGCCTGGACCGTACCCTTCGTCATGCTGCTGGTGAGCATCGTGTTCGGCACCGCGGAGCCGGTGTGGCCGATGACCCGCGGGATCCTGTTCGCGGTGCTGTCGCTGGCCTGGCTGACCTGGCGCTTCGAGAGCGCCCGCATCGCGAGCGCCCGCTCCACGATCATCTCCGATTCCGCGCGCCCCGGCTCCTGGAGCAATCCGGTGCTGCGCCGCCGGGTGCTCGGCGGGGCGCTGATCCTCGCCCTCGCCTGCGGCGGCACCCTCGGCGCCCAGGTCCTGCTGGACCCGCCCGCCGGAAGCGCGCGGACGGCGCTGCGCGACAGCATGGTCCCGCCCTTCGACCCGTCCCGCGAGGTCTCCCCGCTGAACGAGTTCCGCGGCTATCTCAAGGACCAGCGGGAGACGACCCTGTTCACGGTCACCGGCGCCGAGGGCGGGGACTGGATGCGCCTGGCGACCCTGGACTCCTACGATCTGCAGAGCTTCTCGGTCGCCGGCGGCGAGGACGCGAGCAGCCCCTCGGGCGCCTTCCTGCGCACCGCGACCGGGGTGGACCTGCACAAGGCGAGCCCGCAGGCCCGCACGGCGACGATCACGGTGGGCGCGTACGAGGGGGTGTGGCTGCCGACCTTCGGCGCGCGCACGAACCGCGTGGACGAGCTCGCCCCGACGGACGGCACTCTCCGCAGCAGCCTGTACCTCAACGGCGCCTCGCAGACCGCGGTCGATGCCGCGGGGCTCCGCGATGGCGACAGCTACGTGCTGAGCTACGAGCCCGATCCCGTCCACGACCCCGAGGATCAGCGCAGCTGGCGCTTCTCCGACGAGGCGCTGCCCCCGGTCGAGGGACTGCCCGCCGAGGTCGAGCAGGTCGCGAAGGACGCGATCGGCGACGCGCCCGACGACTACGCGAAGATGGAGAACCTGACCTCCACCATCCGCTCGACGGGCTCCTTCTCGCACGGCATCGACGAGGACGAGGCTCTCTCGCGCTCCGGTCACGGCATCGCCCGGCTCTCGGCGATGCTCACGACCACCAACAGCTTCGACAGGGAACGGGTCGACGAGATCCCGCAGGGCCGTATCGGCGACCAGGAGCAGTACGCGGCGCTGACCGCGCTGCTCGCCCGCTCCGTCGGCATCCCGGCCCGCGTCGTCGTCGGCTTCCGCGTGCCGGAGGGGACCCAGGACGCCGCGACGGTGACCGGGAACGATGTCACCGCCTGGGTCGAGGTGCACTTCGAGGGCATCGGCTGGGTCCGCTTCGACCCGACTCCCGAGGACGATCAGACCCCGACGCAGCCGGAGAAGAAGAAGGTCGAGAAGCCGCAGCCGCAGGTGGCCCAGCCTCCACCGCCGCCCGCCGAACCGCCCAGCCTTCCGCCGGGCGCGACCAGCGAGGACAATCCGGATCCGCCCGAGGAGGACCCCGGAGCCTCCGTCTGGGTCGTCTACGCGGCGGCCGGCGCCTCCCCGCTGCTGCTGCTCGCCCTCGCGCTCGGCGCGATCGCCCTCGCGAAGAGCCGGCGGCGGACCCACCGGAGGCTGCGGGGCGGGCCCGCCCAGCGGATCGACGGAGCCTGGCAGGAGCTGCTGGACCTGCGCACGGATCTGGGCCGGGTCCCCGACGCGCGCGCCACCCGGCGCGAGCTCGCCGCCGCCGTCGACGCCGAGCTGCCGGAGGCCGGTTTCACGGCTCTCGCCGAGCGGGCGGACCGCGGGGTGTTCGGCCCGGAGGACCTGTCCGACGACGCCGTCCAGGAGTACTGGGACCAGACGGCGCAGTCACGACGCGCGCTGCTGCTGGCCGTCCCCTGGCACCGTCGTCTGCGTGCCCGCTTCTCGCTGCGGTCCTTCCGCCGGCGACGTGCCCTGGCACGGGAGACCCGGGACCCGGCACGGGCCCGGTCGGCCCGACGACACCGATCCGAGGAGGACCGATGACCGCATCCAGCACCCGGTACTGCGAGAGCTGCGCGGCCCTGCTGCAGCCCGGCGCGGCGATCTGCGGGGAGTGCGGCACCCGCTACGAACCCTCGCCCTACGAGCGGCACGGGACCCGGACCCCGGGCGCCTGGGCCCAGCCGGCGCGCTCCCGAAGGGCGAGATCCGACCTCCCGTCCGCCTCGGAATCTCCCGATGACCAGGGCATCGAGCTCCTCGGCAGTCACCCGGCCCCGACCCGCGGCCCCGGCAGCACGACGCTGCGGCCGCGAGAACAGTACGATCGAGCAATGGACGAACAAGGCAACACGCCCGTGCACGGCCCCGCATCGGCCCCCGCGATCGCCTCGGCGCAGCCCGCCGCCGGGATCGGTGTGCTCGAGGCCCCGCTGGACGGCTGCGCGCCGTCCACGCCCGGCAAGCGGCTCGTCGCCGCGATCGTCGACGGGATCATCTCATCGATCCTGATGGTCCCGTGGACCATCGGGATCAGCATCCTCGCCGTCCAGGGGCAGGCCACGACGCTGTCGCTCGTGCTCATCGGCGTGGGAGCCGCCCTCCCGGTCGCCTACGCGATCGTGCTGCTGTGGCTGCACGGCTCGAAGGGCTTCACCCCGGGCAAGCTCATGATGGGACTGCGGACGGTGCGTCTGAGCACCGGCGGGCCGATCGGCTTCCTACGCGCCCTGGGCCGCGCCGTCGTCTTCGGGATCATCTCCCTGGTCATGGCCCTGTCGATCTTCCTGGACCCCCGCAAGCTTCTGCGCGGCTTCCATGATCGCGCGGTCGACAGCGTCGTCGTCGACGTGAAGGCGGGCCGCGACCCGTTCCAGGAGCGTGCCGACGACTTCCGTCGTCCGGGGACCGAGCACTACCAGCCCAGCGGCCCGGTCGCCGTGAGCGCGCACGAGAACCTCATGAGCACGCCCGGAGCGGCCTGGACCAGCGCCGCCTCGGCGGATCCGGCCGGTGCCGCCCCCATCGCCGGGGTGCCCTCGGCGTCGTCCGCTCCGGCAGCCCCCGCCTGGGGCGCCGCGGCCCCCGCCGCCGACCCCTGGGCTCCGGCTCCGGCATCGGAGCCCTCTGCGCCTCCGCAGGCGGAGCCGAGCGCGCCGCCGGTGTCCTCCGCCCCGCAGGCGGAGCCGTTCAGCGCCCCGCCCGCGTTCAGCCCGCCCACGCAGAATGCGTGGGCGGCGCCCGCGCCCGTCGCCCCGGCGGAGCCCCTGCAGCCGTCGTGGGAGCCCTCCGCCTCGCAGCAGCCCGTTCCCGAGCAGCCGGCGACGGATGCCTGGAACGCAGCCCCCGAGCAGCCCGCTCCGGCGCCTGCCGCTCCGGCATGGGCTCCGGCGCCCGAGCAGCCGGCGCCCGCCCCGGCCTCCCAGCCCTGGCCCGCGCCCGAGGCCGACACCGCCGCCGCGGCCGAGCCCGCCGTCTCGCCCGTCGCGGAGGAGACCTCCCCCTGTGGCGCACCGCCGGACGCGAGCCCGGCACCGGCCGCCTCCTCGGAGATCGAGGCGGACCTCGAGGCGACCCGGCTGTCCGCCATCCCGCCCGTGCCGGTGCTGCGTCGCACCCGTCTGACCATGGACGACGGGATCGAGCTCACGAGCGACCGCGTCATCGTCGTGGGCCGCAACCCCAGCGCCGAGGGGGCCGAGAAGCCGTTCATCGTCAAGGACGACACCCGTTCGGTGTCCAAGACGCACCTGCGGGTGGACGGCACCGGCGAGCAGGTCCTCGTCACCGATCTCGGCTCCACCAACGGGTCCGCCATCGTCCTGCCCGACGGGCGGCGCGAGGGCCTGGACCCGGAGGTCGCGACGGTCCTGCCCGCCGGGTCCCAGATCGCGATCGGCGACCGCATCCTCACCGTGGAGAGGGATCAGTGACGCAGGAGCCTCCCGCGGAGCCCGTCCCGCTCGGCGCGATCCGCGTCGCAGCGGGCGCGCGCACGCATGTGGGCCGGGTCCGCGCCACCAACGAGGACTCCTATCTCGAGGCCGCCCCCATCTACATGGTCGCCGACGGCATGGGCGGGCACAACGCGGGAGAGGTCGCGAGCGCGATCGCTGTCGAGGAGTTCGAGAAGCTCACGCTGCAGGACACCGTGACAATCGATCAGCTGGGCGACACCCTGCGGGCGGCCGGGAGGCGGATCGCCGAGGTCGGCGGCTCCGGTCTGCTCTCCGCGGGGACGACCGTCGCCCTGGTCGCGACGATGGTCATCGACGGGACCGGGTACTGGGTCGTGATGAACCTCGGCGACTCCCGCGTCTACCGGCTGTCCGACGAGATCTTCGAGCAGGTCAGCGTCGACCACTCGGTGGTGCAGGAGCTCATGGACCGGGGCGACATCACCGCCGAGGAGGCGCTGCGCCACCCGCATCGCCATATGGTCACCCGGGCTCTCGGCGGGGGGCCGGACTCCGAGCCCGACTACTGGCTGATCCCGGCGGAGCCCGGCGATCGGATGCTGATCTGCTCCGACGGCCTGTCGGGCGAGGTCGACGACGCCACGATCGAACGCGTGCTGCGCAGCGGAGACCCGGTCCAGCAGGCCTGCGACACGCTGGTCGAGCTCGCGCTCGACGCCGGAGGGCATGACAACGTCACCGTCGTCCTCGCCGAGGCCCTCGAGGTCGGGGACCCTCCGGGGGACGCGACCGGCCCGACCGCGCGCACCCATGACGGCGGTCTCGTCGACATCGACGAGGACACCCTGCCCCGGTCCATCCCCGGGGACGCGAGCTCGTGAGCGAGGCCGCGGCTCTGCTGGGGCGCGGGATCTGGTTCAAGCCCGGCCCGGCCACGCTCGTGGTGCGCCGTGCGGGCTGGGCCGTCCTCGTCCCCGGCGCCTCGAAGCAGCTGCTCGACGCGGTCTGGGATCTGCTCGCGGACCCGCCCGCGGCGCAGGAGGTCCTGCCATCGCTCGCCGGGGCCGCCGGGCTCGAGGACCCCGCGGCGATCCCCTCCCTGCTCCTCGGGCTGGCCGCAGGGGAGGAGACGAGCCTCGTGGTCAAGGGCACCTCCCCGCTCGCCGTCCACGATCAGCAGGGCCACCGGCAGGTCGCGGGGACCGAGGAGGACCCGATCGCGATCCTGACGGCCCCCGGGATCCGCCGCATCGCCTTCGGGGAGCTGCCCGCGGAGGAGTCCTCCGGAGGGCTGCGGGTGGTCGAGGGCATGGCACGGATCCGCGGCTTCGTGCAGATGCTCCTGGACCCCGAGGAGCTCTCCGCCGAGGACCGCGCCGCGCTCGCCGAACAGGTCGAGGCCGAAGGCCGGTCGATCGCCTCCGCGCAGACGAAGGCCCGGAAGGCGGCGGCCCCGGCCCGGACGGCCGCTGCGTCCCCCGCTCCCGTCGCCCCGCGCCCCGCCGCCTCGGGGCCCTCGCGCTCCGCGGCAGCCCCTGTACGCC
>NZ_JBHLSV010000043.1:0-17966 GCF_042434575.1 Brachybacterium hainanense
GAAGGCCTTCGTCGGATTCGTCGCCGCGAGCGTCGTGCCCTTCCTCCTGGGTGTGCCGTACATGGCCGCGATCCTGAACCTCGTCCTGGGCGCCGGGTCGGGGCGCGGTCCCGGACTCATCCTTGACGAGCCAGCGGAAGACCCGCACGAGGTGCTCGCTGTCCGGGGAGCGCGGGTCGAAGTCCGGCTCTGCCGAGAGCTGCTCGAGCACCGTGTCCAGCCCGCGCGCCGGGACGTCGCCCGGCCACCGGATCCCCGGATCGATGGTGCCGAGCCCGGCCTCGGTCGGCATGAACACCACGAGCGGCTCGACGCGCCGGCGGATCCCGAGATCCACGAGCTTCTGACGGACCCGGCTCGCGGCCAGCTCCATGTTCCGGCTCATCTCCCGGGGCCGGCCGATGTACCCGCCCGTGGGGTTGTCGACCATGCGCAGGTGCCCGTCCTCGACGAACCACGTCACATCGCCCTGGGTGTAGTTCTTCATGTCCAGCAGGTACACCGTCCGGCCCGTGACCAGCACGCAGTCGATGTCGGAGGAGAAGCGGGTGCTGGCCCCGACGGTCTCGTCGGGCATCTGCACCGACCAGAACGTCGCGAAACGGGAGAGGGACCCGGCCCGGGCGAGAGCGCGGGCGAAGTTCATCTCGCCCTGCTGGCCCTTGTCGATCTGCTCCTGCCCGAACCCCGAGCCCGCCAGGCCCGCGCCGGGCACCCCGTGCAGGAAGGGGGCGTCGCCCAGCTCGACGTCCGCGAGAGCCGCGGGCTCGAAGCCCGTCGTCCGTCCCGGGGCGGTCGGGGAGAGCTGGCTGTTCATCTCCCGCTCGAGACGCTGCTCGTAGGCGATCTCCCGCCTCCGGTTCGCCTCCACCGCATCGCGGCGCGAGGCGGCCGGGACCATGCGGCGCAGCAGCACGCGCGCCAGCAGCCCCACGGCCATGAGCAGCGGCCACAGCATGAACCCCGCCTGCCACACGAAGCTCAGGACCGGGTTCAGCCCCTCGAAGCCCGTGAAGAACATCAGACCGCCCATCCACAGCACCGCGAGGATCGCGCACGCCGCGATCCGCAGCCCCAGGGACGCCGACTCCCTGTCCCGGGGATCGGCGAGCACCCAGACGAGGGCCAGGAACACGGCCGCCGGCACCGCGCACAGCAGCCACAGCGCCGGGATGTCGCCCTTGGGCAGGATCCACAGCGCAGCCTGCGCGGCCGTCGCCGCGAGCAGGACCAGTCCGATGATCCGCCGTGCGAGGCGCAGGTCCGCCTCCTGGCGGCGGGGTCGTTCCGCGGTCGTGTTCGTCATCCTCGTCCTCGCTCCGTTCCTGCATCCCCCGGGCCGGCGTGATCTCGGCCACCGCTCCATCATGCACGCCGCCCGACGGAGGGAGGTAATCGGGGGGTGGGACGGGGGAGGGGACGTCGTCGCCCGGAGCCGATCGCGGGCTGAGCTACTGTGGGGCGTCCGCCCACCGGAACCCCCGAGGAGTCAGATGTCCGCGATCGCCGTCCCGGCCCGCCGTCCCGTCCTGGCCGATGCCGTGGTGCCCCGCGCCACGTGGCTGACCGATGCCGCGCTCGTCGCGGCGGGTGCCGCCGTCGTCGCCCTGCTCGCCCAGGTGACGATCCCGCTCCCCATCGTCCCGATCACCGGGCAGACCCTCGCCGTGATCGTCGTCGGCGCCGCCCTCGGCGCGCGGCGCGGCGCCGCCGCGCTGGTGACCTACATGCTCGTCGGCCTCGCAGGTGCTCCCGTCTTCGCAGGCTTCGCGGGCGGCCCGGCCTCCGTCCTGCTGCCCAGCTTCGGCTTCATCATCGGCTTCATCCCCGCCGCCTACGTGGCCGGGGCCTTCGCCGAGCGCTCCTGGGACCGCCGCTCCTGGAAGGCCTTCGTCGGATTCGTCGCCGCGAGCGTCGTGCCCTTCCTCCTGGGTGTGCCGTACATGGCCGCGATCCTGAACCTCGTCCTGGGCGCCGGTACGACCTCGGCCAGATCCTGCAGGCCGGGGTGACCCCGTTCCTGCTGGGCGGCGTGGTCAAGGCCGCGATCGCCGCGGTCCTCATCCCGCTGGCCTGGCGCGGCGTGCGCCGGATCGACGCCCGGCGCTGAGCCGGGAGCGTCCCCCGGGGGAGCTCCGGCTCAGGAGGCCGCGAGCACCGCGAGGGCCAGCAGCGCCGTGACGGCGATCGACGGGATCAGCGCGACCAGGTTCCACCAGCGGCGGTACGTCATGACCGCCACGAACTCCCGCAGCGTCGCGCTCGGGACGTAGTAGGAGGCCGTGGGCCCGCCGATCGCCTCGTCCTCGTAGCCGAGGCTCCGTGCGATCAAGGCGGCGCGGAAGGCATGGTAGCGGCTGGTCACGACCGTGAACGGGCCCGTGTGCCCGTGCTGCTCGAGCAGCCGGTGCGAGAACGCCAGGTTCTCCTCCGTGGTCCGCGAGGCTCCCTCGACGAGCACCCGATCCGCCGGGACCCCGGCCTCCTGCACGAGGTACTCCGCCATCGCCTCGCCCTCCGAGCGCGGTTCATCGGCGCCCTGGCCTCCCGAGGGCACGAGCAGCGCATCGATCCCGCGGGAGAGCAGCTCCTCCCGCTTCGCGACCCCCGCATCCAGGCGCCCG
Organism: Brachybacterium hainanense; assembly: GCF_042434575.1. Classification (NCBI taxonomy): domain Bacteria; kingdom Bacillati; phylum Actinomycetota; class Actinomycetes; order Micrococcales; family Dermabacteraceae; genus Brachybacterium; species Brachybacterium hainanense. The sequence continues at coordinate 2,625 of NZ_JBHLSV010000043.1, forward strand.
CGCAGCAGCGGCGTGACCTTCCCGCGGATCAGCCCGGCACCGTGGACGATCACTCCCGTCGAGTCGAGCCGCCTCGGGAAGTGCTGATAGAGCAGGGACGCCGCCAGGAAGGTCAGGAACGCGAGGCCCAGGTGCAGGCCCACCAGGCCGATCATCACGCCGAGCACGATGCCGAGCGGGCGCCCCGTGAACACGAGGATGCCCGCGAGGACGGGGGAGACCAGGATCCCCGTCCCCGCCAGCAGCGAGAGCGCATTGCCGAGGCTGCGTCCCTCCTTCCGGAACATCGTGAGCCCGTTCGCGATCAGGTACACGGCGAGCGCGATCACGCCGGGGAACACGCTCAGCATCGCCGCCAGCACGAGGAGCCCCCCGCCCGGCAGGGTCTGCGCGATCAGCTCCAGCAGCAGGGAGATCGTCGACCACGCGGCGACGATGAGCAGCAACCCGTTGCGCAGCCTGCGCCGATCCCGATGGAACACCCACCAGAACACCGCCCACCACAGGACGGCCATGATGATGGAGCTGAGCACCTCGACCTCCTCGCACGCCCGCCCCGGCCGGGGCGCCGGACCATCGTGGCACATCCCTCCCGTGCCGATCCCGACCCCGCCGGGCATCCGGGGGATACTGGGGCCAAGGACGACATGACCCGCCGCCCCCGCGGCGAAGGAGAGCAGCACTCGTGAGCACCCCGCCCGTCAAGCTCGCCGTCGGCGACGCCGCACCCGCCTTCGACCTCGAGACCGCCGGCGGAGGCCGCATCAGCCTCGACGAGCTGCGCGGCGCACCCGCGCTGATCTGGTTCTATCCCGCTGCCAACACGAGCCTGTGCACCAGGCAGGCCTGCGACCTGCGGGACAACCACCGCATGTTCCTCGACGCCGGATACCGGGTGATCGGCATCTCGCCGGACCCCGTGCCCGAGCTCGACCGCTTCGTCGCCGAGCAGGACCTGCCCTACACCCTCGCGTCGGACCCGACGCACGCGGTGATGACCGCCTACGGCGCCTGGGGCGAGAAGAACATGTACGGCAAGCTCGTCGAGGGCACGATCCGCTCGACCTTCGCGGTCGACGGATCCGGCGTGCTGACCTTCGTGAAGTACCGGGTGGGAACGCCGAAGCACATCGCCCTGCTGCAGGAGAAGCTCGGTCTGTGAACGAGGCAGCAGGTCCCGTGCAGGCGCTGGTCACCTTCGTGATCCCCTGCTACAACTCGGCCGACTACCTCCACCGTGCCGTCGAGCCGCTGCTGCGGGCGCCCGACGACATCGAGGTCGTGCTGGTCAACGACGGCTCGACCGATGCGACCCCGCAGCTGATCGAGGCCTACGTACGCGATCATCCGGAGCGGGTCCGCGCCGTCCACCGGGAGAACGGCGGGCACGGCGCCGCGATGGACAGCGGCATCGGGGTCGCCCGCGGCACCTACGTGAAGGTGCTCGACAGCGACGACTGGACCGACCCGTCCGCCCTCGCGGACTATCTCCGCGGGCTGCGCGCCTGGATCGAGGCCGGCACCGAGCCCGACGTCGTCATCACCAACTACGTGTACGAGAACGAGGGCCTCGGCTCGAGCCGCAGCGTCCGCTACGGCTCCTTCATCCCCGCGGGACGGATCTGCACCTGGGAGGACCTCGCCCGTCCCCGCACCGGGCGCTACCTCCTCATGCACGCCCTCACCTACCGGCTCGAGGTGCTGCGCCGCTCCGGGGTCTCCTTCCCGCCGCACACCTTCTACGTCGACAACCTCATGGCCGCGATCCCGCTGCGCGAGGTGCGCACCCTGGCCTATCTCGACCTGGACCTGTACCGGTACTTCATCGGCCGTGAGGACCAGTCCGTGCAGGAGAAGGTCATGCTCACCCGCATCGACCAGCAGCTGCGCGTGAACCGCCTGCTCGTCCAGGCGCTGCGGTCCCGCGAGATCGACGACCGCCGCCACCGCCGCTACCTGCTGCACTACGCGACCATCGTGTGCAGCGTCTCGCTCACGCTCACGGCCCTCGCGGGCACGGAGGAGTCGCGTCGCGACCGCCGCGACCTGCTGCAGTTCGTGCGCCGCACCGACCCGAAGGTGTACCGGGCCTTCCGCCGCTCGCCCACCGGGATCCTGCTGTCCGTCCCCGGCCGCGGCGGGGAGATGCTCGTGCGCTCCTCGTACCGGATCGCGCGGCGGTACATCGGCTTCAACTGAGCGCGCACCCGCGCCCGGGCGCGACGTGACGGGAACCGCATCCCGCGCTTTTGGCCACAGCCTCCGGCTCCGGTAGGCTGATCCGGCGTGCCCGGACCGCGGTCCATGGCACCAGGAGACGTGGCAGAGCGGCCGAATGCGCTCCCCTGCTAAGGGAGTAGGTGGTGATAAACCGCCTCGGAGGTTCAAATCCTCTCGTCTCCGCCGCACGCGCGAGGCCCCCGGGATCATTCCGGGGGCCTCGCGCGTTCTCCGGGGCTACAGTGGCGGCACGCGCACCCGGCAGGTCAGGAGGCCCCGTGGACATCCCCAGCATCCCCGAGCTCGTCGAGCGCCACCTGTGGGCGGCGCGCGCCGCGGAGCACGGCCGCAGCGCCGAGCTGATCATCCATGACGGCGTGCTGCGCCAGACCCTGCTCGCCCTCGCCTCGGGATCCCGCCTCTCCGAGCACAACGCGCCGCCGGCGGCGAGCCTGCAGGTGCTGCTGGGTCGGATCGCGCTGACGACGGAGTCCGGCGAGATGGAGCTCTCCTCGGGGCAGATCTCCCGGATCCCGCAGGAGCGCCATGGCGTCGAGGCGCGCGAGGACTCCGTGTTCCTCCTCACGGCCGTCACGAGCGTCCCCGAGGAGCTTCGCGCCCCCTGACCTGGCCTGATGCTGGGAATCTCCCAGAATGGGGACAGCGGGCGGAATGCCTCGGCCGGAACGGTACTCTTTTCCCGTCCGTTCAGTGCCGACCGGCCGCTTCGCCGCGTGCGTGGACGGCCGATCCGGTGCGCCGAACCTCAGGAGGCTCCGTGCCCGACACCGCTGCTTTCAGCGTTCCCACCCTCACCAGCGAGTTCCCCGTCGCCGGGGACGATCCGCACATCGACGCGCCGCTGCGCGCGACCGTGCGTCGCCTGTCCACCCTGCTGGGACGCATCCTCGCCGACCAGCACGGCCCGGAGATGCTCGAGCTGGTCGAGGACGTCCGCCGCCAGACGAAGGACGCCAAGGCGTCCGGCCGCACCGAGGACGCGCTCGCCGTCCAGGAGCGCCTGGCGGCGCTGCCGCTCGAGCAGGCCACCGCCCTGACCCGCGCCTTCGCCCAGTACTTCCTGCTGGCCAATGCCGCCGAGCAGGTCTACCGCGTCCGGGCCCTGCGCGAGCGGGCCGGCGCCGATTCCTGGGTACCGCGCACCGTCGCGGCCGTCGCCGAGGAGATCGGCGCGGACGGCCTGCAGGCCGCGGTCGACTCCCTCGACGTGCGTCTCATCTTCACCGCCCACCCGACCGAGGCCTCCCGACGGGCAGTGCTCACCAAGCTCCGGAAGATCTCCGACGTCCTGGAGACGGACACGGAGGAGGGCACCCCCGAGCGCCGCCGCCAGGACCACGTGCTGGCCGAGCTGATCGAGTCGCTGTGGCAGACCGACGAGCTGCGCCGCGAGCGCCCCACCCCGCAGGACGAGTCCCGCAACGTCCTGTACTACCTGCGTCAGCTGTACACGCAGACCATGCCGGGCTTCCTCGGCGATCTGCGCGAGGAGCTGCGGGTCCATGGCGCGGACCTCCGCGAGCGCCAGGTGCCCCTGCGCTTCGGCTCGTGGATCGGCGGCGACCGCGACGGCAACCCGTTCGTCACCGCGCAGGTCACCCGCGAGGTGCTGCAGATGCAGGCGGAGTCCGCGGTCGACATCGCGATCGGCTTCGTCAACGAGCTGATCGGCGACCTGTCCATCTCGAGTGCCCTGACCGGGGAGGACGAGGAGCTGCGCGCGAGCCTCGCCGCCGACCTCGCCTTCGACTCCGACATCGACGACGTGCAGCAGCACCTCTTCGAGGAGGAGCCCTACCGGCTCAAGCTCGGAACCATGCGGGCGAAGCTCGTGGCGACCCGCGAGCGCATCCGCTCGGGCGAGGCGCACGTCCCCGGTCGCGACTACCGCGACGGCGACGAGCTGCAGGACGACTTCGCGGTGCTGCGCGGCGCCCTCGCCCGCCACGGCGGCAAGCGCGCGGCGGACGGCGCCATCGCCCTGTTCCAGCAGGTCCTCGCCGGCTCCGGTCTGAACCTCGCGATCCTCGACGTGCGCGAGCACTCCGAGAAGCACCACGACGTGCTCGCCCGCCTGTTCGACCGCGTCGGCGAGCTCGAGGTGCCCTACCTGCAGCTCAGCCGCGAGGCCCGCACCCGGGTGCTCTCGGCCGAGCTCGCAAGCCGGCGCCCGCTGGTCGGCACCGCCCTCAGCGAGGACGAGACCATCCTCGACGAGGCGACCCGGACGACGTACCGGGTCTTCGGCGAGATCCGCGATGCGCACCGGCGCTACGGCCAGTCGTGCATCGAGACCTACATCGTCTCGATGACGCACGGTGCCGACGACATCCTCGCCGTGGCGCTGCTCGCCCGGGAGGCCGGGCTCGTGACCCTGCCCGGCGGGGACGAGAACCGCGCCGACATCGGCTTCGCCCCGCTGCTCGAGGAGGTCGCGGAGCTGCGTCATGCGGGAGAGATCCTCGACGAGCTGCTCAGCGACCCCTCCTACCGGGAGATCGTCCGCCTGCGCGGCGACCTGCAGGAGGTCATGCTCGGCTACTCCGACGGCAACAAGGACGCCGGGGTGTTCACGAGCCAGTGGGAGATCCACCAGGCCCAGCGCTCGCTGCGCGACGTGGCCGCACGCCACGGCGTGACCCTGCGGCTGTTCCACGGCCGCGGCGGCTCCGTGGGCCGTGGCGGCGGCCCCACCTATGACGCGATCCTCGCCCAGCCCTACGGCGTGCTCGAGGGCGAGATCAAGTTCACCGAGCAGGGCGAGGTCATCTCCGACAAGTACATGCTGCCGACGCTGGCCCGGGAGAACCTGGACCTGTCGCTGGCCGCCGTGCTGGAGGGCTCCGCGCTGCATACGCGCCCGCGCTCCACGCCCGAGCAGCTCGAGCACTTCGGCGAGGTCATGCAGAAGGTGTCCGATGCGTCGTTCGCCCGCTACCGCACCCTTGCGGACGACCCGGACCTGCCCGAGTACTTCGTGACGTCCACGCCGGTCGAGCAGCTGGGCGAGCTCAACATCGGTTCCCGCCCCTCCAAGCGCACCAGCTCCGACAAGGGACTGGGCGGTCTGCGGGCGATCCCCTGGGTGTTCGGCTGGACCCAGTCCCGTCAGATCGTGCCCGGCTGGTTCGGGGTGGGCACCGGCCTCAAGGCGGCGCGCGAGGCCGGTCTCGAGGAGGACCTCCACGAGATGCTTCGGCACTGGCACTTCTTCCGCACGGTGATCAGCAACGTGGAGATGACGCTCGCGAAGACCGACATGGCCATCGCCGCGCACTACGTGCACTCCCTCGTGCCGGAGCGCCTGTGGCCGCTGTTCGAGAGGATCCGCGCCGAGTACGAGCTGACCGTCGCGGAGATGGAGCGGCTGACCGGCGTGCTGAACCTGCTGGACGGGCAGCCGGTCCTCAAGCGCACCCTCGCGGTGCGCGACCGCTACCTCGACCCGATCTCCTACATGCAGGTCGCGATGCTGCAGCGCGTCCGCGCCGCGGCCGAGCGCGGCGAGGAGGTCGACGAGGAGACGCAGCGCGCGCTCCTGACGACGATCAACGGCGTCGCCGCCGGCATGAAGAACACCGGCTGAGCAGGGCGGGCATCCGCCGGGCGCGGCCCCCGGTCACATGAGCGCGGCGAACCGGATCCCCACCGATCCGGTTCGCCGCGCTCATGTCCACGTCACCACTCGAGGATGGCCCAGCGCTTCTTCTTCGCGACCGAGTACAGGCCCAGGTCGGGGGAGACGGCGGAGGGGGTGCCGACGAGCTCGAGCCAGGAGGCATCGGCCATGGAGTCGCCGTAGCCGTAGGAGGCCTTGAGGTTCGCGCCGTGCTGGGCCGCGTACTTGGCCAGCCAGTTCGCGCGGGCCTCGTCGACGACCGGCGGGGTCGCGAGGTAGCCGGTGAGATAGCCGGCCCGATCCACGTCCATGGTGGTGGCGACCACATCGTCGAAGAGGTCCGCGAAGGGCTCGACGAGGACGTCGAGCGCGCCGGTGACCAGCACGGTCCGATGCCCGGCGGCCCGGTGCTTCTCGATGAGGGCGAGCGCCTCCGGGCGGATCGAGGCGCGGATCTTCCGCCCCAGATCGCCCTGCAGGAGCGTGCGCAGGTCATCGGCCCGGTAGCCTTCGTAGCGGCGGTTGACCATGCGGATCAGCTCGGAGCGGTTGCGCTGCTCGGCCCGCAGGTAGGCAGGCACGGTGCGGGCGAGGGCGCCCAGCTCGAGCGCCCAGCGGCTCGGCGGCTTCGTCGCGCGGACGACGGCGAAGTACTGCTGGATCACGTTCGTGGAGATGACGGTGCCGTCGAGGTCGAAGACCGCGAGCGCCTCCGGGTTCTCCTTGAGCGGTCCGGCGGGACGGTCGGCGCGGGCCTTGAGGGCGGCGCGGCCGCGCGAATACGCCTTGGTCAGGTCCGTGACGGCCGGGAGGTGCAGGTCCTGGAAGTAGTCCTTCCAGACGACGGCGGTGATGTCGAAGTCCTGCTTCTGGAGGAACGAGGCGGACAGCTCCTCGCGCAGGGCGCGGGTGTTGGCGTCGTCGAAGACCATCTCCGTCTTCGTGTACTGGCGGTACAGCTCGATGTACTTGCGCAGCGTGGTCAGGCCGGAGGAGGACCGGTGCAGGGTGGAGGTCCACTCGCGGGTGCGGCGCGAGGACGGCAGATGGGCGACGACGCTCTGGCCCAGCCTCGTCGCGAGCTCCTTGGCACGGAACTTCGGCTCGACCAGGTCGACCGCGGGGAAGGTCCACTCGGGCACGACGATGTCGCGCCCCTTGTCGTCCTGCAGCGGGTGCTGCGTGAAGTACTCGCGCACCGCCGTGACCATCTCGTGGAAGGGCAGCGGGTTCGAGTTGCCGGAGGCGACCTGGTAGTAGGCCTCGTCGCCGCGGCGGGAGACGTCCTGGGTCGCGAGCGCCACGATCACGTTGACCACGAAGTCGACGGGGATGATGTCGAGGATCGAGTCCGCGAGGCCTGGGAACTCCGGCAGGACGCCCTTGCCGTACGCCATGATCAGCGGGTCGGCGACCTTGTAGCCGTCGATCCAGCCCGGGAAGGGGCGCCGCAGCGCGGACTCGATGATGGAGGGGCGCACGAAGGAGACGCGGTGCCCGGCATCGGCCCACATGTCCTCGGCGACGCGCTCGGCCATCGCCTTGGTGAAGGTGTAGATGTCGGTCCAGCCCACGGACTGCGCGCGGGTGCGGCCGAAGTCGACCAGGCGCTCCTTGACCCACTCCAGACGCGCCTCCTCGGTCGCGGCGGCCGCGGCCTTGGGACCCATACGGCCATCGCGCAGAGCGGCGGTGCGCATGCGGGCGCGCAGCGTCTCGGGGCGGCGGGACTCCGCGTCCACGCGGGCGCGGGCATCGAGGGCGGCGTCGTACTCCTCCTTCCATGACACGTCGTGGACCAGGCGGCCCTCCTGCCGCAGACCCTTGGAGATGCCGCCCACGTACGCGGTGGACACGTGGATCACGTGCGGGTCCTGCCCGGAGTCCAGCAGCGCCTGGTACAGGTTGCGGGCCCCGCCGACGTTGGTGCGGAAGGCCTCGTCGATCGGCGGGTCGAAGGACACGGACGAGGCGGAGTGGATCACCGTGTCGTAGGTCGCGGTGAGCTCCGGCATGTCGGTGAGGTCTCCCTCGAGCGCGCTCACGCGGGCGTCGAAGATCTCGCGCACGGCGGCCTTGCCGTCCTCGGCGCCCTCGGACTGCAGGCGTTCGGCCCAGGAGGCGAAGACGGGCTTGCGCAGCAGGCCCTGGAGGCGCTTGATGCCGCTCACGGAGCCCTTGGGGCGCACGAGCGCGGTGACGTGGACGTCGGGGGTGTTCTCGAGCAGGGACTGCAGAACCGCCTGGCCCAGGAAGCCGGTGACCCCGGTCAGCAGGATCTGGCGGGCGGCGGGGGACGAGTTCGACATGCAGCGGTTCCCTTGGGTCGGAGGGCCCGCCGATGCGGGCCGGACAGGAGCTGTTCTGCGCGCAGGTCAGCGGCCCTCGGCGGGGTCGGAGCAGAACCTCGCTAGTGTATCGTAGCCGCCATGCACAGGGCCCTGATCACCGGTGGAACCGCGGGTATCGGAGCGGCGTTCGCGAAGGCGTATGCGAAGCGAGGGGTGGACCTGGTCCTGGTAGCCCGCAGCGCGCAGCGCCTGCAGGACATCGCCTTCTCCCTCGCCACCGCCTATGACGTCGAGGTCGAGACCATGGTCGCGGACCTCGCGGACCGCGCCGACCAGCAGCGTGTGGCCGACCGCCTCGAGAACCGCGGCGAGTTCGCGGACGACGCCCCCGTCGACATCCTCGTGAACAACGCCGGCTTCTCCGTGCGCGCCTCCCTGCTCGCGGAGGACATCTCCGAGCACGACCGCGGCTTCGAGGTCATGCAGCGCGCCGTGCTCAAGCTCTCCGGTGCGGCGGGCCGGGCCATGTCCGCGCGGGGGAGGGGCTGGATCATCACGGTCGCCTCGGTCTCCAGCCAGGTCACGCAGAACAACTACTCCGCGATCAAGGCCTGGGCCGCGAACTTCTCCGAGTCCCTGAGCGTGCAGCTCGAGGGGACGGGCGTGATCGCGACCGCCCTCATGCCGGGCTGGGTGCGCACCGAGTTCCATGAGCGGGCCGGCATCACCGGCTCCTCGATCCCGGACCCCCTGTGGCTGGACGCCGACGACCTCGTCGAGCAGTGCCTGCGCGACGTCGCGCGGGGCAAGCCGATGAGCGTCCCCAGCGTCCGGTGGAAGCTGATCTCCGCCGCGCTGCGCGGCACCCCCCGGCCCCTCGTGCACCGGCTGAGCTCCCTGCTCTCGGACCGCCGCAGCAAGGAGCGCTGAGCCGATGCCGACCAGCAGCACGGATCCCCGCGACCCGCAGCGCCGCCCTCGCCGGTCCCTGTCCGCGCGCGACCGCGCCGAGGGATGGGAGGACCCGGCGGGCGACCTCGGCAAGTACAGCTCGCGCTGGCGCTCCCGGGTCCGCTTCGTGCTGCAGCGCGTGCTGTTCCGGGGCCTCGTGCGCGCGAACGTCACCCAGACCGTCATCGTGCACCGCCGGGTCAGGAGCGTTCGCGGTCCCTTCGTGATGGTCGCGAACCACACGAGCCACCTCGACGCGCCGATGCTCGCCCAGGGGCTGCCGTGGGCCCAGGCCCGCTTCCTGTCCACCGGCGTGGCCGCGGACTACTTCTTCCGCCTCTGGTACAAGCGCTGGTTCGTGCGCTGGATGTTCAACGCGTACCCCATCGACCGCGACGGCTCCCGGAAGAACGCGGGGACCTCGCGGCGCCTGCTGCGCGCCGGCGTGCCGATCCTCGTCTTCCCCGAGGGCGGTCGGCAGAGCACCGGGAGGATCGAGGACTTCAAGCCGGGTGCGGCCGCTCTCGCCTCGGGAGTGGGCGTGCCCGTGATCCCGGCGGCGATCATCGGCGGCTACGAGGCCATGCCGAAGGGCCGCAGCTGGCCCGTGAAGGGACGCCCGCCGGTGGGGGTCGTCTTCGGGGAGCCGATCACCGCCGAGGACGGCGAGTCCGTGGCGGAGTACATGCAGCGCATCCGCTCCCGGGTGCAGGGCCTGTACGACGAGAACTACGAGAAGATCCTCGGCACGGCGACGCCGCATGCCGGGGGCCAGGAGGAGAACGCATGAGCGAAGGCACGGCACGTCCTGCCGCCCGCGAGGTCCGTCGTCACAAGTGGTGGGGCTGGGGGCAGGACGACGTCTCCTTCCGCTACGACAACAAGCCGGCGTTCGTCCCGCTCGCGCGCACCAAGATCGGCATCGACCTGGAGGTGGCGCAGCCGGGACCGGAGCCCGACCTGGCGCGGCTGGAGGTGCCGGCCACGACCCTCCCCGAGGAGGTCCGCGGCCGGCTCGCGGCCGTGGTCGGCGAGGACAACCTCGTCCTCGAGGACGAGTTCCGGGTGCTGCACTCCTTCGGCCGCTCCCTCCCCGACCTGGTGCGGGTGCGCGCCGGCGGGTACGAGCGTCTCGTCGACGCGGTGGTCTATCCGGGCTCGGAGGCGGAGATCGAGCAGATCCTCCGGATCGCGCTCGAGCAGGACCTGGTCCTGATCCCCTACGGCGGCGGGTCCTGCATCTCCGGGTCCGTCACACCGGATCCCGCCGAGACCCGCCCCGTCGTGACCCTGAACATGGGCCGCATGGACCGGGTCGTGGAGATCGACGAGACCGCGGGCCTCGCGCGCGTCGAGGCGGGCGTGTACGGCCCCGACCTCGAGGAGCAGCTGCAGGAGCGCGGCTGGACGATGGGCCACTTCCCGGACTCCTTCACCTACTCGACCCTGGGCGGCTGGGCGGCGACCCGCTCGAGCGGCATGCAGTCGGACAAGTACGGCGACATCGAGGACATCGTGCGGGGCCTGCGGGTCGTGCATCCGCGCGGGGTCATCGAGACCAAGGCGATCCCCGGCCGAGACTCCGGCCCCTCCCTGCACGAGCTGGTGCTGGGCAGCGAGGGCCGCCTCGGTGTCATCTCCGAGTGCACCGTGCAGGTCCACCGCGTCGCGCCGGTCCGCCAGGTCATCGCCTACATGTACCCGGACTGGGAGCACGGGATCCGCGGCATGCACGCGATCGCCCGCTCCGAGGTCAAGCCCACCTTCACGCGCCTGTCCGACGGCCCCGAGACCGAGTTCAGCCTCGCCATGGTCAAGGCGCCCACCTCCACCAAGGGCAAGGTCGCCGCCAAGGTGCAGGACGGCCTGTTCGCCTACCTCCGCTCCCAGGGCTGGGACACGAGCGAGGAGATGTGCATCTCCTACGTGTGCTTCGAGGGCACCAAGGAGCGCGTCGAGCGCGAGAAGGCGATCGTCAAGAAGATCGTGAAGCGCAACGGCGGCATCACGCTGGGCGCCGGCCCCGGCGCGATCTACGACCAGAAGAAGTTCGACACCCCGTACCTGCGCGACTTCCTCATGGGCTACCGGGTCTTCGGCGACGTCTGCGACACGGGCGCGAGCTGGTCGATGATCAACGAGGTCCACTCGACCGTGTACGACGCCTTCCACGCGCAGCGCCGGGAGGTCGGCAAGCCCGGCTTCATGTTCTGCCACATGTCGCACAGCTACCACGGGGGCGCCTGCCTGTACTTCACCTTCGCGATCCCCTACGAGTCGGAGGAGACCGCGCTCGAGGAGTACTACGGCGCCAAGAACCGCGTCCAGCAGACCTTCATGGAGCACGGCTCGACGGTCTCCCACCACCACGCGGTGGGCACCGAGCACCAGCCGTGGATCGAGGAGGACATCACGGAGCTCGGCGCCGAGGTGATCCGCGGGATCTTCGCGCAGAACGATCCGGGCCGGAACCTCAACCCCGGCAAGATCGTCTCCCCCTGATGTCCCGCGTCCTCGTGCTCCGCCACGGCGAGAGCACCGCGAACGTCGCCGGCATCATCGTCAGCCGTCCGGGCCCGCGTGCCCTCGTGGAGGTGGGTCTGACCGACCGCGGCCGCGAGCAGGCGCGCGCGGCCGCGGAGGCCTCCGGGCTCGGGGCCGATGCGATCCTCGTGACCAGCGACTTCGCACGCGCCGCGGAGACCGCGCGGGAGTTCGCGGACGTCCTCGGCGCCGCGGAGCCGATCATCGACCGGCGTCTGCGCGAGCGGAGCTTCGGGATCTTCGAGGAGGGGCCGGCCGCCGCGTACGCCCAGGTATGGGCGGCCGATGCCGCGGGCGAGCACCCCGGGGACGGGGTGGAGACGACGCTGGACGTCGCCGCTCGCGCCCTCGCCGCCCTCGCCGATGCCCGGGCGTCGGCGCAGTCCTCCGGCGGGGCGCCCGTCGTGCTCGTCGCCCACGGCGACGTCCTGCAGATCCTGCTGACCGTCGCGGCAGGGGAGCCGGCGCGGAGCCATCGGTCCCAGCCGCATCTGGGCAACGCCGAGCTGCGCGAGATCCCGGCCGCGCGGCCGGGGGCCTGACCGTCCCGCTCATCGGGCGATCCGGGCGCTGCGGGGTGCGGCGCAGGGCCTACGATGGTCCCTGCGAATCATTCATCCCACCACTTCCCGGGAGAGGCACATGACCTTGCGCATCGCCGTGTTCGGCGAGAACAGGCACGAGAAGGTGGACCCGAAGGTCCAGGAGATCTATCCGGAGGGCATGCACACGGTCATCGCCGAGGGCCTGCGCGAGGTCCTCGCCGCCGACGGCGTCGACGCCGAGGTCCGGATCGCGCTGCTCGACGACGTGGAGGAGTCCCTCTCCGAGGAGGCGCTCGCGCAGACCGACGTCCTCACGTGGTGGGGCCACATGGCCCATGACGACGTGCCCGACGAGATCGCCGAGCGGGTCGCCCGGCGCGTGCGCGAGGGCATGGGGCTGATCCCCCTGCACTCGGCGCACTACTCGAAGCCGTTCCGCCTGCTGCTGGGCACCACCTGCAACCTGCTGTGGCGCAACGAGGGCGAGGAGGAACGGGTGTGGACCGTGAACGGCTCGCATCCGATCGCCCGCGGCGTCCCGCACCCCATCGTCATCCCGGCCCAGGAGATGTACGGGGAGATGTTCGACATCCCCGCGCCCGACGAGCTCGTGTTCATCTCCTCCTTCGCCGGCGGAGAGGTGTTCCGCTCGGGCTGCGTGTTCCGCCGTGGCAAGGGCAAGATGTTCTACTTCAGCCCCGGCGACCAGGACTACCCGGTCTACCGGCAGGCCGAGATCCGTCGGGTGCTCGCCAACGCGGTCGTGTGGGCCCGTCCCGAGGAGCGCGAGGCCGCTCCCGTGAAGATCGCGAACGCGCCGCGGGACTGGTTCCGCGACGGCGCGACGGACGCCGAGGGAGAGGCGATCACGCGTGTCATCTGAATCCGTGATCGCCGATCCGAACGCCGCCCTCGCGGCCGCCGGCGGCGAACGGCCGCTGCGCGCCGTCGTCGTGGGCGCCGGGAGCATGGGGCGCTGGTGGGCGCGATCGATCGTCGCGAGCCCGGTGACCGAGCTGGTCGGCGTCGCCGATCTGGTCGAGGGCATGCCCGCGGAGTCCATCGCCCAGTCCGGCGCCCCGGATCCGGGCTCGGTCGCGATCGGCACCGATGGTGTGGACCTCGCCGTCGAGCTCGGCGCGGACATCATCATCAACCCCACCGTGCCGGTCGCCCACCACCCGGTGACCGTCAAGGCCCTGCACGCCGGGATCCCGGTGCTGGGGGAGAAGCCGGTCACCGAGACGCTCCCGGAGGCGCTGAGCCTCATGGCGCACGCCGAGCTCACGGGGGTGCCCTTCATGGTCTCCCAGTCGCGGCGCTTCTTCCCGCAGGTCCGCGAGCTCAAGCGGTTCATCGCCGCGCACGGGCCGACGGTGCTCACGAGCGCGTTCTTCTCGCTCTTCCACGAGCACGAGGGCTTCCGCGCCCAGCAGCAGCATCCGCTGCTGCGGGACATGGGCATCCACGCCTTCGACACCGCGCGCTACATCACGGGCACCGATCCGGTCGCCGTGACTGCGCACGGCACGAACCCTCCATGGAGCGTGTACGCCGGGGACGCGACGGTCAGCTGCACCTTCGAGATGACCGGCGGCTCGCTGTTCGTCTACCACGGCTCCTGGAACGCGCGCGGGCTGCCGACCTACTGGAACAGCGAATGGCGGATCGGGGCGGAGCACGGCTCGGCGACCTGGGACGGCACCGGAGCGCCGGTGCTCGGCACCGAGGACGCGGAGGCGACCCGGGAGCTGCAGTCCGCGCTCGAGCAGGCCCTGGAGGCGCCGGAGCCGGATCAGATCGACGCCTCGGTCATCGAGTTCGTGACCTCGCTGCGCGAGGGCAGGCGGCCGATGTGCGAGGTGCACGAGAACATCCTGTCCTTCGCGATGGTGGAGGCGGCCGTCGCCTCGATCGACCGCGGCGGGCGGGTCGTGATCGACGAGCTGCTCGAGGAGGCCCGCGGACAGGCGATCGCCGCGGAGACCGATCCGGGGGCGCGGGACATCCTCCAGGGCTGGGGCTCCGTCCGCGAGGCCATCGAGTCCCGCTGACCCGCCCAGGGCCGTGTGCCCTGCCGGAGCGACAAGAGGTCGATCCCTGCCGCGTGGACGTCCCGCGGCAGGGATCGACCTCTCGCATGTGCGGGGACCGCGGGCTGGGTGTCGGCGGCCCGTCGGGGCATCGCAGGGGCCGCGGGGAGCGGGTATAGCCTGGCGGCATGAGCACGTTGTACGAGGACGTCGGCGGATACGACGGGATGCTGCGCCTGGCGGAGGCCTGGCATGCGCGGGCGCTCGCGGACCCGGTGGTCGCCCACGCCTTCAGCCATGGATACCGGTCCGATCACACCGCACGCCTCGCGGCCTACCTCGCCGAGGCCCTCGGCGGTCCGCCCCTGTACACCGAGAGCGGCGGCACGGAGACGGAGGTCGCGCGGATCCACGGCGGGAACGGGCCCCACGAGGAGATGGACCGCCTCGGCATCGCCTGCTTCGACCAGGCGATCCGGGACGTGGGCCTGGACCCGCGGGCGCATCCGGGGGACCGGCTGCATGAGCTCTGGGCCGAGGGCATCCGGCGCTTCGGCGAGCACACCGGCGGCGTCGAGGACATCCCCGAGGGCCTCGGGATCCCGCGGTTCGACGGCGGCCGGCGCGTGCAGGACGACGGCCCGGGCGCGGCTCCGGGGTGATCGCGAGGGTGGTGCCGCCGGAACGGCGAAGGCCCCGTCACCGCGGTGACGGGGCCTTCGATCCGGTGCGCCCGGAGGGATTCGAACCCCCAACCTTCTGATCCGTAGTCAGATGCTCTATCCGTTGAGCTACGGGCGCTTGTCGCGTTCCTGCCGACTCCATGAATACTACGGGGTCCGGGACCCTCGCGCCAATCGAGAGGGCGGGAAGCGACCTACATCACTGCAGGTGGGGTGCAGGATGCTCAGGATCCCTGGGAGGGCGGCCCTCCCCAGGGGGAGCCCGGCGCGCCGGGACCGGAGCCGTCGCCCGAGGCCGGCGGGGACTGCCAGGGCTGAGCCGCGGGAGGCTGCGGGGCCTGGCCCCACTGCGGTGCCGAGGGCTGGGCGGACGGCTGTCCGCCCTGCGCGGGCTGGGTCCAGGGCTGCCCCGTCGGGGCGCCCGGCTGCGTCGGA
>NZ_JBHLSV010000044.1:0-15922 GCF_042434575.1 Brachybacterium hainanense
TGCGGGCTCCGCCGGTGCCTGGGCACGGGGGGCCGGCTTCGAGCCGGGCTTGGGCACGGAGCCGCCACCGGGCCGGGGGGCGCCGGCGGGCTTGGGGGTGCCGGGGGCGGGGGTGCCGCCGGACTTCTCGCCCGGGAACTGCTCGCGCAGCCGACGGGCGACGGGTGCCTCGATGGTCGATGAGGCGGAACGGACGAACTCGCCCATGTCCTGCAGCTTCTGCAGAACGACCTTGCTCGGCTGTCCGAGCTCCTTGGCGAGCTCGTGGACGCGGACCTTAGCCACAATTCTCCTGTCTCGGTCCGGCCGACAAGAGGGCGCGGACCGTCAATTCCTGAGGGTGCTCATTGTCGAGTACTCATCGGATGTCCATGGTTCTTCTACCTTTTCCACGATGTGGTGGGGGCGGACGCCTCGAGGTGTCCCTCGAGATGCCCGGTGTCGACCGCGCTCCGGAAGGACCGGGCGAAGCCGCCCCGCGCAATGGCGAGGTCGAGGCACTGCGCCTCGGGGTGGATCCACGCCCCGCGGCCGGGTGCCGATCCCGAGGGGTCGACGCGGACGCGCGGCACGGCCCCGGGGAGGGGATCCTCCCGGACCAGACGCAGCAGCTGCGCGCGGAGGGCGACCTGACGGCAGCCGACGCATGTGCGCCGAGGAGGCGTGCGTTGCGAGCGATGACCCACTCCCGCACCTCCTCATCCCGCGCTTCCCGTCCGCTCCCCGATCGCAGGCGACCGGGTCCGTCCGAGAACAGCCTCCCCAGTGTAGCGGACCGGATCCGCCGGATGCGGTCCCGGGAGGCGTGGGACACATCGCATCCCGCCCGGCGGACCGCTGGTCTCAGCGGCCCTCATCCCCGAACGACGGCGCCGGGGCGATATGCGCTACTCCGCCTGCCGACCCCTCCGGCCGGATGTCGATCTTCCAGCCGGTGAGCTTCGCGGCGAGGCGGGCGTTCTGCCCCTCCTTGCCGATCGCGAGCGAGAACTGGTTCTCCGGGACCGTCGCGCGCACCGCGCGGCCCACCTCGTCGATCACGACGACGCTCGTCACCCGCGCGGGCGAGAGGGCGTGGGCGACGTACGAGGCGGGGTCCTCGTCGAAGTCGACGATGTCGATCTTCTCCCCGCCCAGCTCGTTCATGACCGCGCGCACGCGGGCGCCCATCGGACCGATGCAGGCGCCCTTGGCGTTCAGGCCCGGGACCGTCGCCCGCACCGCGATCTTGGTGCGGTGCCCCGCCTCACGGGCGAGGCCCGCGATCTCGACGGAGCCGTCCGCGACCTCGGGGACCTCGAGGGCGAACAGGCGGCGCACCAGGTTCGGATGGCTGCGCGAGAGCGTGATCTGCGGGCCCTTCATGCCGCGGCGCGCCTCGACGACATAGGCGCGGATGCGACGCCCGTGGGAGTAGTCCTCCCCCGGCACCCGCTCGTGCACGGGCAGCGCGGCCTCGACCCCGCCCAGGTCCACCAGCACCATCCGCGGGTCCCGGCCCTGCTGGATGACGCCCGAGACGATGTCCTCCGTGCGGTCGGCGTACTCGCCGAGCACGGCCTCGTCCTCGAGCTCGCGGATCCGCTGGAAGATGACCTGGCGGGCGGTCGATGCGGCGACGCGGCCGAAGTTCTCCGGGGTGTCGTCCCACTCGTCGACGACCGCGCCGTTCTCGTCGAGCTCGCGGGCCATCACGGAGACGGCGCCGGTGTGCTCGTCGATGATGACCTCGGAGTCCTTGACCGGATGGTCCGTATGCAGGTAGGCGGCGTGCAGCGCACGACGGATCGCGTCCAGCAGCACGGGCAGGCTGATGTCCCGCTCGCGCTCCAGCGCCCGCAGAGCTCCCATATCGATGTCCATGTCAGCGCTCCTTCGCAGGGTTCTCGGTGATCGCGGCGCCTCCGCCGGCCGGAGCGGAGAACTCGATCTCCACCCGGGCCCGCTCGACGTCCGCGATCGGGAGGTCGAGGACCTCCGGGGTGCCCTCGGGCAGGCGCTGCGGCCTGCCGCGGGAGTCGAGGGGGCGCTGCGGCCGCAGGCGCAGGACGTCGCCGTCGACGTCCTCGAGCCGGGCCAGCAGCTCCGTGCCGTCGGTGCGCACGAGGCGGATCAGCCGCGTGCGCGCGCGCCGGAAATGGCGGGGCTCGGTGAGGGGGCGCTCGGCGCCGGGGGTCGTGACCTCGAGGACGGAGGGGCCGGGGCCGATGAGGGACTCGTCCGCGTCCAGCAGCTCCGAGATCTCGCGGGACGCCTCCGCGACCGTGTCCAGGTCGGCGCTGCCGATCCGGTCCTCGGGAAGGTCGACCACGACGCGGATCTCCAGGGCGCCGCCGCGGCGGCGCATCGCGAGCTCCTCCAGCACGAGCTCGTGCCCGGCGAGGATCGAGGAGACCGGTCCGTCCAGGTTCGGGATCGTCTGCTCGTCGTTCATGCGGAGCTCTCCTCGTCTTGACTTGTCATGCGGCGCCCGGGCGCGCCCGGGGCCTTCCCGCGCGGCGGCGGGCCTCTGTCCCAAGAGTAGCCTGTGGCGCCTGCGAGACGGTCCTGCGACGAGGCCGCGCCGGGCAGATGCGAGAATCAGCACCGTGTCCGTCTCCCCGCCGCCCCTCCTGCCCGCGAGCCCCTCCCGTCGGCAGGTGCTGCGCACCGGCGCCGCCGCCGCGGTCGTCGCCGCCCTCGCGGCCTGCGGGCCGCTCCGCCTCGGGCAGCCCGCGCCGTTCACGCCGCCGCCGGTGGGCATCGACGACCTGTATCGGGAGGACCTGCTCGCCGCGATCGACGAGGCTCTGCTGCGCTGCTCCGAGGCCGAGGACCTCGCCGCGGAGCACGGCGACCTCGCGGCCCATCTCGACGGCGTGCTGCGCGTGCAGCGAGCGGCCCTGCTGACGGGGGCCGAGGCCGAGGCCGCCTCGACCTCCGACGCCGGCGGGGAGCAGCCGACCGCCTCCGCGTCCTCCGATGCGGGTGGCGCCTCGCCGGAGCCGGGGACGGGCGACGCCGCGTCCCTCGTCGCCTCCCTCATGACGCTGCGTGATCTCGGCATCCGGGCCGCCCGGCAGGTCTCGGGGTCCCTCGCCCGCCCGGTCGCCGCGATCGCTGCCTCCGCCGCGTGGTCCAGCGCCCGCGTCGCCTCCCTGCTCCCGGCCGCGGCGGCGCAGCTCCGCCCGCTGCCGACGGAGGACGAGGTGGTGCCCACGCGCGAGGTGCCGGAGGACGACCCGCCCACGATCGGTGCGGAGGTCGACTTCCACAGCACGATCGAGACGGCGCAGCGCGACGAATGGTTCGTCGGCTACGTCCGGGAGGTGCTCGCCGCCCGCACCGCGGGAGCGGAGCGCGACGCGCATCGGGCGGCGAGCCAGGAGCATCGCACACGGGCGCAGCGCCTCGCGGAGATCGCCGAGGAGGAGGGGGCCCCGGTACCGCTGCGCGAAGCCGTCTATCCGCTGCCGGAGGCCCTCGCGGACGCGTCCGGGGCCGAGTCCTGGCCGGACACGGCGGCGCATGACCTGCTGGTCACGCATCTCGCGCTGGTCGGCGCGGCGCCGTTCGCGCGGCGCCCGCTGCCGATCCTCGCCGCGCTCGCCGAGGCGGCCTCCCTGGGACCGCGGCTCGCTGCGCTCGAGGCGCTGCCCTCCTTCGAGGAGGAGTGAGCCGGGCCCCGGGAGGCGATCGGCCGGGGCTCAGGCGCCGCGGACGGCCGCCTCGACGCGGGCGAGGACGTCCTGCGGCGAGACCAGATCGACCTCGCCGCTCGCGCGATCGCGGACCTCGACGGTGCCCTCGGCGAGACCGCGGCCGATCACGACCGAGGTCGGGATCCCGAGCAGCTCGGAGTCCTTGAACTTCACGCCCGGGGAGACCTTGGGCCGGTCGTCGTACAGCACCGTGATCCCGCGGGCCTCGAGCTCGGAGGCGATGCGCTCCGCCTCTGCGAAGATCGCCGCATCCTTGCCGGTCGCCAGCACGTGCACGTCCATCGGCGCCACGGCGCGCGGCCACACCAGGCCCTTGTCGTCGTGGTGGGTCTCCGCCAGCGCCGCGACCGCACGGGTCACGCCGATGCCGTAGGAGCCCATCGTCACGGTCGCCTGCTTGCCGTTCTCGTCGAGGACCTTGAGGTCGAGCGCCTCCGCGTACTTCCGGCCCAGCTGGAAGATGTGCCCCATCTCCATGCCGCGGGTGCGGCGCAGCGGCCCGGAGCCGTCGGGCGCCGGATCGCCGTCGCGCACCTCGGCCGCCTCGATCGTGCCGTCGGCGGTGAAGTCGCGGCCGAAGACGAGGTCGTAGACGTGCCGGTCCTCCTGGCCTGCCCCGGCGACCCAGCGGCTGCCGGGGACGACCCGCGGGTCCACGAGATAGCGGATCCTCGAGGGCGACTCGAGGCCCAGGCCCTCCGGGCCGATGAAGCCCTTCTTCAGCACCGGGTGCTTCGCGAAGTCCTCGGGTCCGAACGCCGCGAAGGTCGCGGGGGACACGGCCGCCTCGAGCCGCTTCTCGTCGACCTCGCGATCGCCGGGGATGGCGATGACGAGCGGCTCGGTCGTGCCGTCGGGCAGGGTCAGCTGGTACACGAGGTGCTTGAGCATCTCGTAGCGGGTCCACTCCCCCGACTCCGCGACGGGGCCCTGACCCGGGAACACCTCGTTGGAGAAGTCCGTGAGGGCCGCGATCGTGGAGGCCCCCGGCGTGTCCTCGACATGCGCTGCGGGCAGGGCCGCGATCTGCTCCGGGGACAGCGCCGGGGGCGGGGTCGTCGTGACCGCCTCGACGTTCGCCGCGTAGCCGCCGTCGGAGACCACGAAGGTGTCCTCCCCCACCGGCGTGGGATGCAGGAACTCCTCGGATCGGGAGCCGCCCATCGCCCCGGCGTCGGCCTGGCAGATCACCGTCTCCAGGCCCAGGCGCCCGAAGATCCGCTGGTAGGCCTCGCGCTGCGCGGCATAGGAGGCGTCCAGGCCCTCATCGGACACGTCGAAGGAATAGGCGTCCTTCATGACGAACTCGCGCACCCGCAGCAGGCCCGCGCGGGGACGCGCCTCGTCGCGGTACTTCGACTGGATCTGGTACAGCGTGATCGGCAGGTCCTTGTAGGACGAGAACAGGTCCTTGACCGCGAGGGCGAACATCTCCTCGTGCGTGGGGGCGAGCAGGTAGTCCTCGCCGCGGCGGTCCTTGAGGCGGAACAGCAGCGGGCCGTAGTCCTCCCAGCGCCCGGAGGCCTCGTAGGGGGCGCGGGGCTGCAGCGCGGAGAAGAGGACCTCGTGGCCGCCCGCGGCGTCCATCTCCTCCCGCACGATCTCCTCGACCTTCCGCATCACCTTCAGGCCCAGCGGGAGCCACGTGTACACCCCGGCGGCGCTGCGACGGATGTAGCCGGCGCGCACGAGCAGCTTGTGGCTGGCGACCTCCGCGTCGGAGGGATCCTCGCGCAGGGTGCGGATGAACGACGAGGACATGCGGATCATGGATCGGCCTTTCAACAGGATGGTGACCCGCCAATCCTAGTGGAGGCGGGCCTGCGCGGCGGCCATCCTGCGCATCAGGCGCGGTCCCGCCTAGGCTCGGGGCATGACGCCCTCCGACCGCGCCCCCGCCGCCATGCCGCCTGCCGCCGCCACCCGCAGCTTCTCGCAGTACAACGCGGCGCAGCGGGGGCGGCCGGTGCGACGGCTCGCGCTGCGCGGCGCGGAGCTCGCCGGCCCCGCGGCAGGGCGGACCGCCGTCGAGCTGGGCAGCGGGATCGGGATCGAGGCCGCGCATCTCGCGGGTCTGGGCTGGGAGGTCCGCAGCTACGACGCGGATCCGAGCGTCGAGGAGCCGATGCGCGAGCTCGCCGCCCGAGCCCCCGTCACGCACCGGACCGTCTCCCTCGAGGACCCCGGGCTGGTCCTCCCGCCGTGCCATCTCCTGCTGTCCTGCGCGACGCTGCCCTTCACGCGGCGCGAGGCGTTCCCCGACCTGTGGCGGCGGATCCGCGAGGCCGTGCAGCCCGGAGGAGTCCTCGCCCTCGACCTCTTCGGCGACCGCGACGGATGGGCCGGCCACGAGGGGACCTTCCTCTCCCGCACCGAGGTCGAGGAGCTGCTGGACGGGCTCGACGTGCTCGACCTCGAGGAGCGCGAGCACGAGGGGCGCTCCTTCGCCGGGCCCAAGCACTGGCACGTGCTCACGGTCCTCGCCCGCGCCTGAGGCTCCTCCCGGGGCCGGACGGGCCCGACCTCGATCTCAGAACAGGATCGTGGTCAGCTCCCCGGCCTGGACGAAGCCGGCCGCGGCATAGGCACGGCGGGCCGGGACGTTGAAGTCGTTGACGTACAGAGACACCTGCGGGGCGTGGTCGCGTCGGACCTGCGCGACCAGGTCGGCCATGGCCGACCTCGCCACGCCCCGACCGCGATGCGCGGGAGGGACCCAGACGCCGTGGATCTGCGCGACCGGGCCGAAGACCGCCCCCACGTCCGCCTTGAAGATGATCTGCTCGTCCCGCACCACGATGTAGGTGCGCCCCGCACCGATCAGCGAGCGGACCCGCGCCCAGTAGGCCCGGCCTCCGTCGAAGGAGGTCGGGTCCGTCCCGACCTCCTCGCGGAACATGGCGACGGCATGGTGGTAGACGGCCTCGGCCTCCTCCGGGCGGGCGGGCCGCAGGCCCGGGCCCTCCCCCGCCCGGGCATCCAGCACCGGGGGCTGCCCCGCATCGGCCGCCGCGACCAGCAACGGCTGGCTCCACCGGTACTCTCGCACCGCCGGCGCCCAGGCCGGGGCGAGGGTCCGCCATATGCGGGCCACGGCGGAGCGCTCCCCCACGATCGAGCTCGCACGGCGGCGCATGGACAGCACCGCGGTCGCGAGCTCGTCGAGGACCGCCGGGTCCTGCGCCATCGGCGCGATGTTCACCCCGTGCCAGAGCAGGCCCGTCGGCTCCGCGTCCGGTCCGACGAGGCTGAACTCCTGCGGGAGGCTCGCCGTGCCCCGCAGCTCCGCCAGCCGCGCGCCGGGCAGGGCGTGCCGCAGCGGGTCCCGCAGGGCGAGGCGGAGCGCCACGGCCTCCGCGCCATGGCGCACGGGCCTCACACGCGGCTCGCCGCGCCGGAACATCGCCATCTCAGCAGCCGGGCCCGTCGCAGGAGGTCGGATCGCAGGAGATCATCGCCCCAGTATGGGGCACGACGCGATGCCGCCGCGGCGCCCCGGGAGCCGTCGGACCGGGAGCCCTCATGACCCGAACAGGGTGATCGGATCGACGATGTCCGCATACAGCAGCAGCACCGTCATCGCGGCGAAGCAGAGCGCCACCGCGTAGGTGAGCGGCAGCAGACGCGACATGTCGACCGGGCCGGGGTCGGCGGATCCCCGCCGGCGCGCGAACCATCGGCGCACCCCCTCGATCAGCGCCCCCAGCACATGGCCCCCGTCCAGCGGCATGAGCGGGATCAGGTTGAAGACGAACAGCGCCATGTTCACCGAGGCCAGCATCGACAGCAGCGTCGCGACCTTCTCCCGCAGCGCGAACCCGGGCTGCTCCGCGGCGACGACCTCCCCGGCGAGCCGGCTCACGCCGACCACGCCGATGGGCCCGTTGGGGTCGCGCTCCTCGTCCCCGAAGGCCGCCTCCCCCACCTCCCACAGCCGTGCCGGCAGGCTCACCACGATCCGCGCGGTGCCGGTGAAGGTGTCCCAGACCATGCCGGGGACCTCCGCCGGGGAGCGGCGCACCAGGTCACGGGTCCCTGCCACCCCGAGGAAGCCCACCTCCTCGGTCACCAGGCCCCCGTTCGCGTCGTGGACGGCGGCGCCGTCGGCATCGAGCACCGGGCGTGCGTCCATGATCGGCTCCGCCTGCAGGGTCAGCTGCTCGCCGTCACGCTCGAGGACGATCTCGACCTCGGACCCGCCGGAGGCGCGCACCGCCGAGGTCACGTCCTCCCAGCGCCGGATCTCCTGCCCGTCGATGCTGCGCAGCACGTCGCCGGGCTCGATCCCGGCGGCCGCCGCCGGGGCCTCGGGCATGCCGTCGCAGTCAGTCCCCTCGGGGGCATCGGCCGGCAGCACGCACTGCGAGACCGCGGAGACCGTCGGGGTGATGCCCGGCAGGCCGATCCCGCACAGCAGCACGGTCGTGAGCACGACGCAGATGAGCAGGTTCATGAGCGGCCCGCCCAGCATCACCGCGAGCTTCTTCGGCACGGCGAGGGCGCTGAAGGTCCGATGCGCCTCCTCGGGGCCGTACTGCTCGGCCTCCCATTCCTTCGCCTCCGCCGCCATCTGCTGGAGGAAGCCGGTCGAATCCTCCCGGATCGTCCCCGGCGCCTCGCCCCGATGCGGCGGATACATGCCGATCATCCGGATGTATCCGCCCAGCGGCACCGCCTTGACGCCGTACTCGGTCTCGCCGCGGCGACGCGACCAGAGCGTCGGCCCGAAGCCGATCATGTACTGGGTCACGCGCACGCCGAAGGCCTTCGCCGGGAGCAGGTGCCCCAGCTCGTGCAGCGCGATCGAGGCCGCGAGCCCCAGGCCGACCACGAGGACGCCCAGGGAGAACAGCAGGACGCTCATCGCTCGCGCATCACGGGACGGACGCCATCACATCCGCGACATGATCCAGGTACACGTCCACGACCGCCTCCTGGTACCCCTCCGCCCCGCGACGGCGGCGGAAGGCGGCCCGGCGCACGTCGTCCACGCTCATGGGCAGACCATCGGTGAAGTAGGAGACCAGCTGATCGCACAGGGCGTCGACATCGGTCCGGTCGTAGGCGGGATCCCCCGGCGCGGCGGGGGCGAAGCGCAGCCCGGCCGGGCGCTCGAGGCGCTCCTTGAGCGCCTCGGCGCGCTCGGTCAGCTGGGCGATCCACGCGGCCTCGCCGGAAGCGGCGATGGCCTCGTCCCTCGCCTGCAGGGCGAAGGCGTCGGAGAGGCGATCCAGGGCCTCGTCCACGGTGCGCATGTCATAGCCGCCGCGCTCGGTGCCGAAGCTCGCGGTGGCGACGTCGGAGCCGTCGAAGGAGGGGTCCTTGCTCTCGTAGGCGCTGCGTGCTCGCGCGAGGAAGTCGTCGACCTCCGCGGACGCATAACCCACGCTGAAGCGCGAGACTCGCTCGAAAGATGTGCTCACGGGAGGGTCCTTCCTCGGTGCCGGAACGGTCACCACAGTAGATCAGGTCGCTGCGAGGGCCCGGGGTGCCGTGCCCTTACGGCGTCTCAGGAGGCGCGGGTCGCGATCGCCTCGACACGGGCGACCCGTGCTTCGCGGTCGGCGCGATGCGCATCGGACTCGAGGATCTCCGCGGCCAGCTGGCCGCAGGCGCCGTCGATGTCGGAGCCGCGGGTGTCGCGGATCGTGGTGCGGATCCCCGCCTCCCGCAGCGTCTCGACGAAGGCCTTCTCCACGAAGGGATCCGAGGCCGTCCACTTCGAGCCCTTCACCGGGTT
The DNA here is from genome assembly GCF_042434575.1 of Brachybacterium hainanense. Taxonomy (NCBI): domain Bacteria; kingdom Bacillati; phylum Actinomycetota; class Actinomycetes; order Micrococcales; family Dermabacteraceae; genus Brachybacterium; species Brachybacterium hainanense. Next base: position 9,442 of record NZ_JBHLSV010000044.1, read on the forward strand.
CAGCGGGATGGGGTTCACGTGCACCCAGCCCGTGCCTCCCTTGGCGATCAGGCGGTCCGCCAGCAGCTGCGCCCGATGCGCCTGGTCGTTGATGTCGCGGATCAGCGCGTACTCGATGCTGACCCGGCGACCCGTGGCCTCGAAGTACTCATGGGCGGCGGAGAGGATCTCCTCGACGTCGAAGCGCGTGTTGATCGGCACCAGCTCGTTGCGCAGCTCGTCGTCCGGGGCATGCAGGGAGACCGCGAGCGTCACCGGGATCTCCTCCTTGATCAGCTTGCGGACCGCCGGGGCGAGCCCCACGGTCGACACGGTGATGCTGCGCGCGCTCATCCCGAAGCCCTCCGGCGACGGGGCGTTCAGCCGCTTGCACACGGTCGCGACCGGGCGGTAGTTCGCCAGCGGCTCCCCCATGCCCATGAACACGATGTTCGTGACGCGGCTCGCAGCGGTCTCGCCCTCGCGGGCGGGGACCTCCCCGGCGGCGAGCTTCGCATTGGCGATGCGCACCTGCTCGAGGATCTCCGCGGCGGAGAGGTTGCGGGTGAGCCCCATCTGCCCGGTCGCGCAGAAGGGGCAGTTCATCCCGCAGCCCGCCTCCGAGGAGATGCACAGCGTCACGCGTCCGGGGTAGCGCATGAGCACGGACTCGACGAGGGACCCGTCGAAGAGCCGCCACAGCATCTTCTGGGTCGCCCCGTGATCCGCGCTCTGCATCGAGACCAGCTCGAGCAGGGGCGGGAAGAAGCGCTCGACCAGCGCGGCTCGCAGGTCCTTGGGGATGTCGGTGAGCGTCTCCGGATCGACCTGCGCGTGGTCGAAGTAGTGCTTGGACAGCTGGTTGGCGCGGAAGGCGGGCAGCCCCATCTCCACGACGGCCTCGCGGCGCTCGGCGAGCGTCAGGTCCGCCAGGTGCGCCGGCGGCTTGCCGCGACGGGTGGGCCGCAGCTGCAGCTGCCCGGGCGCGAGCGCGATCCTCTCGCCGGGGATCGCCTCCCGGGAGAGGTCGGGCAGCGCCGCCGAGCGGGGCACGGGATCGGGCAGAGGACGGTTCATGGGAGCAGGATCTCCAGGAGGATGTAGGTGGCGGGGGCGGCCAGCAGGATCGAGTCGACACGGTCGAGGACCCCGCCGTGGCCCGGGAGCAGATGCCCCATGTCCTTGATGCCCAGGTCCCGCTTGATGAGGGATTCGGCGAGATCGCCGCAGGTCGAGATCAGCACCAGCACGACGCCGAGGAGCAGGCCGATCCACCAGGGGCCGCCCATCGCCAGGACGACCACGGCGACCGCGCTGCCCGCACCGAACAGGAGCGAGCCGGCGAAGCCCTCCCAGCTCTTCTTGGGGCTGATGCTCGGAGCCATCGGATGCCGTCCGAACAGGACCCCGGCGAGATAGCCGCCGATGTCGTTCAGCACCGGGACGACGACCGCGAGCAGCACGGCGAACGCGCCGTCCGGTCGCTCCTGCAGCAGGAGCACGAAGCAGGCGAGGAACGGGATCCATGTCAGGGTCAGGACCCCGGCGCACACGTCGCGCAGCGCCGGCAGACCCATCGACTCCGAGGCCCGCCAGATGATGAGCACGCAGATCGCGACCGCCATGGCCACCATGAGCCCGTCCACGCCGAACACGACCGTGGACACGACCATGCCGACGCCGCCGACCATGACGGGCATCGCCGGGATCCGCAGCCCGCCCTGGCCGAGCGCACGTGTCAGCTCGAGGGTCCCGAGCACCACGCCGAGGCCCACCAGGCCGGGCATGGCGGCGGGCACCAGGAACAGACAGGCCAGGAAGAGAGCACCGAGGCCGATGCCGACGCCGATCGCGGCCGGCAGATTGCGGCCGGCCCGCCCCGCGTCCGGGGGCGGCGGCGCCGGGACGGGGTTCCGTGCCGCCTGGACCCGGGAGAGGGCATCGGCCTCCCGAGCCCGCGCGAGGACCTCGCTGTGACGGATCCCGCCCGTGGGAGGACCCGGGCTGACGAGGCCGACGGCGGGTTCGCCCCGCACCGCCCCCGCCGGGGCGGGGGCGGTGCGGGGGGTCTCCCGGGACGGCTGCGGAGTGCTCACGACTGGACCTGCTCGCAGGTCAGACCGTCGCCAGCTCGGTCTCCTTCGCCGCGAGGGCGACGTCGACCTGCTCGATGAACTTCTTCGTGAGGGCCTCGAGCTCCTTCTCGGCGCGGGTCCCCTCGTCCTCGCCGATCTCCTTGTCCTTGACCAGCTTCTCGATGGCCTTCTTGGCGTTGCCGCGGCTGCCGCGGACCGCGACCTTCCCGTCCTCGGCCTTGTTCTTGGCGAGCTTGATGTAGTCGCGGCGGCGCTCCTCGGTGAGCGCAGGCAGCACCACGCGGAGGTTGTCGCCGTTGTTGGTGGGGTTCACGCCCAGATCGGATTCGCGCAGCGCGGTCTCGACGGCCTGCATGGCGCTCTTGTCGTAGGGGGTGACGATGACCGTGCGCGCCTCGGGGAACTGCAGCGAGGCGAGCTGGTTCAGCGGCGTGGGCGCTCCGTAGTACTCCACGTCGATGCCCTGGAACATCGCCGCGCTGGCACGCCCGGTGCGGATCGCGGTGAAGTCCTCCTTGGTCACCTCGACGGACTTGGACATCTTGGCTTCGGCGTCCTTCAGGATGCCGGCGACGTCGTCGCTCACGGTGTGCTCCTCATGGTTGCAGCGGTTCTCAGGGTTCATTCTCCCCCACGGGCGGCTCCGGCGCGGGAGCGACGCCCCCGGGGCGGGCAGGGGCGGGGTGCGGGCGCGCGACTCGGCGGAGGGCGCCCGCGGGCACTCGGCTCAGCCGCCGGTGACGACGGTGCCGATCCGCTCCCCCTGCATGGCGCGGGTGATGTTGCCGGAGCGGTCCAGCCCGAAGACCATCATCTGCTGGGCGTTGTCCATGCACAGGCTGAAGGCGGTCGCATCGACGACCTTCAGCCCCCGCTGGAGCGCCTCCGCGTAGGTCACGTGCTCGAGCTTGACCGCATCGGGGTTCGAGCGGGGGTCGGCGCTGTAGACGCCGTCGACGCCGTTCTTCGCCATGAGCACCTCGTCGCAGCCGATCTCGAGGGCGCGCTGCACGGCGACGGTGTCGGTCGAGAAGTACGGCATCCCGGCGCCTGCGCCGAAGATCACGACGCGCCCCTTCTCGAGGTGGCGGACGGCGCGCAGCGGGAGGTACGGCTCGGCGACCTGGCCCATCGTGATCGCGGTCTGCACCCGGGTGGAGACGCCCTTCTGCTCGAGGAAGTCCTGGAGCGCGAGGCAGTTCATGACGGTGCCGAGCATGCCCATGTAGTCGGCGCGGCGCCGGTCCATGCCGCGCTGGGACAGCTCCGCGCCGCGGAAGAAGTTGCCGCCGCCGACGACGATCGCGCACTCGATCCCCTGGGCGACGCCCTCGGCGATCTCCCCGGCGATGCGGGAGACGACGTCCGGGTCCACGCCCACGGCGCCGCCGCCGAAGGCCTCGCCCGAGAGCTTGAGCAGGACCCGCCGGCCGTCGCCCCGCTTGGGGAGGACGGGGATCGGGGAGGTGAAGGTCTGGGTCATGGATGGGTCCTTCCGCTGCGGGTCATCGGTGGTTGTGCCGGTGCGCCCCCGCACCGAGGGTGCGGGGGCGCAGGGGCGATGCGGCGGTCAGTTGCCGACGCGGAAGCGCACGAAGCCGGTGAGCGTGCCGCCCGAGGCCTCGACGACCTTCCCGACGGTCTGCTTCGGATCCTTCGCGAAGGCCTGCTCGAGCAGGACGTTCTCCTTGAAGAAGCCGTTCAGGCGCCCCTCGACGATCTTGGGCAGGGCCTTCTCGGGCTTGCCCTCGTTCTTCGCGGTCTCCTCGGCGATGCGGCGCTCGTTCTCGACCAGGTCCGCGGGGACCTCCTCACGGCTGAGGTACAGCGGAGAGAACGCCGCGATGTGCATCGCCACGTCGCGCGCGACCTCGGCGGCGGCCGCGTCGGTCGCGACGAGGACACCCACCTGCGGGGGGAGGTCCTTGTTGGTGCGGTGCATGTACGAGGTGACGACCTCGCCCTGCACGCGGCCGATCCGACGGACGACGATCTTCTCGCCCATGGTCGCACCGGCGGTGGTCAGCGCCTCCCCGAAGGGGGTGTCGGCCAGCTGCTCGGGCTCGGTCGCACCGGACTCGACGGCGGCGGCCACGGCCTCGTCGCCGAGGGCGACGAACTTGTCGTTCTTGGCGACGAAGTCGGTCTCGGAGTTGAGCTCGACGAGGATGCCCTGCTGGCCGCCCTCGACCTCGCGCACGGCGAAGGCCACGAGGCCCTCGGAGGCGGCGCGGCCCTCGCGCTTGGCGATGCCCTTCAGGCCCTTCACGCGGATGAGCTCGACGGCCTTCGCCTTGTCGCCCTCGGCCTCGTCGAGCGCCTTCTTGACGTCGAGCATGCCCGCGCCGGTGGCCTCGCGGATCTCCTTGATGTCGGCGGCGGTGTAGTTCGCCATGTGTGTCTCCCTGGGGGTGGTGGGGATGAGAGAAGAAGTGGAGTGCCGTATCGGCGCCGCGGGGAGGCGGATGGCCTCCCCGCGGCGACGATCACTCGGCCTCGGGGGCCTCTGCCGCGGGGGCCTCGGCGGACTCGGCCTGCAGCGGGGCCTCCTCGGCGGGGGCCTCGGACTGCTGGACCTCGGACTGCTTGAGGAGCTCCTGCTCCCACTCGGCCAGCGGCTCGACGGCGGAGACGTTCTTCTCGCCCTGCTGCGTCGACTTCGCGTGACGCTCCTGGAGGCCCGCGGCGACGGCGTCGGCCACCACGCGGGTCAGGAGGGTCACGGAGCGGATCGCGTCGTCGTTGCCCGGGATCGGGTAGGTGACCTCGTCGGGATCGCAGTTGGTGTCCAGGATCGCGACGACGGGGATGTTCAGCTTCTGCGCCTCGTCGACGGCGAGGTGCTCCTTGTTGGTGTCCACGATCCACACGGCCGAGGGCGTGCGGGCCATGTCGCGGATGCCGCCGAGGGTCTTCTCCAGCTTGTCCTTCTCGCGGCGCATGATGAGCAGCTCCTTCTTCGTGTGGCCGGAGGCGGCCACATCGTCGAAGTCGATCTGCTCGAGCTCCTTGAGGCGGTTCACACGCTGGGAGACCGTCTGCAGGTTGGTGAGCATGCCGCCCAGCCAGCGCTGGTTCACGTAGGGCATGCCCACGCGGGTGGCCTGCTCGCGGATCGACTCCTGCGCCTGCTTCTTGGTGCCGACGAAGAGGATCGAGCCGCCGTGGGAGACGGTCTGCTTCACGAACTCGTACGCCTTGTCGATGTACGTGAGCGTCTGCATCAGGTCGACGATGTAGATGCCGTTGCGCTCGGTGAAGATGTAGCGCTTCATCTTCGGGTTCCAGCGACGGGTCTGGTGTCCGAAGTGGACGCCGCTCTCGAGGAGCTGGCGCATGGTGACGACTGCCATGGTGTCCTTTTCCCGGTCCGGGGCTCGCGCGGCGCACCCGGAGGGCGTCCGCGGTCATCGCGCCGGACCTGATATCTCGGTTTCCCCCGACCGGGATGGTGCGGGGCCTGGTGCCCGGGTCCCGGGCCGCCCCCGGAGGGGACCGATGGTCCGGGCGTCCCTGCTGGGCACGCGAAGTCATCCGGACGGACCGGATGCCAGAGCGATCTTATCGGATGCCCGCCGCGATCCGTGTGGCCCGGCGCGCGCGATGGGTCACGTCGCGGGAGCGGCTCCGCGGCGGGACGGACGATGTCGATCCCGACGGGGCCCCTCGCGCCGTCGATGCCCGAGGCCGACCGCGCGGGACCGACGGCGCGCAGGGTGTGCAGCCGCCCCTCCTCCCCATGGCCCCTCCGTCCACACCCCGCCTCCCGCCCTTCCCTCGACGGTCCGGATGGGGGAGCGTGGCGGGCATGCGCCGCTCCCTCCCCCGCCTCCGCCCCGTCCCGGCCTCCGGGCACGCAACGGTGCTCATGGTGGCGACGATGCTGCTGGCGCTCCTGCTGCTGCCTGCGGCTCCGGCCGGCGGGGAGCCGGGCGCGCCGCGCTGGCTATGGCCCGTCGGGGAGCCGCATCCCGTCGTGCGGGCCTTCGAACCGCCCGCGAGCCGCTGGGGGCCGGGTCATCGCGGGATCGACGTGCTCGCTCCCGGGCCGGAGGTCCGTGCGGTCGAGGACGGGACCGTCCGCTTCGCCGGCATGCTCGCCGGGCGTCCCGTGCTGTCGATCCAGCATGCCGACGGACTGATCTCGACCTACGAGCCCGTGACGGCGCAGGTCGCCGTGGGAGAGGCGGTGCGCGCCGGGCAGGTGGTGGGCGCGCTCGAGGCGCAGGGCGGGCACTGCGCGGACGGGGCATGTCTGCATCTGGGGGCCCGCCGGGGCCAGGACCGCTACGAGGATCCGCTGCTCCTGCTCGGAGCGCGCGGGCCCAGCGTCCTGCTTCCCCTCGCGGGTCGCTCCGGCGCGGCCACGGGCGCCCGCGCGAGCACGCCGGGACCGGCCGCGGCCG
>NZ_JBHLSV010000045.1:0-15605 GCF_042434575.1 Brachybacterium hainanense
CGTCCGCGGCGACGTCCAGCGGAGCCGCGAGCGCGCCGACCAGCGCGGCGCGTCGAGCCCGAGGCCCGCGGAACCAGTCCTCGGCGCTCGCCGCCGCCTGCGCGGGGCGCAGCGGGAGCCGCCGCACCGAACCGGTCACGAGCTCCGGCGGCAGCGGCTCCTCGTGCAGATCGGTCGCCCGCGCCAGCTGGTCCCGTGCCTGCACGGTGGTGATCTGCTGACCCGTGATCGCCCACAGAAGCGCCTCGCGCAGGCTGGGGGTGCCGGGGATGCGCACCCCGGGCCTCGCGGCGACCAGCGGTGCGAAGGCGGGCTGCGCCGCGACCAGACCGGCATCGATCCCCTCCGGATCCGCGTCCAGATCCAGCAGCCGCCGTACCAGGCCGACCGCGGCCGCGTAGTCGCGCAGATCCGCGAGCCGCAGGCGCAGCAGCAGCGGCCCCGTCCGCGCCCCGAGATCGACCCGCACCACTCCCGGGCCATGGGCCAGGCGCACCGCGCGCGTCCACACGGCGCCGTCGACCTCCTCGACCCCGGGGATCGCGCGGGCGCCGAACCAGCGTGCCAGGCCGGTTCCGTCGAAGGGCAGGCGCACGGCCAGACGCGCGGTGAGCTCGCCCGGATCGGCGCCGTCCCCCGTCCGCGGCGCCGCGGACCGTTCGCGCACCGTCGAGGGCGCATGGCCGTAGATCTGCGCGAAGGTCTCGTGGAACTGGCGCTCGCTGCCGAAGCCGGCGGCATGGGCGACCTGGGACAGCGGGAGGACGGTGCCGGTGACCAGCTCATGGGCGCGGCGCGCCCGGCGGATCCGGGCATGGGCCAGAGCCCCCGCGCCCGTGCGCGCCACCAGCGCTCGGTGCAGGCTCCGCTCCGAGACCGCGAGGACGGCCGCGAGGCGGGGCACCGACCCCTCGTCGTCGAGCGCCCCCTCCTCGATCAGCCGGAGCGCCCGGTCTGCGAGCGACCCCGCAGGGTCATCGTCATGGCTGCCCGGCGGCGCCGTGGGCCCGCAGCGCTTGCAGGCGCGGTACCCGGCGGCGACGGCCGCGGCCGCCGAGGGCAGGAACTCGACACCGGTGCGCCCGGGCGTCCGCGCCGGGCAGGAGGGGCGGCAGAAGATCCCCGTGGAGCGGACGCACGTGAAGAACATGCCGTCGAACCGCGTGTCCCGGCTGCGGATCGCGGCGTAGCGCTCGTCATCGGTCATCTCGTGCATGGGACCAGTCAACCGCGCCCCGGCCGCGGGCACCAGCGGGAATCGGACAGCATGGCCGCTCCTGGCAGGACGGGGCCATCGTCGATGCATCCGGGCCGGGGACGAGGCCTCGTCCGAGGTCGCGCGAGGATCTCGTGCTGCTGCGCAGCGTCCGCGACCGGACGGACCGCGAGCACGCCCGCCCGCTCGACGTCGAGGCCCTCGCCCAGCGAGTCCGTCTCTTCGCCGGACACCTCTGCCGCCGTGCATCGCCCGCAGGGTGAGCGGACCGGTCAGGAACGGAGAAGCGCCCCTGCCCCCGGTTCCCTAGCCTGGACGTCATGGAACACACCAGGGAACTCAGCATCAGCGCCAGCTACCTGCCCCACACGGATGCGGAGGCCTCGCTCGCCTTCTACCGCGACCTCCTGGGATTCGAGGTCCGCATGGACGTCGGAGGAGGCCAGTTGCGGTGGATCACGATGGGCCCGCCGGGGCAGGAGGACACCGCGGTCGTCCTGCACCCCGTCCTCTCAGACGACGGCATCACGGAGGCGGAGCATGCCGCGCTGCTCGCGATCATCGCCAAGGGCAGCTACTTCGGGATCAACCTCGCGACTCCCGTGCTGGACGTCGTCTTCGCCCGCCTCGTCGAGGGCGGAGCGGACGTGGTGCAGGAGCCGATGGACCAGGACTACGGCATCCGCGACGCCGCCGTCCGCGACCCCGCCGGGAACCAGATCCGGCTCCAGCAGCTGCCGGGCCGCGAGGGAGTCGAGCGGTGAGCGCCGCGGACGGGCTGTTCACCGCGGCCGAGCGCGAGGCCATGATGGCGCGCGCCGCCGAGGTCCGAGCCCAGAAGGAGGGAGCGCGGGGAGCCGCGAAGCGGGCCCGGGACCGAGCCGCCTTCGACGAGGCGGTCGCCGGTATGGGGGCGGAGGACCGCGCCCTGATCGAGCCGATCGCCGAGATCATCGGCCTGCTCGGTCCTGATCTCGACCCGCGGACGATGTACGGCATGCCGGCCTGGGCCCGCGACGGGACGGTCCTGTGCTTCTTCCAGGCCGCCGGGAAGTTCGGCACCCGCTACGCGAGCTTCGGATTCCAGCCGACCGCCGCGCTGGACGAGGGTGAGATGTGGGCGACCTCCTTCGCCGTGACCGGCATGGGGGAGGGGACCCGACGGCGGATCGCCGAGCTCGTCACCCGTGCGCTCGCCTGAGCCCGCATCGAGCGCCCCGGGGGATCGCCCCGAGCGCTCCGTCGTCCCGCGCCGCCGAGGACGGGGATCAGCGCGGACCGGTGCGCGGGCGATGATCCGGCCCGGGGCCAGGGCCGCAGCCTGGAGGGGCTCAGGCCGCGTCCGCGTCGTCCGCGACCTGCAGGGCCAGCTCGCAGAACATCGAATCGGCCCAGGAGAACCACGGGCGCGAGAACAGCGTCGGATCCGCGGTGTGGAAGGACTCGTGGATGCGCCCCGTTCCGCCGTCGGTCGCGGCGATCAGCTCCAGCAGCCGCGGGCGGTCCTCGGCCGGACCCGTCAGAGCCTGCACCGCCAGGCCGATCGGCCAGATGTACTCCGGCAGCGTGTGCGGGCTGCCGACGCCCTCGGCGACGGGGCCGGAGAAGAAGAAGGGGTTCGCGGGGCTGAGGACGAAGCGGCGCGTCGCCTCGTACACCGCGGGGTCCAGCACATCGGGGGCGAACAGAGGCAGCGCGAGCAGCGAGGGTGTGTTCGCATCGTCCATGAGCAGCTGCCCGCCGAGGCCGTCGACCTCGTAGGCATAGATGCGCGCTCCATCCGGGCCCTCGACGATCCCGTGCTCGGCGACCCCGGCCACCAGCTCGGCCGAGAGGGACAGCGCCGTGTCCGCCAGGGCCTGGTCGGCGTGGACCTCGGCGGAGATCTCCGCGAGCGCGCGCAGCGCCTGGGCGGCCAGCAGGTTCCCGGGCACGTTGTAGTGGAAGGTGCAGGCGTCGTCGGAAGGACGGAACCCGCTCCAGGTCATGCCGGTGAAGCCGACGGGGGAGCCGAGCCCGTCGCGCACGAGGGACTCCGTCGGCAGGGGAGACGGGCGCACGAAGCGGTAGCTCGAGTTCTCGTGACGCTGCTCGAGACGCAGCTGCGCCACGACGCGACGCAGCACATCGTGGCTTCCCTCGTCGAAGACGTCGGTGCGCCCCGTCGCCCGCCACAGGGCATGGGCGAGCACGATCGGATAGGCGAGGGAGTCGATCTCGTACTTCTGCTCCCACACGTGGGGGTCCTTGCACAGGTCCCGCGGCTCGTGGTGGCCGTCGGTGGGCCCGTCGTTGAAGGCGTTCGCGTAGGTGTCGTGGCCCAGGCACGTGAACTGGCGCCGCACCACGGAGGCGACCAGGTCCGCGAGCGGCTCGCTCCGCCCCAGCAGGCGCAGGTACGGAGTCAGCTGCGTCGTCGAGTCGCGCATCCACATCGCGGGGATGTCTCCGGTGATGACGAAGGCGCTGCCGTCGGCGCCGACGGTGATGGTGTCGGTCAGGGTGCGCAGCAGCGCCTCCTGCACCATGTCGCCGATGCGGTCGCCGCTCACGGCACGGATCCGATCCGCCTGCTCGCCGATGAGGCCCACGATCTGCGGGTCGACGGCGTAGGGGGTGCGTGCGGCGGCGGGGCGGGTGGTCGTCACAGGTGGCGTCCTCGGCTCGGGGTGCAGGGTCTGCGTCATACACAAAAACGCCCTGTGTCCAGGGCGTTCGTGGAGCGGATGACGGGAATCGAACCCGCGTAATCAGTTTGGAAGACTGAGGCTCTACCATTGAGCTACATCCGCGTGGCGCCGTGTGCCGCCGGATCCCGCAGAGGGGCCCGGGCGCTGGCGCCGCACCCATCTAACCAGATCATCGGCCCGCAGGCACCATCGGCAGGCCTCCCGGCGGGCATGGCGCCTGTCACACGAGGCGAACTGGTTCGCGTCCGTCGGCGGCCTTGCGGGTAGGCTCTGGTGGGTTGCCCTCCGGGGTGTAGCTCAGTTTGGTAGAGCACCCGCTTTGGGAGCGGGACGTCGCAGGTTCGAATCCTGTCACCCCGACTCGCGACCGGGACCCGTGATCCCGCTTCCCCTCTCGCGACAACCGCCCATCCGTCACCCACGTCACTCAGGAGACTTGCCAGTGAAGACCGCTGTCGAGAAGCTCAGCCCGACCCGCGTCAAGCTCGACGTCGAGGTCCCCTTCGAGGAGCTGAAGCCGGCCATCGAGGCCGCCACGAAGAAGATCGCCGGCCAGGCTCAGATCCCGGGCTTCCGCAAGGGCAAGATCCCCGCTGCCGTCATCGAGCAGCGCTTCGGCCGCCCGGCGATCCTGCAGGAGGCCGTCAACGACGCGCTCCCGGACTTCTACCAGCAGGCCGCCGCGGAGGCTGAGATTCGCCCGGCAGGCCGCCCCGAGGTCGAGGTCACCGAGGTCCCCGGCCTCGACGGCTCGAACGAGGGCAACCTCGTGTTCGTCGTCGAGCAGGACGTCCGTCCCGAGATCACCCTCCCCGACTTCACGGACTACACCGTCGAGATCGAGGAGCCCGCGGTCGACGAGGATGCCGTGCAGGTCCGCCTGGACCAGCTGCGCGAGCGCTTCGGCACCCTGGTCGGCGTGGACCGTCCCGCTGAGGACGGCGACTTCGTGTCCCTGGACATGAAGGCTGTCATCGGCGACGAGGAGATCGAGTCCGTCGAGGGCGTCTCCTACCGCATCGGCGAGGGCAACATGCTCGAGGGCCTGGACGAGGCCCTGATCGGCCTCTCCGCCGGGGAGACCACCACCTTCTCCTCCAAGCTCGCCGGCGGCGAGCGGGCGGGCGAGGAGGCGGACGTGACCGTCACCCCGCAGTCCGTGAAGATCCGCGAGCTCCCCGAGGCCGATGACGAGTTCGCCGAGCTCGCCTCCGAGTTCGACACCATCGACGAGCTCAAGGCGGATCTGAAGGTGCAGGCGGAGAAGGACGCCGCGGGCAACCGCGTGACGCTGGCCCGCAACGCCCTCCTCGAGAAGCTCCTCGACGAGCTCGAGGTCCCGGTTCCCGAGGCGCTCGTCGAGGACGAGGTCACCGCGCACCTCGAGAACGAGGGCAAGGAGGCCGGCGACCCGCACGGCGAGGAGATCCGCGAGGACACGGAGAAGGCCATCCGCGCCCAGTTCGTGCTCGACGCGCTCCACGAGACCCGTGAGGTCGAGGTCGGCCAGGACGACCTCATGAACTACATGGCGCAGCTGTCCTCGCAGTACGGGGTCGAGCCCAACCAGTTCATCCAGATGCTCGCGCAGTCGGGTCAGATCGAGCAGATCTTCGGCGAGGTCCAGCGCTCCAAGGCGCTCGAGGTCGTCCTCGCGGACGTCACCGTGAAGAGCACCTCCGGCGAGGTCCTCGACCTGGGCCTGACGAAGGCCGCGGAGGCCTCCGCCGAGGACGAGGCCGCCGAGGAGAAGCCTGAGAAGGCCCCGGCGAAGAAGGCTCCGGCGAAGAAGAAGGCCCCCGCCAAGAAGGCCGCCGCGGAGAAGGCCGAGGAGAAGGCTCCGGCCAAGAAGGCTCCCGCGAAGAAGGCCCCGGCCAAGAAGGCTGCGGCGAAGGACGAGGCCTCGGAGGCCGAGTCCGAGGCCTGATCCTCCGACGCATCGCACAGCGGCGCGGCGATCCCTGCTCGGGATCGCCGCGCCGCTGTCGTTGCCCGACGGTGCCGGGGTGCGCCGCGCTGGGCGTCGCCCTGGTGGGCGCCGGGGTGCTCCGGCCGTTCCGCCGTCTCCGTCGCTGCCCGGCATTGAGGCAGGGTGAGTCGCCGTCCGGTGTCGCTGACCGGTGATGATCCAGATCCTTCCCTGTCTGCGTCGGATAAGGGCAGCCGGGCGGAGACGGAGGGAGGAGCGGGATTCGCCGCAGGGCGGGTCTCGGTCGGGGGAGCCGGGGAGGGCCGGGGGAACCGGGGAGGAGGGGAGCGTGGGGGCGACGGCATGGACGTGCCCGCGTGCGGTGGCATGCGCGAAGGGCGCCCTCCCCGGAGGAAGGACGCCCTGGCGGACTCCGGTCGGCAGCGAGGCCGATCAGCGGAAGGTGACGAAGGAGGGGCTGCCCCAGATGGTGCGCTCGGACACGGAGCCCTTCGAGGAGCCGGCGTCGACGACCTTGTTGTTCCCGGCGTAGATGCCGACGTGGCCGGGCCACACGACGAGGTCGCCCACGCGAGCCTCCGACTTGGAGATGCGGGTGCCGGCGTTCGCCTGGCCCGAGGAGGTGCGCGGCAGATCGATGCCGGCCTGCGCGTAGGCGTAGCTGGTCAGGCCCGAGCAGTCGAAGCCGCTGGGGGAGCTGCCGGCGTAGCGGTAGCCGACGCCGATCTGGCCGCGGGCGGCGTCGAGGATGCGCTGGCCCGTCGAGGACGAGCTCGAGGAGGAGGACGAGCTGGAGCCGGAGGAGCTCGGGGCGTCGTCGTTCAGGGAGGCGCGGGTCGCGGGGCCGACGCGACCGTCGACGCGGAGGCCGTTGTCCGCCTGGTAGTCGCGCACGGCGGCGTCGGTGCGGGGGCCGAACTTGCCGTCGACCGCGAGGTTCGCGCCCTCGGAGTTCAGAGCCGTCTGGAGATCCGCGACGCGGTCGCCGCGCGAGCCCTTGTACAGGGTCTTGCCGGAGGAGAGCGCGGCCGTGGCGACCGGCGTGGTCGGTGCCGCGGGAGCGATGGTGGCCGCGGAGGGCGCCAGGGCGGGGACGGGAGCCGTGGGCGCCGCGGAGGCGCTCGAGGCCGCGAAGGCGGAGCCGACGACGACGGTGCTCAGCATCGCCGCGCCGCCGAGGCCCTTGAGCGCGAGGCGCGAGGCGCCGTTCACGGGCCGACCGGCTGCGCGGTGGGTGTTGTGCTTGGCCATGTTCGGATTCCTTCCATACCGCCCGCCGCTGCGGGCGGCGGCACATCTTCACGAAACGAGGGAGAGCTGCCGGCGACGGATGCTGCTGTGACCGAACCTGCGCGGTTCCGTCGTCACCGGCTCACGGTCGACAACGTTATGGGCGAACGCCCAGGCGGCCAACAGATCTGGATCAAGGTGGTCGCGATCTTGACCTGGTCTTGACCACTGGTGGTGATTCCTTGCCGAACGCACACCGACGGCCCACAGGGCATGACCCGGTCTGTGGTGCGCATCACGGCGCCGTGGAGGGCGCGTGCCGGTCATGGCGGGAAGGGGTCGCGCGGCTCGGCTGCCCAGATCCCCGGCCCGCACCGGCCAGGGCGGCTCGGTCGCGGAGCGCGGGGTGTGCGCCTGCGGCGAACAGCGCCCGATGCGTCCCCGCCAGCGCCTAGAGTCGAGCCATCGAGAAATCTGCTTGAAGGAGCGATCCATGACCACGCAGCCCCGTAGCGCCGCCGGCGACACGCCCATGGGCCTCGACGACAACGTCTACCAGCGTCTCCTGCGCGAGCGCATCATCTGGCTCGGGTCGGAGGTCCGCGACGACAACTCCAACGCGATCTGCGCGAAGATGCTGCTCCTGGCCGCGGAGGACCCGGAGAAGGACATCTACCTCTACATCAACAGCCCGGGCGGCTCGATCACCGCAGGCATGGCCATCTACGACACCATGCAGTTCATCCAGCCCGACGTCGTCACCGTCGCCATGGGCATGGCCGCGTCGATGGGCCAGTTCCTGCTGTCCTCGGGCACCAAGGGCAAGCGCTACGCGACGCCGAACGCGCGAGTGCTCATGCATCAGCCGCTGGGCGGCCTCGGCGGCACCGCGAGCGAGATCAAGATCCAGGCGGACCTCATCCTCTCGATGAAGCGCCAGCTGGCCGGGCTCATCGCGGAGCAGACGGGAAAGAGCCTCGAGCAGATCACCGCGGACTCCGACCGCGACAACTGGTTCACGGCCGAGGAGGCTCTCGAGTACGGCTTCATCGACCACATCGTCTCGACCGCGCACGACGTCACCGGCGGCGGCGGCACCGAGGACCGGTCCGGCAGCGCCGAGCAGTCCGGCAACTGAGCAGCAGCGAACCTGAGGAGACCCTTCCATGACCTTCGACCCCCGCTCCGGTGCCGGCTTCGGCATGGCCGACCGCGCCACCGCCCCCTCGGCCCGCTACGTCCTCCCGCAGTATGAGGAGCGCACCGCCTACGGCTTCAAGCGCCAGGATCCCTACACCAAGCTGTTCGAGGACCGCATCATCTTCCTCGGCGTCCAGGTCGACGACGCCTCGGCGGACGACGTGATGGCCCAGCTGCTCGTGCTCGAGTCCCAGGACCCCGACCGCGACATCACCCTCTACATCAACAGCCCCGGCGGCTCGTTCACGGCGCTGACCGCGATCTACGACACGATGCAGTACATCAAGCCCGATGTCACCACCGTGTGCCTGGGCCAGGCGGCCTCCGCCGCCGCGGTGCTGCTGGCCGCGGGCACCCCCGGGAAGCGGCTCGCCCTGCCCAACGCCCGCATCCTCATCCACCAGCCGGCGATGGGCGGGCAGGGCGGCGGCCAGGCCTCGGACATCGAGATCCAGGCCAACGAGATCATGCGGATGCGCGAGTGGCTCGAGAGCACCCTCGCCTTCCACACGAGCCGCAGCCAGGAGGAGATCAGCCGCGACATCGAGCGCGACAAGATCCTCACCGCCGCGCAGGCCCTCGACTACGGCCTGGTCGACCAGGTCCTCGCCTCCCGCAAGGACGTGCGACCCCGGCTCGGCAGCTGAGCCGGCCTCGTCGCCCGGGGTGGTCCGGGCGACGGGACGGTCACCGGCAGGGCCTCGCGGGGGCGGTGGGGAGCCGCCCGCCGCGGGGCCCCGCTCCGGTCCGGTATCGGATCCCCGCGCGGCGTGGGATCCCCGGGGCCGCGCTCCCGCGCGGTACCGTGAAGGACGCGGCACCGCCGCGCCCCCGCAGGACGCTCGACGACGAAGGACGGTCATGGCGCGCACGAACGAGAGTTCCGACGTGTTCAAGTGCTCCTTCTGCGGCAAGTCGCAGAAGCAGGTCGAACGGCTCATCTCCGGCCCCGGGGTGTTCATCTGCGAGGAATGCATCGAGCTGTGCAACGAGATCATCGCGGAGGAGAACCAGGCCGCGCAGGTCACCGAGGAGGAGCAGGCCGAGCTGCCGCGCCCCCAGGAGATCTACGAGCATCTCGAGCAGTACGTGATCGGGCAGGACGCCGCCAAGCGCGCGCTCTCGGTCGCCGTCTACAACCACTACAAGCGCGTGCGCGCGCAGGAGGAGGCCGCCCGCGGCCCCGTCGCCGCGCCGGCGCCGCGCAGCGGCTCCGCCCGGGCGGGTGAGGTGGCCGAGGCCGTCGCCTCCGCCCCGGACGTCGAGGTCTCGAAGTCCAACGTCATGATGGTCGGGCCGACGGGCTGCGGGAAGACCTACCTCGCCCAGACCCTCGCCCGGCTCCTGGACGTCCCCTTCGCGATGGCCGATGCGACCGCGCTGACCGAGGCGGGCTACGTCGGCGAGGACGTCGAGAACATCCTGCTCAAGCTTCTCCAGGCCGCGGACTACGACGTCAAGAAGGCCGAGCGGGGCATCATCTACATCGACGAGGTCGACAAGATCGGCCGAAAGTCGGAGAACCCCTCGATCACGCGCGACGTGTCCGGAGAAGGCGTCCAGCAGGCGCTGCTGAAGATCCTCGAGGGCACGGTCGCGGCGATCCCCCCGCAGGGCGGGCGCAAGCACCCCCATCAGGAGTTCATCCAGCTGGACACGACGAACGTGCTGTTCATCGTCGCCGGTGCCTTCGCGGGCATCGAGGACATCATCGGCTCCCGGATCGGCAAGCGCGGGATCGGCTTCGGCGCGGAGCTGCACACGCCGCTCGAGCAGGCGGAGATCTACTCGCAGCTGGTGCCCGAGGATCTGCTGAAGTTCGGGCTGATCCCCGAGTTCATCGGCCGCCTCCCGGTGCTCACCAACGTCGTGAACCTGGATCGGGCCGCGCTCATCCAGATCCTCACCGAGCCCCGCAACGCGCTCGTGAAGCAGTACCAGAAGATGTTCGCCCTCGACGGCGTCGAGCTGGACTTCGAGGCCAGCGCGCTCGAGGCCATCGCGGATCGGGCGATCTCCCGGGGGACGGGCGCTCGCGGCCTGCGGGCGATCCTCGAGGACACCCTGCAGGCGGTCATGTTCGAGGTCCCCTCGCGCGAGGACGTCGCGAAGGTCGTGATCACCGAGGGCGTGGTCACCGAAGGGCGCGGGCCGCTCATGGTCACCCGGGACACGCCCTCCGCGGGACGCCGCGAGCAGAGCGCCTGAGAGGACGCCTCCATGAACGACGCCGCCCTGAGGGCACGGCAGATCCTTGCCGAGGAGCGCCAGAGCATCGACAACATCGACGCCGCGCTCGTGAACCTGCTGGCCGAGAGGTTCCGCCACACGCAGCGCGTGGGCCGGCTGAAGGCCGAGCACGGCCTGCCCCCCGCGGATCCGTCCCGCGAGCAGGTCCAGGTGGCGCGCCTGCGAGCCCTCGCCGAGGAGGCCGGTCTCGATCCCGTCTTCGCCGAGGCCTTCCTGCGGTTCATCGTGACCGAGGTGATCCGCCACCATGAGCAGATCCGCGAGCAGGACGCAGGCTGACGCGGAGACGCGGAACGCTTCAGCTGGGAGCCGGTTGCGACTGCCCGGCCATGGAGCAGATCTGTGTGGCGATGCCTCATCGGCGGTCAGCGGATCCAGCATGGTGCCCCTGTGCCTCGACGACGGTCAATCGTGCCCTCGTCGCGGCACGGCACCCGGCCGATGCGGCGTCGGGCCGCGGCCGATGCGGCGTCGGACCGCGGTCGGCACCGCTTCTGGCCCCCGAAGAGAACGGCTTCGGGCCCCTGCCGGCACGATGAGCATGGCGACCGGATGAGACGGGGGCCATCGGTCCTCGCCGGCGCGTAGGATGCGGTCATGTCCCGCTTGAGCCCGCTCCAATGGCCTGTGCTGCGTCAGCTGCGCGGGGCCGACGTGCTGGGTCGCGGAGAGGCCGTCACCTCGGCGCAGACCCGGGCCACGGCGCCGCGCACCACGACCGCGGACCGGGTCGTCCAGAGCGTGTGCCCGTACTGCGCGGTCGGCTGCGGTCAGCGGATCTTCGTCAAGGACGACAGGGTCGTCCAGATCGAAGGCGACCCGGACTCGCCGATCTCCCGCGGTCGGCTGTGCCCCAAGGGGGCGGCGAGCGAGCAGCTCGTGAACTCCCCGCGGCGCGTGACCACCGTCCGGTACCGCGCTCCGTATGCGAAGGACTGGCAGGACCTGGACCGCGACACCGCCCTCGACATGATCGCGGACCGCTTCCTCGAGGCGCGCCGTGCGCACTGGCAGGACCTGGACGAGAAGGGTCATCCGCTGCGGCGGACGATGGGCATCGCGAGTCTCGGCGGCGCGACCATCGACAACGAGGAGAACTACCTCGCCAAGAAGCTGTTCACCGCGGCGGGCGCCATCCAGATGGAGAACCAGGCCCGCATATGACACTCCGCCACGGTTCCCAGTCTGGGAGCCTCGTTCGGACGCGGCGGCGCCACACAGTCCCTGCAGGACATGGCCAACGCCGACTGCATCATCATCCAGGGCTCGAACATGGCCGAGGCCCATCCCGTGGGCTTCCAGTGGGTGATGGAGGCGAAGGCCCGCGGGGCGCGGATCATCCACGTCGACCCGCGCTTCACCCGCACGAGCGCCAACGCGGATCGGCACGTCCCGATCCGTGCGGGCAGCGACGTGGTGCTGCTCGGTGCGCTCATCCACCATGTGCTCAGCCGCGAGCTGTGGTTCCGCGAGTACGTCATGGCCTTCACCAACGCGTCCTCGATCATCGACGAGCGCTACCTGGGCCCCGAGGACCTCGACGGGCTCTTCTCCGGCTTCGACCCGGCCACCGGCGCCTACGACCCGAGCTCCTGGGCGTACCGCACCGCGGATCCGGCGGATCCGTCGCAGGCCCATGACGAGGCGGGCCGCGGCGAGAGCGCCGGAGCGGGCGGACCGCCGCTCGAGCACGGCGATGTCCAGCGGGACGAGACCCTCCAGGACCCGCGCTGCGTCCTCCAGATCCTGCGGCGCCACTACTCCCGCTACACCCCCGAGATGGTCGAGGAGGTCTGCGGGATCTCCCGGGCGGACTTCGACTATCTCGCGCAGTCGATCGTCCAGAACTCGGGCCGCGAGCGGACCACCTGCTTCGCCTATGCCGTGGGCTGGACCCAGCACACCGGCGGAGCCCAGTTCATCCGCGCCGCGGCGATCCTGCAGCTGCTGATGGGCAACATGGGCCGTCCCGGAGGCGGCGTCATGGCGCTGCGCGGACACGCCACCATCCAGGGGTCCACGGACATCCCGACCCTGTTCAACCTGCTCCCCGGGTACCTCCCCATGCCCGTGGCCGGCGTCCACGACCGTCTCGAGGACTACGTCGCCGCGATCGGACGGAAGGAGCAGAAGGGGTTCTGGGCCGATGCCGACGTGTACGCGATCAACCTCCTGAAGGCGTGGTGGGGAGACGCGGCGACCGCGGACAACGACTGGGCCTTCGACTACCTGCCGCGGCTGACGGGTGCCCACGGCACGTACCAGACGATGATGGCGATGCTCGCGGACGAGGTCGACGGCTTCTTCCTGCTGGGACAGAACCCGGCGGTCGGCTCGGCCAACGGCCGCATGCAGCGCCTCGGGATGAGCCATCTGAAGTGGCTGGTGGTCCGCGACTTCTCGATGATCGAGTCGGCCACCTGGTGGAAGGAGGGTCCCGAGATCGACAGCGGGGAGCTCGTCACCGAGGACATCGCCACCGAGGTCTTCTTCCTCCCCGCCGCCAACCACGCGGAGAAGGCCGGGTCCTTCACCCAGACCCAGCGCCTCGTGCAATGGCGCCACCAGGCCGTGCCGCCGCCCGGGGACGCGCAGAGCGAGCTCATGTTCCTCTTCGACCTCGGCCGGAGGATCCGGGCGCGGCTCGCTGGATCCACCGACCCCCGCGACCGTCCGCTGCTGGATCTGACTTGGGACTACCCGACCGACGAGCACGGCGAACCGGACCCCGAGTCCGTGCTGCGGGAGATCGGCGGCTTCCACGTCAGCGGCCCGGACGCCGGTCAGCCGCTGAGCTCCTACGGCGAGATGCGCGCGGACGGCTCGACCGCCGGCGGATGCTGGATCTACACCGGCGTGTACGCGGACGGTCAGAACCAGGCCGCACGCCGCGTCCCCGGATCGCAGCAGGACGAGACGGCCGCCGAGTGGGCGTGGGCCTGGCCCGCGAACCGGAGGATCCTCTACAACCGGGCGTCCGCGGACTCCGCGGGCCGGCCCTGGTCCGCGCGCAAGAGCCTCGTGTGGTGGGACGCGGAGCAGGAATGCTGGACCGGCCGGGACGTGCCCGACTTCCCCCGCGACAAGGCCCCCGGGGATCCGGGAGATCCGCGGGCCGGGGGAGCCGCGGGGCTCGCGGGCACCGATGCCTTCGTCATGCAGGCGGACGGCCGCGGCTGGCTGTTCGCCCCTACCGGCCTCGTGGACGGCCCGCTGCCGACCCACTACGAGCCCGTCGAGTCCCAGATCCCGAACCCGATGTACGACCAGCAGGCCAACCCCACCCGCGTCGCCTTCCACAGCCGGGACGCGATGAACGCCCCGGGACCGGACGTGACCGGCCCCGCCGGGGAGGTCTATCCGCATGTGTTCACGACCTACCGCGTCACCGAGCACCATACGGCGGGCGGCATGAGCCGCTTCCTGCCGTACCTCTCCGAGCTGCAGCCCGAGCTGTTCTGCGAGGTCTCCCCGGAGCTCGCCGCACGGGAGGGCCTCACCCCCTACGGGTGGGCGACCGTCATCTCCGCACGGTCCGCGATCGAGGCCCGCGTCCTGGTGACGCGGCGCCTGCGCCCTCTCCAGGTCGCGGATCGGACGGTCCACCAGATCGGTCTGCCCTACCATTGGGCGCGCGGGAGCGAGGCCGTCGTCGAGGGCGACAGCGTCAACGACCTGATCGGGCTGAACCTCGATGCCAACACCCAGATCCAGAACTCGAAGGTGACCGCCTGCGCGATCATCCCGGGGCGTCGACCGCGCGGTGCGGAGCTGCGGAGGCTGGTCGCCGACTACCAGCGCCGCGCCGGGATCGATGAGTGGACCGGGGACGTGCGGGTCACGATCCCGCCCGAGGGGGAACGGCGCGTGCATCTCCCGGCGTCTCCCGGGCGCACGGGCCGGGACGGCACCGAGCAGGTGGACCGGGGTCCGCACGGCACCGCGCCGGACGGGACGGATCCGGACTCCGCGGCTGGAGCCGGGAACGGGACGGAGGAGCGCTGATGGGACTGCTGCACGGGCCGGAGGAGGACCCCGCGGCCGATGCCGGCTGGGGCCACAGCCACGAGCGCAAGGGCTTCTTCACCGACACCTCGATCTGCATCGGCTGCAAGGCCTGCGAGGTCGCCTGCAAGGAGTGGAACCGCAACCCGCAGGACGGGGACCTCGAGATCCTCGGCTCCTCGTACGACAACACCGGAGCCCTCGGCGCGAACACCTGGCGCCATGTCGCCTTCGTCGAGCAGGAGAAGGAGCGGATCGAGCAGGCCCGCGAGAGCGGCAGGAAGCTCGTGAGCCTCGGCATGCCGTCCGTCGGCCCGAAGCCCGCCCCCGCCGCCCCGGCCGCGGACCGCACGCCGCCGGACACCCCCGAGTTCCGCTGGCTCATGTCCTCGGACGTGTGCAAGCACTGCACGCATGCCGGCTGCCTGGACGTGTGCCCGACCGGCGCCCTGTTCCGCACCGAGTTCGGGACCGTGGTGGTGCAGTCGGACATCTGCAACGGCTGCGGAACCTGCGTGGGAGGCTGCCCCTTCGGCGTCATCGAGCGCCGCGACGACGGCACCATCGCCACGAAGGGAGACCGCGACCGCGGTCCCCAGGACGTCCCGAATCACGGCACCGCCAACAAGTGCACCCTGTGCTACGACCGGCTCGTGGACGGACAGACCCCGGCCTGCGCGCAGACCTGCCCCACCACCTCGATCCGCTTCGGCGACCGCGCGGAGATGGTCGAGGAGGCCGAGCAGCGGGTCGCCCGGCTCCATGAGCAGGGCATGACCGAGGCACGCCTGTACGGAGCCAACGGCCGCGACGGCGTGGGCGGGACCGGCTCCGTGTTCCTGCTGCTGGACGAGCCGGAGGTGTACGGCCTCCCACCGGATCCGCAGGTCCCCACGGCCGAGCTGCCCCGGATGCTGCGCACCGCCGGGATCGCGGCCGCCGGGATGCTCGCCGCGACCGCCCTCGCCTTCCTCGGAGGACGCCGATGACCCATTCCGACTTCGACTCCTACCGGCCCCCGGAGCCCCCGCGCCCGCGCGGCCGTCCGGTACGGGTCGGGCCGCCGCCCGCGCATCGGGGCGAC
>NZ_JBHLSV010000046.1:0-14146 GCF_042434575.1 Brachybacterium hainanense
GCCGCGCACGCCACCCGCGCCGCCGCCCAGGACCGGGGACGTCAGCGCAGCGCGCCCTCCGCCGGCGGCACCCCCGCCCCGCCCGACGAGGACCCCACCGGCGGAGCCTCGCGAGACGACGCCGACGCGACCGTGACCAGACGCACCGGTCGGGAGGTCGTCGAGAAGCTGCTCGGCGGCCGCGTCCTCGAGGTCATCGACGAGACGCGCGGCTGACCGCCGCCGTGGAGGCGCCATGACCCGTCTCGCGCGAGGCCTCACCGAGGTGCTGACCCCGGTGGTGCCCGTGCTCGTGATCTGCATCCTGTGCGGGCTGCACAGCCAGCCCGGTCGTCTCGCCGGGCTCGGCTGGGGCCTGTTCGCCGGCCTGTTCTGCGCCGCCATCCCGTACGTGATCGTCGAGGCCGGTGTGCGCCGCGCCCGGTTCAGCGACCGCCAGGTCAGCCGCCCCGAGCAGCGCCGCCGCGCCTATCTGCTCGGCATCGGCTCCGTCGTCGTCGGCCTCGCCGCCATGCTCCTGCTCGGCGCCCCCGTCCTGCTGCTCTGGGCGCTCGGGACGATGTGCGCCGGCCTGCTCCTCGCCGCCGGGATCACCCTGCTGGGCATCAAGGTGTCCCTGCACCTGTTCTGCCTGAGCGCGCTGCTGGCCTTCCTCGCGCTCCTGCTCGACCCCCGATGGCTGCTCGCCGCGCCGGTGCTGCTGCCGCTGCTGGGCTGGGCACGACTCCACCTCGCGCAGCACACGCTGCGCGAGGTGGTCCTCGGAACCCTGCTCGGGCCCGCCGTCACGCTCCTCGGCTGGTCCCTCGCACCGCTGCCCGGCGGATGATCCGTCTCAGGCGCGCGGCTCGAGCAGGCTCACCAGATCGGTCCGCATCGTCGCCGGATCCGCCTCGGGCGAGGGCTCGGTCACGTAGAACTCCCAGAACGGGTACGTCATCTGCTCCGCGGAGTCGCCGATCGACTGCGTGAAACGCCCCCATGCCTCGCCCAGCCCGCCGTAGCCGCCGACGTAGCTGATCAGCCCCACCCGCCCGGCGGGCAGCTGGGACGCCTCCACGAGCAGGCCGCTCTCGAGCATGAGCGGCGCCTCGAGCGCCCGGTCCACCGGGAAGCCGACCTCGAGATCGGCCGTGTCCACCGGCGCCCGGTGATGCAGCGAGAACGCCGGGCCGATGGGCGTCACCCCGACCTCCGCGAGCGCATCGGCGAGATGCGAGAACGTCCCGTCCATCAGGGCCGGCATCTCGTACATCGGGTATCCCTGCTTGCGCACGACGGCGGTCAGCACCGCGGGCGCCTCCGCCACGCGGCAGGCGGACAGGGGCTCGGCAGGGAGGTACGGCTCGGGCAGCGGGCTCACGGAATGCTCCTCACATCGGATCCTGTGACGGAGGACACCATAGCCGGGCTTCCTGCGGGATCCTGCACGCACCCGGGTCGCCGCGGCGCCCGTCGTCAGGGCGGGCGCCTACCCTAGGAGGGTGTTCGAAGGCATCGTGCAGGACCTCATCGACGAGCTGGGCAAGCTGCCCGGCATCGGCCCCAAGTCGGCGCAGCGCATCGCGTTCCATCTGCTGGACGCGGACGCCGAGGCGGTGCATCGGCTCGCCGACGTGCTCGTGCGCGTCAAGGAGTCGGTGCGCTTCTGCAGGATCTGCGGGAACGTCGCCGCGGAGGACCTGTGCCGCATCTGCGCCGATGCGCGCCGCAGCGAGGAGGTCATCTGCGTCGTCGAGGAGTCCAAGGACATCGTCGCGATCGAGCGGATCCGCGAGTTCCGCGGCCGCTACCACGTCCTCGGCGGCGCGATCGACCCGATCGGCGGCATCGGCCCGAACGACCTGCGCATCAAGGAGCTCATGACCCGTCTCGCGAGCGGCGAGACGAGCGAGGTGATCCTCGCGCTGGACCCCAACATCGAGGGCGAGGCCACCAGCGCCTACCTCTCCCGCCTGCTGCAGCCGATGGAGCTGACCGTCAGCCGGCTCGCCTCCGGACTCCCGGTGGGAGGCGATCTGGACTATGCCGATGAGATGACCCTCGGGCGGGCGTTCCTGGGACGGCGATCGGTGTGACCCTCCCGCCTCGGGCGAGCTCCGCGCACCGGCCTGCGCCGCTGCGGAACCTGCCCGATCCGCCGCAGCTCCCCCTCGACTCCCCGGCCCTCGCCCTGCCCGAGCAGATCATGCTCCCCTCGCGCCGTCTGCTGCGCGCACGCCTGCTGAGAGCGGCGTGGATGCCGGCCCTGGTCCTCCTCCCGCTCTGGTATGCGCTGCTGACCTGCTACGTCCTGGGCACCTCGCCGACCTTCCTCCTGCTCGGCAGCCTCGCCCTCGTCGTCGAGCCCGGCATGTTCGACATGTTCGTGCGCTCGATCGGCTTCACGCCGCTCGGGTTGGGGCTCGCCTACCTGCTGGTCCCCCTCACCGGGACGCTCGTGAGCCTCTCGCTCCTCCTCCTGTCCGTGCACCGGGTCGCGACGATCAACCCGCGCATGCACCTGACCGAGGAGGACTTCCAGCGGGCCGTGTCCCGCCGGGCCGCCGCCCCGCTCATGATCCTGCCGCTGGTCTCCGTGATCGCCACCGTCCTGCTGGCGCTCACCCCGCTGTCCCCGCACTGGGGAACTCTCAGCGCCGGGGTGCTCGCCGCCCTGTGCGCGGCGCTGCTGTGGTGCGCGCTCGCCTGGCTGACCATGCGTCCTCTGCTGAGCGCGCCCCGGCTGCTGGACGTCCCGACCCCGGCCGAGCAGATGAGCCTGTGGGACCGCTCGACCCGCACCGCCCCCGCCGCGGACCGGGCCGCCCGCCTCGCCGTCCTCGTCACCCAGGACCGGCGGCACCTGCCGCCGGTCCCCTCCCGCCTCGAACCCGGCCCGGCGGAGCTGCTCGCCCGGGCCGGGCGAACCCTCGCCGCCCTCGCCGGACCGGCCATGACCTGGGTGGGTCTGGTGATGCTGCCGCTGGGCTGGATCATCTTCTCGATCCTCGACCTCGTCGTGGTCATCGAGCGCATGACCAGCGACATGGCCTTCTCCGTCGTCCAGGCCCAGCAGCCCTGGCAGGTGTTCGCCGTCGGCCTCCCGCTGCTCGCGGTCCTCGCCGGCCTCGTCTCCCTCGCCCCGCAGCTGGCGATGCTCCTCGCCCGTCCGCTGCGTTCCCGGGTCCTCGACGAGCGCACCTACCCGGACTGGGAGACGCGGGCGGAGCTGAACCCGTGGGAGGCTCGCGTGGTCGTCCTGACCGGGGTGCTCGTCGCGCTCGAAGCCCTGATCATCACGGGGGCGCTCGCCGTGCTGCTCGAGCTCGCCGGCGGCATGACCTCGACCGGCTGGGTCTGGATCGGCATCGACGTGCTCGTCGCGAGCCCGCTGCTGGGCGCCGCCGCCTCCTTCGCGATGCGCCGCCGCCTGCGGGACATCGTCTACGGCCCCGCCGGGCTGTACACGCGCCGGCGCACGCCCTTCGTGCTCGTCGCCCCCGAGGGAGGGGTGGCGCCCCTGCGACCCGCCTCCCCCGAGGAGCACCTGTCGCCCTACCGGGCGGCCGATGCCGAAGCCGTCTCCCGCGGGATCCTCCCGGACTTCGGGACCGGGGGCGGGGCCGATGCATCTGCCCCCACGGGCGCGGACCCGCATCGGATCCCGAGCGCCGATCCCGGCCCGGCCGACCGGTAGACGGCCCCCGTATCATGCGAGGCATGAACCAGACCTCCGGCGGGATCCTGCGGGCACGGATCCGGCGCAACAGCGTCCTCACGATGCTCCTGGGCGCGATCATCGTCGTCGGCGTCCTGCTCGCGGACGGACGCAGCAGCTTCGTGTGGCTCGGCGTCGCGGTCATCGTGCTCGGTGCGGGCATGCTCCTGCTCGCGGGCTCCCTGCCCGCGCTGCGCGAGGACCCGGCCCCGCGGCGCCGCTGAGCGTGCGCTAGCCTGGGCGGGCGCGCCGAGGACTGACACCCCTCACGCCCCCGGGCACGGAGCGCACGCGCGTACCGGCGGACCGACGAGAGGCCGGCGCCAGCCGGCGAAGGTGCGGTGGCACAGCGACCTAGCCCCCGCCCGCACCTCCAGGGCCCCATCACCTGGAGGAATCATGAGACCTGCCCCCCACCCCGTCGTCGTCGCCGCGGAGATCGGCTCCACCGCGCCCGGCAGCACGGTCGCCATCCGCGGGCACGTGCACCGTCGGCGCGAGCTGTCCCGCGTCGCCTTCCTCGTCGTCCGGGACCGCAGCGGGCTCGTGCAGGTCGTCCTCGAGCCGGAGGACGGCTCAGGCGCCCTGCCCCCCGAGGAGACGCCGGTCCGCATCACTGGGACCGTGAGCGCCAACCCGAAGGCGCCCGGAGGGCGGGAGATCGTGCGGCCCCGGATCACCCTTCTCGGCGATCCGGCCGCGACCTCCCCCTTCGAGCTCTGGCGCCCCGAGCTGACCGCCTCGCTGCCGGCGAGGCTCGACCATGCCGCGCTCAGCTGGCGGCATCCCGTCCAGCGGGCCCGCTGGAGGCTGGCCGCCGCGTCGATGCGCGGCTTCCGCGCCGCCCTCGATGCGGACGGCTTCACCGAGATCGCGACCCCCAAGCTGGTGGGGGCCGCGACCGAGTCCGGAGCGGAGGTGTTCCGCGTCGACTACTTCGGACAGCCGGCCTACCTCGCCCAGAGCCCGCAGCTGTACAAGCAGCAGCTCGTCGGAGTCTTCGAGAGGGTCTACGAGGTCGGTCCCGTCTTCCGCGCCGAACCCCACGACACCGCCCGGCACCTCGCCCAGTACACGTCGCTGGACGTCGAGCTCGGCTTCATCGAGGACCATCGCGACGTCCTCGCCGTGCTCACGAACGTGCTGCACCGGATGCTCGAGACGCTGCGCGAGGACGCCGCCCCCGAGCTGGACCTGCTGCAGGTCGAGCTGCCCAGCATCCCCGCGGCGGTCCCCGTCGTCCACTTCGCGCACGCCCGCGAGCTCCTCGGCGCTCCGCCCGACCTCCCCGACCTCTCCCCGGAGCAGGAACGGGCGCTCGGACGCTGGGCCCGGGCCGAGCACGGCAGCGACGTGCTCGCCGTCGAGGCGTACCCGCTTCGCACGCGTCCCTTCTACACCCACCCCTGGACCCGGGAGCCCACCCCCGGCGGCCCGTACAGCAACAGCTTCGACCTGCTCTTCCGCGGAGTGGAGCTCGTCACCGGCGGGCAGCGGCTGCACCGCCACGGCGACTACCTGGCCGCTCTTGCGGAACGAGGGATCGACGCGGCCGAGCACGCGGACTACCTGCGCACCGTCGAGGGCGGGATGCCGCCGCACGGCGGATTCGCGATCGGGCTCGAGCGCTGGGTCTCCCGCCTGATCGGGATGGGGAACGTCCGCGAGGTGACGCTGTTCCCGCGGGACCTCCACCGTCTGCGGCCCTGACACCGCTCCCATGCTGACGTCTGCCGAGTTCTGTACCACTCACGTGCCGCAGACGGTACAGAACTCGGCAGATGCGGCGCAGCCGATCAGGGGATATGGGAGGCCCGATCGGCTCCGCACCGTCCTGCGGTGCACCTCGTGCCTCCGCGCACCGTCGGACGGAGCGCAGCCGATCAGGCGATGCGGGTGCCGGCGCTGATGCGGCGCATCGGAACCCGCAGCCGCGTGATCGCGAGAACGGAGGCGCCGCCGCCGACGAGCGTCCACGCCGCGAGGCCCATCGGCCACACCGGCCACGGCATCGCCCCGCTCACGCCCTCCGGGTAGCCGGGGATTCCCGGCTCGCACTGCACCCGGAAGACGTCCGCCTGCGGATTCGAGGCCCAGCGGACACCGGACTTCAGATAGGCGAGCAGGTCCAGCGGCGCGTCCCCCTCGCCGAGCAGATCCTGCGGGAGAGCGGGTGCCGTCTCCGCCACCAGCACGAACGGGTTCATCCACAGCAGGGGAGCGGTGAACTCGGAATGGACGGTCGTGGACATGTCCTCGCCCCAGGAGACGCACACCCACTCGCCCTCGCGGGGCGCCTGCTCGCCGTCCTCGAGCGTCAGGGCCGGTCCGCCCCCGCCCGCGCCGGGGCCGAGCTCGATCCAATCCCCCTCGTAGGGCGTCTGGAAGTACTGGGTCTGCGTGCTCGGCACCGTGAGCATCGGCAGAGACGCCCCCCAGATCACCGGGAGGATCACCATCGTCCCGATGACGCCCAGGTACGTGAGCACGACCGAGCCCAGCTGCCGTGCGAGCAGCGAGGACATGCCCACCCCGAACGCCGTCACCAGCAGCGACAGCACGCCGATCATGAGCACGATCCGCAGCAGGTACAGGATCGAGGAGCCGCCCAGCAGCATCGACGGCGCGACCGAGGGCATCGCCGTGCCGAGGAAAGCGAGGCCCACGAGCCAGCCGGCGAGAATCTTCCCCACGACGATCTCCGCCGGGCTCAGCAGCGTCGCCTGCAGCGTCGCGAGGGTGCCCGCGGTGCGGTCCCCGTTGATCGACCCGGCCGAGAGCGCCGGCAGCACCAGCATCAGCATGAACACCAGCAGCAGCGTCGACAGCGACGCGCACAGCTGCCCAGCGGTGCGCAGCAGCCCGCCGTCGCCGAAGAAGGAGGCATCCCCGTCCGCGAAGACCGTGAACGACGAGAAGATCAGCAGGCTCATGCCCATCAGGAACACGAACCAGATCCCGAGGGCGATGTACCACCGCTTCGAGCGCACCCGCTGCCGCAGCTCGAGCGAGGCCACGAGCCACAGCGCGTGGGGACGCAGCCGCCACGTCGAGGCGCCCGCGGTCGACGGGCGGGGCTCGGGCGGCACCGCGGCCGACGCGTCGCTCCCGGCCGGGGGCGGGGGCGGAAGGACGGGGCCGGAACTCATCGGGTGCCTCCTGACATAGGGACGGACAGACGGTGCACCGCGAGCAGGGCCGTGCCGCCGCCCGCCAGGAACCAGAGGGCGAGGCCGACGGGCCAGGCCGGACGGGGCGAGGGGACGGGATCCTGTCCTTCGCACAGCACCCATCCCAGAGGATCGGACGCCCGCGCATAGCCATCCCGGATATCGCCCAGCACGGTCGCATCGGTGCTCCGCGCGAGGACCTGCGAGAGCAGGATCAGGGGGTTCGGGGCTGCGAGCCCGAGCAGCGCATCGCTGCGAGGAACGGTCTGGGAGGACGAGGCCGGGGTGCAGACCGTGATGAGCATCGGCCCGGGAGCGTTCCCGACGCCGTCCCGCCTCGGATCGACGGCATATCCCCGCAGGTCATGGGCATCGAGGTAGCGGCTGATCTCCTCGGGCCCGGCGTCGATGTCGACCGCGTTCAGCAGCTCGATCATCTCCTGATCACCCCGCGGGGGCGGGACCTGCTGGCGCAGCAGCGGGAAGGAGGCCAGCCAGACCATCGGCAGCAGCACGCAGCCGACCGCCACCGCCTGGTAGGCGCGGATGACGGCGCGGCGCCGACCTGCGGTGAGGGCGCCGATGCCGACGCACAGCATCGCCACGGCCAGGGCGATCCCGGCGAGCAGGCCCAGCGTCGCGGCCGCCCTCCCCACGCCGTAGCCGGCGAAGATCGCTCCCGGGACGAGGCCGGGCGCAGCAGCGGCGAGGAGCGCCAGCCCCACGAGCCACAGGGCGAGGGTCTTCCCGCCGATGATCTGCGCCGGGCGGAGCAGCGAGCCCTGCAGCGGTGCGAGCATCCCGGCCTCCCGGTCGCGGGGGACGGCGGCCGCGGCCAGCCCGGGCAGGACCAGCAGCAGCGAACCCAGCGCGAGGATCGCCACAGCGGCGAAGGACGACTCCCCGGCCCCGGTGCGGGCCTGGGCCCAGCCCTCGACCGTCGAGTTCGCACCCGCTACGGCCGGATGCCGACGGGCGAGCACGAGACCGCCCACCACGACCAGCGCTGCGGCCCAGCAGGCGAGGAGGAGCAGGGGCCGTCGGCCGCGATGCCGCCGCAGCTCGAGCCCCGCGACCAGGCGCAGACCCGCCCAGCTCACAGCGCCCCCTGCCTCCGCGCCGCCTCGCTCGCGAGATAGGCGGACTCCAGACGTCCGGCGGCCGGGCCGAAGCCGACGATCCGCCCGTCATGGGTGACGAGGTCCGCGAGCAGCAGCGCGGCCACCTTCTCGTCCGGCAGGTCCAGGGTGACCTCGGCATACCCCTCGGGCTCCGGATCCGTCCGATGCACGCGGCCGCGGTGCACACCCGCCGCGTCGAGAGCCCGCCACAGGCTGGACGCGTCCAGGCTGCGCACCCGCCAGCGCTGCGGACGCTCGGCGAGCTCCTGCAGACTCGCCTGTCCCGTCTGCCGGCCCTGGTCCATGAACACGACCCGGTCCGCCATCTCCTCGAGCTCGGTGAGGATGTGGCTCGAGACGAGCACCGTCCCGCCATCGGCCGCGAAGCCGCGCACGATCCCGAGCAGGCGCTTGCGGGCCGCGGGATCCAGTCCGGAGGCAGGCTCGTCGAGGATGAGCACCTGCGGCGCATGCACGAGGGCGCGCGCCAGGCCCAGGCGCTGCTTCTGCCCGCGGGAGAGGACGTGGGCGGGAGTGCGGGCGAGGCTCGCCAGGTCGAGCTGCTCCAGCAGGACCCCGATGCGTTCGCGCAGCTGCGGCCGCGGCAGGAAGTAGGCGCGGCCCATGACCTCGAGGACCTCCGCGACCTGCAGCGAGTCCCAGGCCCCGAACTGGTCCGGCATCCATCCGACCGCCCGACGTGTCGCATCGGTGTCGACCTGGGGATCATGGCCGAGGATGCGGATGCTGCCGGCGTCGGGCGCGAGCAGCGAGGCGAGCATGAGCATGAGCGTCGACTTGCCGCAGCCGTTGGGGCCCACGAGCGCGGTCACCTGGCCCTGCGGAGCTGTGAGCGACAGACCCGCGACCGCCTGGACGGCCCCGAAGGCGCGGGAGACCCCGTCGACCTGGATCCCCGGCGGCTCTGCAGTGCTCATCGTCCCTCCCTGGACCGGAGCACGCGCGGCCCCCTGCTGCGATCATCCCATCCCTCTCGCCGCGGTGCAGGTGATCCGCACGATGCCTGCACATCTCCGCTCCCGGTCGTCCACGAGGCAGGGCGGCTGATGCGGCATGCTGAAGGGGCACCTCGACCCCCGGGAGACCCTGCATGGACCTGATCCGCACCCTGATGGACCCCACGGCGCTGCTCGAGCAGTTCGGGCCGGCCTTCTGGTGGGTCAGCCATCTGATCGTCCTCGTCGAGTGCGGGCTGTTCTTCCCGATCCTGCCGGGGGACTCGCTGCTGTTCGCGATCGGCATGTTCACCCACGAGGGCGTGCTGGGCGTGCCGCTCGGGGTGTCGCTGCTGACGCTGATCGCGGCTGCGATCGCCGGCAACGTCAGCGGCTACGAGATCGGCCGGGCGCTCGGTCCGCGGCTGTACGAGCGGGACGGCCGCGTCCTGAAGCGTGCCTACTTCGACCGGTCCATCGCCTTCTTCGAGAGCTACGGCGCCCGGGCCCTCGTGCTGGGGCGCTTCGTCCCGATCGTGCGCACCTTCGTGACCGTCGTCGCGGGCGTGAGCCGCATGCCGCGCCGGACCTTCTACACGTGGTCCGCGGTCGGCGCCGTGGCGTGGGTCGTGCTGCTGACCCTGCTCGGGTACGCGCTCGGAGGCGTGCCCCTGATCCGGGACCACATCGAGGCGGCGGTGCTCCTGCTGGTCGCGGTGTCCGTCCTGCCGATGGCGGTCGAGTACCTGCGCGGGCGCCTGCGCGTCCGCGCCGCCGCCCGCACGGGCGCCTGACCCCCGCCTGACCTCCGCCGGGACGGCCGGCGTCCTCGCGGTGCTGCGCGGGCTCGCGTGCGGCGAAGGTGCGGCTCCCGGGCCGGGACAGCCGCAGCTTGGCCGCACAGGTCGGGGCAGGGGCAGCGCTCCGCCGCGTCCGGCGGGGTGTGGCGGTGGTCCCGGATCGCAGGCGGGGGCGGA
This sequence comes from Brachybacterium hainanense, assembly GCF_042434575.1. NCBI lineage: Bacteria > Bacillati > Actinomycetota > Actinomycetes > Micrococcales > Dermabacteraceae > Brachybacterium > Brachybacterium hainanense. The sequence goes on from NZ_JBHLSV010000046.1 coordinate 9,925, forward strand.
GCGCATCCGGTCGCACTCGTACACTGGGGGAGGCCCTGCGACGTGCCCGCGCGCTCCCGCATGCCCGGAGCCCGCGGGGGCCCGCCCGGCCCGCCCTGTCCGCGTGCGGCGGCGCCCCGCGCGCCCCGACGATCCTGAGGAGGCCCGCCTCGATGAGCCTGGTGGTCCAGAAGTACGGCGGATCCTCCGTCGCCGATGCCACGTCCGTGAAGCGCGTGGCCGACCGCATCGCGCTGTACGCGAAGGCCGGTCACAAGGTCGTCGTCGTCGTGTCCGCGATGGGCGACACCACCGACGAGCTCATCGATCTCGCGGAGCAGGTCACGGCGACGCCGCCCCCGCGTGAGCTCGACATGCTCCTCACCGCGGGCGAGCGCATCTCGATGGCCGTGCTGTCCATGGCGCTGAACGACCTGGGCGTCGCCGCCCGCGCCTACACCGGGTCCCAGGCCGGCCTGATCACCGACGAGGTCCATGGCCGGGCCCACATCCTCAAGGTCACCCCGGGCCGGATCCGCGACGCCGTCGACCAGGGCAGCGTCGCGATCGTCGCCGGCTTCCAGGGCGTCTCCCAGTCCACCAAGGACATCACCACCCTGGGACGCGGCGGCTCCGACACGACCGCCGTCGCCCTCGCCGCGGCGCTCGAGGCCGATGTCTGCGAGATCTACTCCGACGTGGACGGCGTCTTCACCGCGGACCCCCGCATCGTCCACGCCGCGCGCCGCGTCCCGTACATCTCGAGCGAGGAGATGCTCGAGATGGCCGCGAACGGCTCCAAGATCCTCATGGCCCGCAGCGTCGAGTACGCCCGCCGCTACGGGGTGCCGCTGCACGTGCGCAGCTCCTTCAGCGGCCGCATCGGCACCATCGTCTCCGACCAGCCGGAGCGGGAGATCCCCGTGGACCCGGACCTGACCATCCGCATCGCCGACGTCGTCCACCTGGACGCCGGCAACCCCAGCAAGGAGGACATCGTGGAGTCCCAGCGCGAGGAGGGCCTCGAGGCCCCCATCATCTCCGGCGTCGCCCATGACCGCAGCGAAGGCAAGATCACCGTGGTCGAGGTGCCGGACCAGCCGGGCAAGGCCGCGCTCCTGTTCGACGTGGTCGCCTCCTCCGGCGCGAACATCGACATGATCGTGCAGAACTCCTCGACGACCGATGACACGGTCGCGATCTCCTTCACCCTGCCCGAGGCCGATTCCGCGGCCGCTCTCGCCGCGATCGAGACGGCGCAGGAGACGATCGGCTACCGCGAGGTGCGCTACAACGACCAGATCGGGAAGGTGTCGATCGTCGGTGCGGGCATGAAGGCGTCGCCCGGCGTGTCCGCGACCCTGTTCCGCACCCTCGGCGAGGCCGGCATCAACATCGACATGATCTCCACCTCGGAGATCCGCATCTCCGTGGTCACCGACGTGCATCGGCTCGATGACGCGGTGCAGGTGATCCACACCGCGTTCGGCCTGGACGCGGATCAGACCGAGGCCGTCGTGTACGGCGGGACGGGGCGCTGACATGACCGACTTCACCACCACCCCCGGGTATTGCGAGGACGGCCCCGTCCTCGGTGTCGTGGGAGCAACCGGCCAGGTCGGCCGCGTCATGCTCGCCCTGCTCGCCCAGCGCGCCGTGCCCCACTCCCGGATCCGCGCCTTCGCCTCCGCCCGCTCCGCCGGCACGGCCGTGCAGTACGCGGGCCAGGAGCTGCTCGTCGAGGACGCCGCGAGCGCGGACATCTCCTCCGAGGGCTCCCGCATCGACGTCGCGATCTTCTCCGCCGGCGGCTCGACCAGCACGGCACTGGCCCCCCGCTTCGCCGAGGCGGGCGCGGTCGTGGTCGACAACTCCTCCGCCTGGCGCCGCGACGCGCAGGTCCCGCTCGTGGTCGCCGAGGTCAACCCCGGGGCCGCCGCCGACCGCCCCCGCGGCATCATCGCCAACCCCAACTGCACGACCATGGCAGCGATGCCTGCGCTGAAGGTCCTCCACGAGGAGGCGGGGCTCGCGCGCCTCAAGGTCGCGACCTACCAGGCCGTCTCCGGCTCCGGTCTCGCCGGCGTGGAGGAGCTCGCCGGGCAGGTCCGCGCCGCCGAGCCCGCGATCGAGCAGCTCGCGACCGACGGCACGGCCGCGACCGTGCCCGCGCCGCGCACGTACACCCAGCCGATCGCCTTCAACGTCCTCGCCCAGGCCGGGAGCTTCGTCGAGGACGGCTCCGGCGAGACGGACGAGGAGCAGAAGCTGCGCCACGAGTCCCGCAAGATCCTGGGCATCCCGGACCTCGCGGTCGCCGGCACGTGCGTGCGCGTCCCCGTCGTCACCGGGCACTCCCTGGCGATCCACGCCGAGTTCGATCGCCCGATCAGCGCCGACCGCGCCCGCGAGCTGCTCGCGGACGCGCCCGGCGTCACCCTCGTGGAGGTGCCGACTCCGCTCGCGGCCGCCGGGCAGGACGGCACCTTCGTGGGCCGGATCCGCGAGGACCAGTCGGTCCCGGGCGGGAAGGGTCTCGTGCTGTTCGCCGTCGCGGACAATCTGCGCAAGGGCGCCGCGCTCAACGCCATCCAGATCGCCGAGCTCCTCGTGGAGGAGACTGTACGGTGATCGGCATGGCGCCGACCGTCCACCCGTCCTCCGGCCCGGGCCCCGTCCCGCTGGCCGCGGTCCTGTCCGACCGCGCCGGCGACGGCACGGTCTCGCAGGAGCAGGCAGGGCCCCTGCCCTCCGGGGATCCTGCTCTGCAGGGCATCCGCACGCTCGCGGATCCCGGCACCGGCGAGGAGGGCGAGACGGGCCCGGTCCGCACGGCCAAGGGCGAGTCGCGACGCGAGGAGATCCTCGACAGCGCCGCGACCCTCTTCGCGGAGCACGGGTACTTCGGCGCCAGCCTGCGGGACATCTCCCAGCGTGTGGGGGTGTCCCATCCCGGCATGCTCCACCACTTCCCGACCAAGGACGCCCTGCTCAGCGCGGTCATCGACCGGCTCGAGAATCAGGCCCAGGGCCTGCTGGGCAGCGCGCCGCGGCTGGGCGGGGACCGCGCGACCTTCGTCTCCGCCCTCCACCGGCAGTGGAACCCGCGCTCGCATCCCATGCAGCTGCTCTCGACCCTGAACGGGGAGGCCGTCAGCCGCGACCATCCGGCGCGGTTCCGCCTGGCACGTCTGCGCCGCGTCCACGAGCACGTGCTCGAGGACGTGTACGCGGGCTTCGCCGCCCGCGGCGAGCTGTGCCGCGGCGTCGACCCCGGCTTCGCGGCCCGCTGCACCGTCGCGCTGGTGCTGTCCCTCGCCGTACGCGAGGAGACCGTCCGCACCCTCCAGCGTCCCGGGCACGAGGACACCGCCGCCCAGGACCTCGACTCCCTCGCCGCCACGTTCCTCGAGGACGACCATCCCTCCGCCCCTCATCCGAAGGACCTGCCATGACCGAGCTGACCGGGCTGACCGGCTTCCTCTCCGCTGAAGGCCCCGCCGGCGACACCGGCCGCGCCCCGATCCCGCACGCGGACGCCTCGACGCTCGGGCTGAGCATCGACCGGGAGGGCACGGACGTCCTGGCCCGGCGGTTGCGCGCCGACGCCCCGGCGCTGTACCTCGCGCCCGTGGACGGCGGCGTCCTGTGGGGCACGGATCTGCGCGCCCTGATCGCCGCCCGCACCGCCTCCGGCGTCGTCGCGGCCCCGCACGAGCCGACGGTCCTCGCGTACCTGCGCGGTCGCGACGTCGCGAGCGGCGGGGCGACCTTCTTCGAGGGCGTGCAGCGGCTCGACGTCGGCGACACCGTGCGGATCGGCGTCGATGGGCGGATCCGCCGCGAGCGCGGGGACGAGGTCGCCGCCCCGGCCTCCGCAGGCGGCAGCTCGCTGGCGAAGGCCGTCACCGCCGCGGCCGGCACCGCCCCGGGGGCGACCGTGCTGCTGGCGGAGGACCTCGGCTCGGCGGCGCTGCTGGTCGAGGCCGAGGCGGCCGCCGCCGTCACCGTCCATGCCGCGAGCGCCCGCACCGCCGACGCGGGCTCCTCGCCGATCGGCGTCTCGCGCGCTCTCGAGGCCGTCGCGACCCGGGCGGGGATCCGGCACGAGTCCGTCCGCCCCACGACCGATCAGTTCAAGAAGGATCTCGCGGACACGGCGCTGAAGACCGCGCAGTCGGGATACCTGACCCGTCGCCTGGTCGACGTCTCGCAGGACGTCATCGTCCGCGAGGCCGACTGC
>NZ_JBHLSV010000047.1:0-8556 GCF_042434575.1 Brachybacterium hainanense
AACGATTCTCCGAAGCGAGGATCTCTCCCCGTTCCCGTCCCGTTCACCGGGGCACGAGGGAAAACATTACGCCACCCACCACCCCGACGCAAGCCGAGAAGCCCGTTCCCGGGGTGTTCTGCGCCACGTCCTGAGGCCGGAGCGCCCACACGCGGTTTTCGAGGATGCTTCGCCGCAGGTCAGGAGCCCGGGACGTAGCCCCGGTGCAGGGCGACGATGCCTCCGCTGAGGTTCTTGTACTGGGTGCCCACCAGGCCCGCCCCGCCGAACCACTCCCGCAGCTCGTCCTGGTCGGGCCACGCGAGGATCGACTCGGAGAGGTAGCTGTAGGCGTCGGACTGGCTCGCGAGTCGGCTCGCGACGGCGGGGATCGCCCGCATGAGGTACTTCCGGTAGACCCTGCGGAACAGGGCGTTGCTCGGCGTGGAGAACTCGCACACCACCACGGCGCCCCCGGGGCGGACGACGCGGACCATTTCCGCCAGGCCCGCACGGGGATCCTGGACGTTGCGCAGCGCGAAGGAGATGACCGCGGCGTCGAAGGCATCGTCCGCGAAGGGGAGCCGCTGCGCATCGGCCCCGATGAAGGGAAGATGCGGCTGCCGTCGGCGTCCCTCGCGCATCATCCCCAGGGAGAAGTCCGCCGCGACGACGCGGGCGCCCGCCGCCTCGATCGCCGCCGTCGACGTCCCTGTGCCGGCGGCGAGGTCCAGCACGGTGTCGCCCGACCGCAGGTCGAGAGAGGCGACCATCGCCCGGCGCCAGCCCCGCACCTGCCCGAGCGCCGCGACGTCGTTCATGATGTCGTAGCGCCCGGCGATGCTGTCGAACATCCCGGCGACGTCGTGGGGCTTCTTCTCGAGATCCGCGCGGCTCATGCTCCGATCCTGCCAGATCCGGCGTGCCGGCGCGCATGACCGCGGACCGGAACCGCCGTGCCGTGTCCGAGTAGGCACAATGGAGGGGCGCCGATCCCCCGGACCGGCAGCAGGCCCGCCCTCGACCACGGCAAGGAGACCCCGTGTCAGACCTCCAGTCCCTGCAGATCCCCGCAGAGCTGTTCCCCGCCGACGGACGTTTCGGCTCCGGCCCCTCCCGCATCCGCCGCGAGCAGATCGAGGCGCTCTCCCGCGCCGGGGCGACGGTGCTCGGCACCTCCCACCGGCAGGCTCCCGTCAAGGACCTCGTGCGACGGATCCGCTCCGGGCTGGCCGAGCTGTTCTCCCTCCCCGAGGGCTACGAGGTGGTGCTCGGCAACGGCGGCTCGACCGCGTTCTGGGATGCGGCCGCCTTCAGCCTGGTGCGGGAGCGCGCGCAGCACGTCGTGATCGGCGAGTTCTCCTCGAAGTTCGCCGCCGAGACCCGCGGAGCGCCGCACCTGGCGGAGCCCGTCATCGTCTCCGGGGAGCCCGGAACCCTCGCGCGGCCCGTCGCGGACCCGTCCGTGGACGTGTACGCCTTCCCCCACAACGAGACCTCGACCGGTGTCATGGTGCCGGTGCGCCGGCCCGCCGGGGCGAGTGCCGATCAGCTGGTGCTCGTGGACGCGACCTCGGCAGCCGGAGGCGCCGCCGTGGACATCACCGAGGCGGACGCCTACTACTTCGCCCCGCAGAAGGCCTTCGGCTCCGACGGCGGGCTGTGGATCGCCCTCCTCTCCCCCGCCGCGATCACCCGCGTCGAGGAGATCGCCCGGAGCGACCGCTGGATCCCCGAGTTCCTCTCCCTGAAGGTCGCGCTCGAGAACTCCCGCAAGGACCAGACCCTGAACACCCCGGCGGTGGCGACGCTGCTGCTGATGGCGGAGCAGATCGAGTGGATGCTCGCCCAGGGCGGCCTCGCCTGGGCCGATGAGCGCACCCGGACGAGCAGCGGCCTGGTCTACGACTGGGCGGAGCGCCGTCCCGAGACCTCCCCGTACGTCGCCGATCCGTCCGCCCGCTCGCAGGTCGTCGCGACGATCGACGTCGACGAGAGCATCGATGCCGTCGCGATCACGACGCTCCTGCGCAGGTACGGCATCGTGGACATCGAGCCATACCGCAAGCTGGGACGCAATCAGCTGCGCATCGCCGTGTTCCCCTCGGTCCCGCCGTCCGACGTCGAGGCTCTTCTCGCCGTGCTGGACCACGTGCTGGACTCCGTCTCCCGCTGATCCCCGTCGGCACGACGAACGGGCCCCGGCATGCCGGGGCCCGTTCGTCGTCGATCCGCACCGCTGCGTGCGCCAGGGGCGCCTCAGAGGAGGAGGCCCTCGATCCCTCCGCGGAGGAAGTACAGGACGAAGAGCACCGCCACGACGTACATGAGCCAATGGACCTCGCGCGCCTTGCCCCGGACCACGCGGATGAGCACGTACGTGATGAAGCCTGCCCCCATGCCGACGGTGATCGAGTAGGCGAAGGGCATGAGGATGATCGTGAGGAAGGCGGGGATCGCCTTCTCCATGTCGGAGAAGTCGATCGCGTTCACCTGGGTCATCATCAGGAACCCGACCATGACGAGCGCCGGGGTGGCCGCCTCGTAGGGGACCATCTCCACCAGCGGTGCCAGGAACGTCGTGAGCAGGAAGGCGACGCCCGTGACGATCGCGGCCAGTCCCGTGCGCGCCCCTTCCGCCACGCCCGCGGTCGACTCGACATAGCTGGTGTTCGACGAGACGCCACCCACGCCGCCGGCGATCGCGGCGACGGAGTCGGCGACCAGGATGCGCTGGGAGTGGGGGATCTCGCCGGATTCGTCGACCAGACCGGCTTCCGAGCCGACGCCGACCATCGTGCCCATGGTGTCGAAGAAGTCCGCGAGCAGCAGGGAGAACACGATGACGCTCGCGCCGATCACGCCCGCCGCGGCCACGCCGCCCAGCGGATCCACGGTGAACAGGGTCGCGAAGTCCGGCAGCTGGATCGGGGAGCCCTCGAGGGCGGGGACGTTCATGGACCAGCCGCCGGGGTTGCCGGGATCTCCCTCGGACGCCGCTCGCCAGGCGCCGAGCCCGAGGACGCGCTCGAGGAGGGTCGCCAGGAGCGTCCCGGCGATGATGGCGATGAGGATCGCGCCGGGGACCTTGCGGACCCACAGCAGCAGCATGAGCAGCAGGCCGAAGACGAACACGGCGGTGGGCCATCCGCTGAGCGAGCCCTCGTTGCCCAGCTGCACGGGCGTGCCCTGCGCAGACGTGACGAAGCGCGCGTTGAACAGGCCGATGAAGGCGATGAACAGGCCCAGGCCCACGCCGATCGCGGTCTTCATGAAGGGCGGGACCGCCGCGAACACCGCTCTGCGGAAGCCGGTCAGGACGAGGACGAGGATGATCACGCCCTCGAGCAGGATCAGCCCCATCGCCCCGCCCCAGGTCATGCCCGGCAGGGGGACGATCGAGTAGGCGACGTACGCGTTCAGGCCCAGACCTGCTGCGAGCGCGAGGGGGAACTTCGCCCACGCTCCCATGAAGATCGTCAGCACACCGGCCACGAGCGCGGTGCCCGCGGCGACCGCGGGGATGTTCGGCTCCGCCCCGCCGCCCAGATAGCTCCCGGTCGAGTCGGGGACGGTGCCGATGATGAGCGGGTTGAGCACGACGATGTAGCACATCGCGAAGAACGTCACGAGGCCGCCGCGGACCTCGCGGGCGACGGTCGAGCCGCGCGCTGTGATGTGGAAGTAGCGGTCGAGGGCGGAGAGGGGCGCGCCCGTCTTCGCCGCGGGTTGTGAAGGAGCTGTGGGCATGGAGCCAATCTATCGGCCCGCCCGAGGCGCCGCGGCGCAGGGCCCGGTCGTGGTGACCGATCCTGCGCCGCGGTGGAGCGAGCAGGAGGGGCAGGCCGCCCCGTCCGCGGTCCCTCAGCGCGTGAGGCGCGGACGCTCCTCCTGGATGAAGCGGTAGTAGTCCGCGTTCTCGAGCTTCGAGGCGGCGGCTTCGTCGAGCACCACCGTGACGGCCGGATGCAGCTGCAGCGAGCTCGCGGGGCAGAAGGCGCTCAGCGCGCCCTCGACCATGGCGGCGACGGCATCGGCCTTGCCCTCGCCCGTGGCGATCAGCACGATGCGTCGGGCCTCGCCGATGGTGCCCAGGCCCTGCGTGATCACGTGCACGGGCACCTGGTCGACCGTGTCGAAGAATCGGGCGTTGTCCTCGACGGTGCGTCGCGTCAGAGTCTTGACGCGGGTGCGCGAGGAGAGGGAGCTGGTGGGTTCGTTGAAGCCGATGTGACCGTTGCTCCCGATCCCGAGGATCTGGAGGTCCACGCCGCCCGCCTCGCCGATCGCCGCGTCGTACGCCGCCGCGGCGGCGACCGGATCCGCCGCCTCGCCGTTGGGAGAGAGGACGCCGGCGTCGTCGATGTCGACATGCGCGGTGAACTGGTCTCGGATGAAGCGGTAGTAGCTCTGCTCGTGGGCTCGCGGCAGGCCCACGTACTCGTCGAGCAGGAAGGCCCGCGCGTGTGCGAAGGAGAGGCCGCCGGCCTGATGGCGGCGGATCAGCTCCTGATAGGTCGCGACCGGGGAGGAACCGGTGGCGAGTCCCAGGGTGATGCCCTTCTCCCCCGCCGCCGCGATGGCCTGCTCGAAGCGGTCCGCGACGATGCGCGCGGCATCCTCGGGGGTGGATGCGATGACGATCTCCATAGGTACCTCCACGACAGGAGCGGACTCGAACCGCTGTTTTCTGCTCAATACGCGGGACAATTGCGCACGTTCAGTCACAGCGTACTCCTCGGTGCCCGTCGACGCACGTCCATGCGGAAGATTCGCGACGCGAGCCCGGCGTCGACCTCGGCGACTCCTCGAGGCGACGGCGAAGGGCGCGATGGCCTCACAGCACGACGCAGCCCACGGCGGGGTCGCCGTGGGCTGCGTCATGCTGATCCGTCCCGCCGCGCTCAACGGCGGACGGGACCGTGCGGCCCCCGCGGGGAGCGGGGGCCGCCCGGGCTCACTTCTTCTTCGGGCCCGAGTTCGCGGCCAGCTCGAAGGCGGCGCGCGGGGTCGAGGACTGCGGGATGCCGATGATGTCACGGCGCGAGACCGCATTGGCGACCCAACCGGCCACGACCGCGGCCTTGCGGCCCACCGTCGGCATCGCGTACACGTGGTAGGCACGCGCGGCGGCCCACGCGGGAAGCCCCTTGATGTCGATGCGCTTGTCGCCGAGCATCATGTAGCCGACGCCCTTGTACATGCCCAGGGTCGCGAGGACGCCGAGGTTCTTGTGGTAGTAGTCCACCAGCGGGCGCCCCTGGATCGAGCGGGCGATGTTGTCGGCCACACGCTTGCCCTGGCGGACCGCGTGCTGGGCGTTGGGCGGGCAGAACTTGCCCTCGCCGGAGGCCAGGTCCGGGACCCAGGCGCAGTCCCCGGCGGAGAAGACGCCCTCGATCGGGCCGTTGTCGCCCTTGACGCGCAGGTCGGGCAGCACCGCGAGACGCCCGCCCATCGGGCCGCGCTCCTGGATGGTGGGCAGGTCCGAGGCCTCCGTGTCCGAGAGGATCGGAGCGGGCTTCACCCCGGCGTTCCAGACGATCAGGTCAGTCTCGAACTCGTCGCCGTCGGACAGCTTGACGACGCCGCCCTCGCAGGAGTTCAGGAAGGTCTCGAGCTTGACCTCGACGCCGCGCTCGCGCAGCTGGTTCAGGGCGTAGGCGCGCTGCTCCTCGGAGACCTCCGGGAAGATGAACGGCGCCGCGTCGATGAGCACGAAGCGGATGTCCGAGGCGTGCAGGTCGGGGTAGTAGCGCAGGGCGTCGCGGACCATGTCCTCGGCCTCGGAGATGGCCTCGCCGCCGGCGAAGCCTCCGCCCACGAAGGTGAACGTGAGCAGGCGCTTGCGGACGGCCGGGTCCTTCGTGGAAGCGGCCTCCGCGAGGTTTCCGAGGATCCGGTCGCGCACGGCGACGGCCTCCTCGACCTGCTTGAAGCCGATGGCCTGCTCCGCGAGACCCGGGATGGGCAGCAGACGCGGCACCGAGCCGAGGCCCACGACGAGGTAGTCGTAGGCGATCTCGAGGGTGACGTCCTCATCGGTCGTGACCACCACGGTGCGGTCCGCATGGCGGATCGCGGAGACGGCCCCGGTGACGACCTTGGTGCCGGCGAGGACCTTGCGCAGCGGCGCGAGGACGTTGCGGGGGTCGATCGAGCCGGCGCCGACCTCGGGGAGGAAGGGCTGGTACGTCATGTAGGGCCGGGAGTCGACGATCGTGATCGCGACCTCCGAGCCGAGCGCGGCACGCAGGTCGTGCGCGGCGTTCAGACCGACGGACCCGCCGCCGAGGATGAGGACATGGGGCTTTGCGCCGGTGGTGGTGTTCATGGGTTCAGCCTATTGCGCTTGTACCCGCGACACAAAGACCGCGCTCTGTGCTGGACACCTCTCCGCGGCGACGCGGGAGCCCCTGCGCACCGGGAGGAGGTCCTGCTCATGGGCGTCCTGCGCCCTCCCTGCACGTCAGGGACGCGGCTCCAGCAGGCTCAGCGCGATGCCGTCGAGGATGTCGTGCTCGCTGGTCCAGGTGCAGGTGATCGGACTCACGTCCGCGACACGTCGGATGATCCGCTCCCAGATGAGCGCCCCCGCCCCGATGACGTCGATCCGTCCGGGGTGGATGATGCTCAGCGCGCCGCGCTCGGCACGGCTCATCCGCAGCACCTCCTCGCAGGTGCGGAGCATCTCCCGGAGCGCGAGCCGCGCGCCGTGGGAGAGATCGGGCCGGTAGGTCTGCGCGCCGAGCGCGACCCCCGTCAGCGTCGTGACCGTCCCGGCGACGCCGACCAGATGCCGGGTCCGCTCGAGGGGGACCGCTGCGGCCGCCTCGTCCAGGAGGGCGTCGATATCCGCGCTCGCCGCATGGATCTCCTCCTCCGTGGGCGGATCCGAGCGCAGATGCCGCTCGGTCAGACGCACGGATCCGATGTCCAGGCTGATCCGGTGCGTCGGCGCGGCCGACCCGAGCACGAGCTCGCTCGAACCGCCGCCGATGTCGACCACCAGGCGGTCTCCGTCCGGGATCCCCGGAAGGGTCGCGACCGCGCCGCGGAACGAGAGCTCGGCCTCCTCCTGCCCGGGGACGACCTCGACCTCGACGCCGAGGATCTCCCGCACCCCGTCGAGGAGCACGTCGCGGTTCGCGGCGTCACGGGTCGCCGAGGTCGCGATGAAGCGGATCCGGGAGGCGCCGTGCTCCGCGATGAGCCGCGCATACCGCCGCGTCGCGGCGAGGGTCCGCTCCACGGCCGCCGGGTCGAAGCGCCCGGTGCGGTCCACGCCGTAGCCCAGGCGCACGATCTCCATCTCGCGCACGAGGTCGCAGAGCGCCCCGGTGGCGGGATCCGTGCGCGCGATCAGCAGACGGATCGAGTTGGTGCCGCAGTCGATCGCCGCGACGGGCGCGTCGGTGCCGAGGGCGCTCATGCGACCGGCACCTCGCCGTCCGGCTCCTCGCAGCGGCACACGTCGATCGAGGCGACGGGAGCGAGCTCGGCGAGCACGCGGTCGGCGATCGGGTTCACGCCCTCCCCTTCGGCGAGGCCCTGGCCGACGATCGCGTGGAGGCACTTGACGCGCGTGGGCATGCCGCCCGCGCTGACGTGATCGACCTCCTCGGCGCTGCCGAGCTCCGCACGGCGGGCGAGGTAGCGCTCGTGGGCCGCGGCATAGGCCCGGGCGAGCTCAGGATCCTGCGCGAGCTCCTCCGTCAGACGGGCCATCTCCCCCCTCGCCTCGACGCGCGAGACGGCGAGCACCAGCGACGGCAGCGTGAGGTAGAGCGAGGTCGGGAAGGGGGTGCCGTCCTCGAGCCGCGGCGCCGTGCGGACGACCGCGGGGCGCCCGCACGCGCAGCGCCGCGCGATCGAACGGACGCCGCGCATGTCACGGCCCAGCTGCTCGTGCATGACCCGCAGGTCCGCCGCGGTCGCGGGGGTCTCATGCGGGAGAGGGGGAAGGGTGCTCACTCGGTGTCCTGCTCGCTCGGGGTGTCGGTGCTGGTCGGGTCGGTGCTGGTCGGGGCCGTGCTGGTCGGGTCCGTGCCGGGCGCGTCCGTGGCAGGCTCTTCGCCGGTGGGCGCGTCCGTCGCGGGGTCGGTGGTCCCCGGATCAGGGATGTCCTCGGGGGAGAGCCGGCTCGCGCCCTCCACGCTGTCCCACATGGTCGTGAACCAGTCGCCCTTGCCTGCCTCCTGGGCCGACCTCTGCTGCTCGGTCAGCGGCAGCTCGCGTCCGGAGGTGTCGGTGAGGCGGTACTGGGTCTCCCCGGGCATCGCGAACAGCAGGCGCTCCCGGGCCTGGGCCGCCACGTAGGTGGGGTCCTCCCAGCGGTCCACGTCCTGCTGGAGGCGTTCGACCTCGTCCTCCTGCTGCGCGACCTGCTGCTGCAGGGCCAGGAGCTGCTGGCGCTGGGAGACGTAGGTGTTCAGCGTCGGGACGACCACGGCGAGCGCGATCACGACCAGCGTGATGAGGAAGAGAGAGCGCCGGGTCAGGGCGATCACGGGGCCGTCGCCGCGGCGCTGCGCCGCCGGCCCGCGGCGCGGACGGGGCGCGGGTGCGGGCCGGGTG
>NZ_JBHLSV010000048.1:0-6434 GCF_042434575.1 Brachybacterium hainanense
GACGCCGCCCCGGACGCGCCGCCCCGGGACCCGCTGCTGCCGCCTCGCCGGTGCGGGCCTCGCCGGCGCCGCCGTGCCCTCCGGAGCGCTCGCTGCGGGCGATCCGCTCGCCGATCAGCTCGGCGCTCGCCGCCGCCTGCTCGCCATGCCCGGTGCGGCGCAGATGGGCGACCAGCCGCGACGCCGCCGTCGCCCAGGGCTCGAGCTGGCCCGATGCCGCGAGAGCCTCGAGCTGCGCCTGCAGCAGGGCGAAGCGGGCCTCCGCCCCGGCGGGCTGATCGCAGAAGGTCTCCGCGAGGTAGCGGGCCTCGGAGAACCGCTCCGCGTGGACGAGATCCCGGACCCGGTGCGCCGCCGCGGCCACGCCGGCCGGCGGGGGCAGGGGGACATCGGGGGAACGCAGCGCCGCCCGCACCTCGGCGAGCGACGGGATCCGCGCCGCCGGATCCGAGAACCCCGCCCCATCGGGCGCGGGGGTGGAGGAAGGCGCGGTCATGGAGGGAAGATACCAAGCGGGCCTGGTGATCAGCGGGCCCGCCCCGAGGGGATCCGACCTGTCCGGGTGGGAACCGGCTGAGCACGGATGCAGGCCCGCCCCGTAGGATGCGCGAGGGCCCTTCGGGCGCTCCCGAGCATGTGTCGTACGGAGAGGCGTGACCATGGCGATTGCCGTCGGCGAAGAGTCGAGCCCTCTGCTCGACGACGACGCCGCTCGGGCGCGCGCCGCGCAGGAGGCCCCCGGCGACGATCCGACCTCCGGTCCCGCGGAGCCCCGCCCCGCCCCGGCGCGCGATCCCCGAACCGCCCGCGCGACCCCTGCACCCGTGCCCCGCGACACCGCCGCCGTCCCTCCGCGGCTTCCCCCGCACCTGCGCCCCCATCAGTTCGCCGACGGCACCGTCGCTCCCGTCCTGACCACCGACTTCGACGTCAGCGCGTACACGCGCACCGCCCCCGGGAGGATCGATGTGGACGCGGCGGCCCTCGCCGCTGACCCGGGCGGCCTCGAGGACCCGGTGCTGCGCCGCGACCTCGCCTTCCTGCATCGGATCCAGGGCTCGGCCCTCGCGGAGGCCCGCGCCATGCTGTCCACCTGGACCGGCAACGAGGCCCGCATCACCGCCTTCCTCGCGACCTGGCTGTACGAGAGGCACTGGGCCGCCGATGCGCTCTCCGCGCTGCTCGGCCTCACGGACGAGGCGGCACCCGCCGAGCGCGCCGGCCCGGGTCCCGCGCAGCCGCGCTCCGATGGTCCCGGGCCCCGCGGCGGGTCCCGGCGCCGCGGCCTGCCCCGCCCGCATCCGGGCGCCCGCGCCCGCGCGTTCTATGTCGCCCACGGCCTGCCGGTCCTAGCGCCGCTGTGGAGCGGGACGCTCGGGGAACGGGTGAGCGCCGGGCACATGGCCCGCATGTCGATCCTCGAGTCCTCGCTCGCCGCCGCGCACCGGGCGCTGCTGCCGCGCGTGCAGGGCGAGGCGCACCGTGTCCTCGAGACGGTCGTCGACCGGTCGGCCCCGGCCCGCGCCTTCTTCCGCCTCGAGGCGATCGCGCGGGTGACCCGCTCCCGCTCCGAGGCGCTCACCGCCCGCACCATGCTCGTCCTCGCCGGCCCGATCTGGCGGATCGTCGGCGTGCGCGACGGCGCCGAGGCCGAGGCGCTCGCGAGCATCCTGTCCACCGCCCAGGCCCGTGCCGAGGTGCGCATCGCGCATGAGGACATCACCCGTTTCCTGCCCGGGCCCTTCCCCCGGGCGCTGCGGGGCTGACGCCGCGCCGACGCACCCCCGGCCCTTCCCTCGACCCGCATCCGTCACCGGCATCTCCAGGAGGATTCGTTGGCATTCGACCTCGACAAGTACGCCCGCGCCTCGACGCCGGTGGCCTGGGAGGACCTCGACTTCTCGACTTTCGAGACGGATCCGCTGGACGAGCAGACCCTGCGCTCCCTGCGCTACATGTGCGACGTCGAGTACCACACCTCGTGCTTCCTGCGGGACATGCTCGTGACGCCCTCGCATCATGAGGGGGACGTCGGCGGGTTCATGACCATGTGGAACCGCGAGGAGTTCTGGCACGGGGAGGCGCTGGCCGCGGTCCTCGCGCGCCACGGCATCGTGGTGGACTACGACGAGCTGAAGGCGAAGCGGGTCAAGCTGGGATGGACCCTCGCGCTGGGGCCGCTCAAGCAATCGATCCTCTCGAGCCTCGCGGGCACGGATTTCGTGGCGGTCCACATGGTCTGGGGCGCGGCCAACGAGCTGTCCGCGGTCGCGGCCTACCGGCGCCTGGCGGAGATGACCTCGCATCCGGCGCTGTCCCCGCTGCTGAAGCGGATCGCCCAGCAGGAGACCCGGCACGTCGCCTTCTACACGACGCAGGGGCGCGAGCGCCTGGAGGCCTCCGCGAAGGCGCGCAGGGCTGTGCGCCTGGTGCTCTCGAAGGTGTGGCGGCCCGTCGGCTCGGGGATGATGGACGACTCCGAGGTGCGCCATGTGATGGGGCATCTGTTCGAGGGCCGCTCCGCCGATCTCGACGGTCTGGACCACCGGATCCAGAAGCTCCCCGGCCTGGAGGGCCTGACGATCTTCCGCAACGCCTTCGCCCGGATGGGCATCGCCTGATCGGGCGGGCTCCGGCCGGAGGATCCGCGAGGGACGAGCGGACCCGCAGGACGGTGCGCGCCCGATCGGGCAATCAGCACGGCCTGATCGGGCGGGCTCCGGCCGGAGGATCCGCGAGGGACGAGCGGACCCGCAGGACGGTGCGCGCCCGATCGGGCAGTCAGCACGGCCTGATCGGGCGGGCAGCACGGCCTGCCCGCGGCGGGTTCAGGGGCGAAGGACGATCCGGCTGATGATCGGCAGGTGGTCGGAGGCCTCCGGGCTGCCCGACAGGACGCGGGTCACGACCGGACGGACGGCGCCCGTGCCGTAGATGGCGTCGATGCGGCTGCTGGGCGCCTCCGCCGGGTAGGTCGCCCCGTCCCCGTGTCCGGCGGCGTCCCACGCGTCGACGAAGGCCTCGCGCAGGGGTGCGATCTCGGGATCCTCGGGCTCCGCGTTCATGTCGCCGACCACGACGGCTCGCTCCTTCGCGCCGATCAGCTCCACGAGCTGCTGCGCCTGGACCTGGCGGTCCGCCGCGGAGAACGCCTCGAGGTGCGTGGAGCAGAACTCGACGGTCCGTCCTCGCACATCGACCACGGCACGCAGCAGACCGCGCTGCTCCTGGTCCGCGCTGCTGGTCAGGGGGATGTTCTCGGCATGGGTGATGGGGTGGCGCGAGAGGATCGCGGTGCCGTACTGGCTCCGCTCCGTCCGACCTTCCGGGGGCTCCTCGTCGATGTTCGCGCCGAAGGCGACGTGGAATCCGAGCCGCTCGGCGAGCTCGGCCGGCTGGTCCGCCCAGCCGCTGCGCTCGGAGAAGTGCCGGTCCACCTCCTGCAGGCCGATCAGGTCCGCGCCGCTGTCACGGATGATGCCGGCGATCCGCTCGAGGTCGACGACGCCGTCCGCGCCCTCGCCGTGGTGGATGTTGAAGGTCATCACGGTGAGGACGCGGGCGCCGTGGCCGCCGGGGGTCGCGGGGCCGCCGGCCTGCACGGGGGTCGTCATGAGACCGGTCGCGGCGAGGGCGAGCGGGATGGTCAGGAGCGTTCTGCGCTGCATGGGGACCTCGGGTTGGGGAGGGCGGGTGGGGACGGGCGGGACGCGCACGATGAGGTCTGCATCACGTCCCGGATCCATCCCAGCACAGGACGATGCCTTCTCGCTCCGGTACACGCCGCGCGTCCGCTCTCCGGCGATCAGGGACGTCGTGACGGGCGCGGCAGGACCCGTCGCGACGCCGCTGCGCGACGTCGGCCTCGGCCCGGGACCGGTCGCGCAGGTCACCCCGGAGGCTCAACCCCAGGGCAGGACGTCGGGGATCGGCTCGGCGCCCAGGACGTGCTGATCGCAGAAGGCGAGCACGGCCCGGTTCCACACCAGCGCGTTCGAGGGTGTGAGCACCCAGTGGTTCTCGCTGGTCAGCTGCAGGAAGCGGTGCGGCATGCCCGCCGGGTCCCCGTCCCATGTCGAGACGAGGTCCCACCACAGGCGCAGCGCCTCGCTGATCGGGACGCGATAGTCACGGTTGCCGTGCGTGACCAGCATCGGCGTGCGGACCCGGGCGATCGCCCGGTGCGGGGAGAAGTCCCGGTACCACTGCGCCGGCCCGGACTCGTCCTCCTCGTGGCCGTGCACGCGCATCTTCCCGGCGGCGGCGTCGGTGGTCCGATGCTGCTGCGGCAGGGCCCAGAGCCCGGCATGGGTGACGATGGCGTCGAAGCGATCGGTGCGCCCGGCGATCCAGTTCGCCATGAACCCGCCGAAGGAGGCGCCGAGCAGAGCGGTCCGGGTCCCGTCGAGATCGTCCCGTTCGAGCGCGAGGTCCAGGAGCGCCTCGCATTCGGCGTAGACGACATCGGGGCGGCGCGGCCAGCCGCGGTTGAGGCCCGCGTGCCCGTACCCGGTGGACATGGCGGGGTCGGGCATGAGCACCGCGTAGCCGCGGGCGACCGCGAGCCATGGGCACCAGCGCCACGACCAGGCGTTGTAGGAGCCGTGGGGTCCGCCGTGGATCCACAGCATGACCGGGACGGGGCGCGCGGCGGAGGCGTCCCGGGGCAGGCAGAGCCAGCCGCCGACCTCCACGTCGCCGACCTGTGTGGACACGCGTTCAAGGGTTCCGGGCAGCTCCGTCACCGTGCCCGGGGCGGGCAGCTCGCGCGGCGGCGCCGCGGTGCCGCCGGTCGGCTCCGCCCCGGAGCCGCTGCCATCCGCTGCCGTGCCCGGGGACACGACCCGGGAGTCCAGGAGCACCGGCCGTGCAGGAGTCGCGATGTCGCTGCGCAGCACGGCGAGGCTGCCGTCGGGTCGCGGCGCGAGCGACGAGAACACGCCGTCCTCGGCGACGATGCGCGCCGTGCCGTCGATCGGATCGACCGCGAGGATCGCCCCCGAGGAATGCAGGTCGCCCGCGACCAGCAGCTCCCCGGTCCGCGTCCACAGGTACTCGCCCGGGGTCAGGTCGCCCAGCTGCGCGGTGACCGGTCCCGTGCCCGTGACGAGGTCGTGGATCTCGAGGAAGGACAGGCTCGTGCTCGTCGGCGAGGAGGGCGTGCACCGCAGGACCGCGAGCCGGGAGGCGTCCGGCGAGAGCACCGGGCCGGCGTACTCGCTCTGGTCGTCCCCGGCCAGGAGCACGGTCCGCTCCCGGCTCGCCGCGTCGATGCGGTGGATCGAGGTGCGGGTCCCGCCGCCGGGGATCCGCTCGCTCCAGGTGGTCACGATCGTCGTGGCGTCGGCGGAGAGGTCCGCGTCCGCGCCGCGCAGGCCGAGGGTCCCGGCGTCCTCGGCGAGATCGGTGAGCTCTCCGTCGGGGCTGATCAGCACGAGACGGGGGCTCTCGTCGTCGACCTCGTGGTCCCAGGCCCGGATCGGCATGCCCGTGTGCCAGATGCTGGTGCGCCGGGCGTCCTTGCGCGCCGTCCGCGCCTCCGCGTCCCCGGCGAGGTCCTGGCCGGGCAGGACGCTCGTCGCGGCGAGGACGCTGCCGTCATCCGCGACCTGGAGGATGCCGAGCCCCCCGGCGGCCTGGGCGAGGACGCGGGCCTCGCCGCGCTCGGGCAGGCACCACAGCGCCGGCGCGTCCGCCTCGGCGCCGCTCTCGGGATCGGGGCGGGCGGAGGTGAACAGCAGCGTGCCGTCCGCGCGGAACCGCGGGGAGCTCTCGCCCTTCTCCGAGGCGGTCAGGCGCCGGGCAGGGGCCTGTCCCTCGGGATCGAGCTCGTACAGGGTGCTGACCATGCGGGCCCCGTGCTCGTCCGCCTGCGAGATCGCGGCGACGATCCGCCCTTCGGGCCCCGCGGCGAGGGAGACGATGCGGGGGATGCGCAGGAACCCGTCGATGTCGGTGAAGTCGGTGAATCCCTCCTCCCGTGCGACCGCGGGGGCGGAGGTCGAGGAGGGCATGGGGCCGGAGGCGGAGGTGTCAGGAAGGGACATGGACCTACGCTATCGGCCCCCACGGAGGAGACGGGGCGTCCTCGCGGGACTGCTCCGTCCCCTCCCGGGTCACACGCGCGGCGGGATGCCCCAGGGGTTGGCGTCGTCCTGCGGACCCTGGCTGTACGGATCCGCCGTCGGTGCCGACGGAGCCCCGCCTGCCGGGGGGCTGAGGGGTGCCGGCGGGGTCAGCGGGTTGTGGGACGAGCCGGAGACGTGGCCCGCCGGGCCGCCGGGGACGGGCGGGGCCGCAGGTCCCGGTGGGGACGGGGCGTACGCACCAGGGGAAGCGGAGCCGGCGGGACCGGCGGGCCGACCCTGTCCCTGACCGGGGACCGCCGGGGCGCCGGGCCCGGCGGACGGGTGCGCTCCCTGCGGCGCGGGCGG
>NZ_JBHLSV010000049.1:0-5425 GCF_042434575.1 Brachybacterium hainanense
CGAGCCGAGGCCGCAGACGCCGGGTCCGCAGGCGCCGCAGCACCGGCCCCGCCCGCGGACCCGGGGCCCGCCGCGCCGGCGCAGGAGCAGCCGATCCCGCTTCCCCGCGGCGGGATCGCGCTGATCACGAGCGCCTTCGTGCTCCTGCAGGCGACCAACGCGACCGGCATGACCATCATGACCGTGTACGTGACGCAGGCGATGGGCCTGGACCTGCTCTGGGCGGGGGTCGCGCTCGGCGTCGCGGCGGGCCTCGAGGTCCCGGCTCTGCTCGGCATCGGCCGCCTCTCCCAGCGCTTCTCCCTGCTGGGGCTGCTCGTGACCAGCTGCATCGCCGGCGTGGCCTACTACGTGGGCCTCGCGGCGGCGACGGGGCCGGTCATGCTGATCGCGCTCCAGCTGCTGAACGCCTGGTCGTTCGCGGGGATCTCCGGCGTGGGGCTGCCGCTGTTCCATCAGCTCATCCCCCGTCCCGGCCTGTCGACCGGCATCTACGCGAACACCCGACGGATCGGCTCGATCGTGACCGGGCCGATCATCGCGCTGGGGGCGTGGCCCCTGCTCGGGCAGCGCACCATCTTCGTCGCCTGCGCCGTGCTGACCGTGCTCGCCCTCGCGATCATCATCGGCGCCCGACGGGCCGGGGAGCGGAAGGCCCTGGCGTTCGCGGCCGCGACGGACTAGACACGAGGCATGAGGACTCCGCCGAAGCACTGGGCGAGCGTCGACCAGCCCGCGCAGCACGAGGGGCATCCCATCATGCTGCGCATCTGGGGCGGGTCGACGATCTCGCACGAGGACGCGCGCGCCGCCGCCCGCGAGCGCGCTGCGGCGCTCATCGCCGCAGGCGGGCCCGGACGGGCCGACGCCTCCTGGTACTACCCGCGCACCCGCCAGCGAGAGGAGGTGCTCGAGGAGGTGCATGCCGAGGACGGCGAGCTGATCGCGACCATCACCCGCAACCGCTACGGCGCCCTCATCCTCACGACGGATGCGCTGCTGATCGCCGATGTCGACCTCCCGGAGGGGGCTGCGGACCGTCCGGCGGGCGGGGGCCGGCTGGGCCGGCTCGTCCGCGCCCTCACCGGGGCGGCGGCTCCGGAGCCGGGCGCGGATGCCGGGACGCCGCACGGACCGGAGGCGGAGGCGCTCGCCCGCATCGACCGTTTCGCCCTGGAGCATCCCGGGCTGGGCGTGCGCACGCATCGGACCCGCGCGGGCTTCCGGGTCATGATCACCGGCTCCGGGCACGCTCCCGGCGGCCCCGAGGCGCAGGCCCTCCTGGAGGAGCTCGGCAGCGATCCCCTGTACGTGCGGCTGAGCAGGGCGTACGAGACCTCGCGGGCACGCCTGACCCCGAAGCCGTGGCGCACCGGGATGAGCGCCCCGCCCGTGCGCTGGCCCGCCCAGGACCACGGGGCCGAGCAGCGCCTGCGCACCTGGATCGAGCAGTACGAGCAGCGCAGCGCCGGCTTCGCGGCGTGCCGCCGGATCCGGGAGACGGGCCCGCTCCCCTCCGCCGTCGAACAGCGGATCCTCACGCTGCACGACCGCCTCTCCGGCACCGACTCCGGACGCCCCCTCGCCTGACCGGTGCGGCTCCGATCCGCGGTTCGTGGGCGGGATCCGCCGCAGGATCATGGATCCCATAAGATCGGGACGACGGATCCGGCCGCCGTCGACAGGGCCGGGGCGGAGATCGGGGAGTCTGCATGAGTATCAAGCGCCAGGTTCTGCGGGCCGAGGTGCAGGAGATGATCCTGGACCGGCTCACGCAGGGGCAGTGGCGGCCCGGCGCGCGGCTGAGCATCGACGGTCTCGCCCGCGACCTCGAGGTCTCCCCCACCCCGGTGCGCGAGGCGCTCGTGGCGCTCGAGCGCTCCGGCCTCATCCGCTACCAGGCGCTCAAGGGCTACGTCGTCGCGGAGCCGCTGACCGGGGAGCAGATCGGCGAGCTGATCGACGCCCGCATCGTCCTCGAGGTCGCGGCCCTGACCCGTGCCTTCCGGGACTGGGACGCACTGGTCGCCGAGCTGCGCGAGACCCATGCCCGCCATCAGGCGCTCGCCGAGCAGATCCTCGCGGGCGAGGACCCGGACTACGACCTGATCCATCAGTACTTCCTCGCCGACAGCGACTTCCACGAGGCGCTGTTCACCCACGCCGACAACCACTTCCTCAGCGCGATGCGCGAGACGCTCAGCTCGCATGTGCACCGCATGCGTCAGACCTGGTCCGAGGGCGCCGAGCAGATCGACGCCGCCGAGGCGATCGCCGAGCACGCCGCGATCCTCGCCCGCGTCGAGGAGCGCAACCACGACGGCGCCCTGCAGGCGCTGCGCGGGCATCTCGAGGCGGTCCGCGACCGTTCCGGCGGAGAGCGCGCGCCGGAGACCGCATAGCCCGCGGCCGTCGCCCTCTACCCTGGCGTGATGACCGAGAGCATCCGCCCGACGTCCCTCGCGACCGGCACCGTCTACCTCACGGGAGAGGCGAAGTCGCCCAGCAACAATCCGATCACGTCGCAGTGGGGGCTGTTCTTCATCGGCCTCGTGGTCGATACTGAGACTCACGTCATCCGCGCTGCGGACTGCACCGCCCTGCTGGGGCTCACCGTCGACTTCGTGCGGGAGCTGCTGGTGGGACGGTCCCTGCTCGAGGACGACGCCCTGGTGGAAGCCATCACCGACAGGTACCACGGGTCCTCGCAGAGGGCGCTGGCCGCATCCGTGCGCAGCGCCGCCGCGAAGTACCGCGACCTGGCGGCGGACCGCCCGGACATGACCCCATAACCGCTCTCCGCCGCCCGGGACCCCCAGAACCGGATCCAGCCGGAAGCACCCAGGACGCGCCCGCCTCGGCCGGTGCGCCCTCGGTGCTTCCGGCTGTTTCGTTCTCCGATCCCGGTCCGGAGACCTCCCCTCCCCAGGAGCCTCCCCCATGATCACCGACGGCCTGCTGATGCTCGGCGTCCTGCTGGGCCTCTCGTGCCTGCTCATCGTCCTCGAGCGCACGACCGGCTGGAAGCTGTTCCGCTACGTCCCCGGCATGGTCCTCATGTACCTGCTGTGCGCGGCCCTGAACTCGCTCGGCGTGTTCGGCCAGGACGAGGCGACCCGGGCCCCCATCGGGGAGGTCAAGACCGTGCTGCTGCCGGCGATGATCTTCCTGTTCCTCTTCGGCTGCGACCTGCGGCGGATCGTCCGGCTGGGCCCGAAGCTGCTGCTGACCTACGCCGTCACCGCGGCGTCGCTGTGCATCGGCATGGTCGTCGCCTTCCTGGCCCTGCGCGGGGCGCTGCACCCGGAGGCATGGAAGGTCCTCGGAGCGCTGCTGGCCTCGTGGACCGGCGGCAGCGCCAACATGGTCGCGGTGCAGGACATCCTGCAGGCACCCGAGTCGATCTTCGGCTACGCCCTCATCACGGACACGATCATGTACTCGGTCTGGCTCATGCTCATGTTCGCCTCGGTCGCGCTCTCCCCCGCCTTCAACCGGTGGACCCGCGCCGACGCCTCCTATCTCGCGGCGCATCACGGCGCCGAGGACGAGGAGGCGCGACCGGTCACCGTCGCGTCCCTGGCGATCGCCCTGTTCGGCTCGATCTTCGTCTCCACGCTCGCCCTGTGGATCGGCGGGCTGCTGCCGGAGATCGGCGACGTCGTCAACGCCACCACCTGGACGATCATCCTCGTCTCCGTGCTGGGCCTGATCGTGGCGCTGACCCCGCTCGGCCGGACGGCCGGGGCGATGGAGGTCGCCTCGCTCATGCTGTTCGTGGTGATCGGGCAGATCGCCTCGGGCTCCGACTTCTCCGCGATCACGCAGGCGCCGCTGTACCTGCTGGTCGGCGTGATCGTGCTGCTCGTCCATGCCGCGATCATGGTCGTGTACGCGAAGCTGACGCGCACGGAGCTGTTCTCCCTCGCGGTCGCCTCGACCGCGAACGTCGGCGGGATCGCCTCCGCCCCGGTCGTCGCCAGCGCCTTCCACCGCCAGCTGGTCCCCGTGGGCGTGCTGTTCGCGCTGCTGGGCTCGCTGCTGGGCACCTTCGTGGGCCTCGCCATGGCGCAGGTCATGTCATGGCTCTGAGCGCGGGTCAGGACGCCGAGGCTCCGCTGCAGGTGCGCGCCGTCCGCGTGCATCGGCATCGGGCGCCGCTGCTGCGGCCCTTCGTCACCGCCGCACGACGCACCGAGTCCGTCGCCTACGTCGTCGCCGAGGTCGAGCTGGAGGACGGCACGATCGGGCAGGGATCCGCGGCGGAGACCGTCGCGGTCACCGGGGAGAGCGCGGAGTCGATCGCGGCGGCGCTGCAGGGCCCCGGCCGGCGCGCCATCGACCGAGCGTGCGGCACCGTCACGGAGCTCTCGCAGCGGATCGCGGCCGCGCTGCCGAGGGAGACGAGCGCGGCCGCCGCTCTCGACGTCGCCCTGCACGACGCCTGGGCCCGGTCCTGCCGGACCCCGCTCGTCGAGCTCCTCGGCGGGAACCTGTCGACAGCCCTCGAGAACGACATGACCATCTCCCTCGAGGAGCCGCAGGTCATGGCGCAGCGGGCGCGAGAGGCGCGGGCCGGCGGCACCCGGATCCTCAAGGTCAAGCTGGGCCTGGACGTGGCCGCGGACCGGCGCCGCCTGGACGCCGTGCTCGAGGCCGCCCCCGACGCGCGGCTGCGCCTGGACGCGAACCAGGGCTGGTCCCCCGACGAGGCGATCCGCATCATCTCCGCCCTCGAGGCCGACGGCCTCCCGCTGGACCTCGTCGAGCAGCCCGTCCCGGCGGGCGATGTCGCCGGGCTCGCCCGGGTCCGCGCCGCGGTCGGGGTGCCGATCATGGCCGATGAGGCGGTGTGGTCCCGCGAGGACGCGCTGCGCCTGATAGACGCGGAGGCCGCGGACATGCTCAACATCAAGCTCGCCAAGTCCGGCGGGATCCGGCGCGCCCTGGCGATCGCCGATGCCGCCGCGGACGCCGGGATCCCCTGCATGGTCGGAGCGATGATGGAGCCCCGGATCTCGATCACGGCGGCCGCGCATCTCGCCGTCGCGCATCCCGCGGTCACGCTCATCGACCTCGACCCGCCCGCGTGGTTCTCCTCGCCCGCCCCGGAGGGCGGGTACGGCGAGTCCGCGGGAACGCTGCGCCTGCTGGGCGGCCCCGGCCTGGGTCTCGCGCTCCTGGACCCGCGCACCGACCCCGACCCCGCGCCGCGGGAAGCCGCTCACCCCACGATCGCGGGACCGGCGCCCCTGCGCTGACCGCTCCCGCCCGGACCCATGCACCCGATCCGACGAAGGAGTCCACCATGGGAATCGCACAGCACCGTCATCCGCCCGTCCCCGCCGCGGTGACGCGGCGCGCCTCGCTGCACCTGGCCGCGGCCGGCGCCGGCGGGATCCTCGCCGCGCTCGGGGCCGGTCCC
>NZ_JBHLSV010000050.1:0-4385 GCF_042434575.1 Brachybacterium hainanense
AACGATTCTCCGAAGCGAGGATCTCTCCCCGTTCCCGTCCCGTTCACCGGGGCACGAGGGAAAACATTACGCCACCCACCACCCCGACGCAAGCCGGGAGGGCCTTCCAGGGACGTGTCGTGCGACACGCCCTCGCTGGTGAGGCCCTCCCGCCACATGTCGTCAGTGGTTCGTGACGACCCATCCCTCACCGCAGGTGCCTCCCATCTCGGAGGCGTCGATGCGGACCTCCTCGCCGCGCTCGTCCAGCAGGGGCTGGTAGCCGCCGGCGACCTCGCGGCTGCCCTCCGGGATGTAGTGGAAGATGAGCGAGCGCCGGAACCGGTCGGTGCTCGTGTTCGGCTTCGACCCGTGCACGAGGCTCCCGTGGAAGATGAGCATGTCCCCGGCCTTCATGTCCGTCTGCACGACCGAGAGGTGCTCGGGGATGCTCACGGTGATCGTGGTGAAGGACTCCGCAGCATCGGCCGCCTCCGGGCATTCGATCTCGTAGCGATGCGTCCCGGGCACCACTCCGAGGGCCCCGTTCTCGCCGTCGCAGTCGTCGATCGCGATCCAGGCGGCGATGCAGGTCTCCGGATGCGACTGCAGGAAGTAGTTGTCCTGGTGCATCGCCTGGCCCCGCGCGCCGGCGGGCTTGAAGTAGAACATCGACTGCGCCGCCCAGACGGGCCCGACCGCCTGCGTGACCCGGCCCATCACGCGCCGCTCGAGCATCCATCGACGGGCGAGGCGCCCGGGCTCGTGGTCGTCGCGGTGAGGCTGGATCATCCGCGGGTAGGCATGCAGCGGGTCGCCCTCGGGGATCTCGTCGAAGGCGCCGCCGCTGCCGTCGGTCTCGATGTGGGAGGTGAAGGCCTCACGCAGCTGAGCGACCTCGACGGCATCGAGGACGCCGCACAGGTGCACGGCTCCGCCCTGCTCGTAGGCTTCGGCGATGCGCCGCGGATCCGCGGTCTCGGCCTCGAGGATCACCAGCCCGGTCGGGGCGGCGCGGTCCGGATGGTCGACGGGGGTGGTCTCTGTTGCAGTCATGGTGTCAGTCTGGGACGCGCCAGGCCGCCGCGACCAGGTGATCGGAAGGCGAGAACATGGATGATCCTGCTGCGTCCCTTCAGGTGCCGGCGGTCGAGCTGCCCCCTCCCGAGACCGGCCGGGTGCTGCTGGGCGAACTCGCCCAGGGCCGCGGGTACCACGTCCGCCGTTCACGCGGCACCGAGGACTGGCTGCTCCTGCACACCGTCGCGGGCGCGGGCCTGCTGCGCGGCGAGCACGGCGCCTCCCTCCTCACGAGGCCCGGGGACGGCGTGCTCCTGCGACCGGGCACGGTGCACGACTACGGCACGGATCCCGCGAGCGGACGCTGGCAGCTGCTGTTCGCCCACGTCCAGCCGCCGCCGACCTGGCTGGCGCTGCTCGACTGGCCGCAGCCCATGCCGGGCATCGGCTGCATCCGCCTGGGCCATGAGGTCGACCAGCGCGTGCGGGAGCTGCTGCGCGGCGCCGCCCGTGCTTCGCGCCTGGCCATCGGACGTCCCGAGCTCTTCGCTCTCAACGGGCTCGAGGCGGCGCTGCTCTGGTACGACGCCCGGAACCCGCGTCGCAGCCAGCTCGACGAGCGGGTGCTCCGCGTGCTCGAGCACATCGACGCGCACCTGGCCGAGGACCTCCCCGCGGCTCGCCTCGCCGAACTCGCCCACCTCTCGCCGTCCCGTCTCGCGCACCTGTTCGCCGCTCATGTGGGCACGTCGATCGGACGGTACGTCGAGGCGCAGCGGCTCGAGCTCGCCGCGCGGCTGCTGGAGATGACAGCGCAGCCGGTGGGGGAGGTGGCGCATCGGGCAGGTTTCGAGGATCCCCTGTACTTCTCGCGCCGCTTCCGGGCCCGATACGCGGCGAGCCCCCGGATGTACCGGGAGCAGCGCCGCCCGCGCTGACCAGCAGGAGCAACCTCCGGACATCTCCACCGCGCGCGGACCGGCCCGCCTACGGTGACCTCATGCGCCCTGTGCCCGAACCCGCCGCCACGGAACCGATGCTCCGCCCCGTCAGCGCCGGCATCGTCTCCGCGCTCGTCGCGTTCTCGAGCAGCTTCGTCGTCGTTCTCGCCGGGCTCGAGGGCGTCGGCGCATCCCCTCAGCAGGCTGCGAGCGGCCTGGTCGCCGTGAGCGTCCTCATGGGCATCGGGTCGATCGCCCTGTCGCTGCGCACCCGCCTGCCGATCACGATCGCCTGGTCCACCCCCGGGGCCGCTCTCCTGGCCGGCTCGGGTGCGGCCGCCACCGGATGGAGCGCGGCGATCGGGGCGTTCCTCGCCGTGGGCGTGCTCATCATGCTCACCGGGCTCATCCCGCAGCTGTCCCGGTGGATCTCCGCGATCCCCCACTCGATCGCGCAGGCGATGCTGGCGGGCGTCCTCATGCAGCTGTGCCTGGGGCCCGTTCAGGGTCTCGCGAAGAACCCCCTCGCAGTGGCCCCCGTCGTCCTCGTCTGGCTGCTCGCCTCCCGTGCGGTCCCCCGGTGGGCATCCCCGCTGGCCTTCGCGTGCGCCGCGATCGTCGTCCTCGTGGGTCTGCGCGACGCGGCAGGGCCTCCGGCATCCGCGCTCCTGCCCCGGATCGCCCTCGAGATGCCGTCCTTCGAGCTCTCGGCGATCGTCGGGATCGCCCTTCCGCTGTACCTCGTGACCATGGCATCGCAGAACGTTCCGGGTGCCGCGGTCATGCACGGACTGGGGTACACGGTGCCATGGCGGGGATCGGTGCTCGCCACCGGTGCGCTCACCGTCATCGGTGCTCCCGCCGGGGGGCATGGGGTCAATCTGGCCGCGATCAGCGCTGCGCTGGCCGCCGGTCCGGAGGCCGGGGCGGATCGGGGTCGGCGATGGGTCGCGAGTCTCACCGCGGGCATCGTCATGGTCGGTCTGGGTCTGTGCGCGAGCGCCGCCGCGCAGCTCGTCGTGCTCGCGCCGGCGGGTGTGATCCCGGCAGTGGCGGGCCTCGCCCTCCTCGGCACCTTCGCGGCGTCGCTGCGCGGCGCCCTCACCGTGGAGGGAGAGCAGGTTCCCGCGGCCTGCGCCTTCCTCGTGGCGGCGTCCGGTCTCGCGATCGCCGGAATCAGCGCGGCGTTCTGGTCGCTCGTGGTCGGCCTCGTGCTGCACCGGGTGCTGCGTCCTCGCCGTGCGACACCAGGGACTCTCCCGCAGGCGGATCGGGATCCCGGTCCGGCGCGCTGAGCTCAGCAGACCCCGGGGCGCAGCACGGGATGCTCGAGATCCTCGTTGTCGAGGATCCAGGTCGCATGCTCGCGCGGTGCCGCCTCCGCCTCGTACACGCGCTGCCCCTCCACGTACCTGCGGTTCGATTCCGCGTCCGGGCTCGGGTCGGTGCGCCAGGGAAATCGTGCGATGCCGCGCGGCACCGTGACGGAGAATGGCGCATCGACCCAGACCGAAGCGTCCCACAGGTCCACGAGCTCAGGCCGATGCAGGAAGATCCCGTCGACGAGGACCAACGCATGGTCCGGCACGGGCGCGGGCACCCTCGCGACCGGTCGGTCCCGGGCGACGTCCCAGATCGCGGGGATGATCGGCTGACCCGCACGCAGCGGCCGGACGACGCTCTCGATGAAGGCGGCGGTGTCGAAGGATCCACGGTAGAACGCCTCGGGCCCGTCTCCCGCACGCCGTCTCTCCGCGCGCGGTCGGTGGAAGCCGTCGAAGGACACACCCATGAGGACGCGACCGCCGTCCCGGCCTCCGAGGTCGAGGAGCTCTATCACGAGGGCGGACTTCCCCACCCCGTCGTAGCCGTCGATCCCGATGAGCGCGGGGGCACCGGGCCGGACGCGACGCAGGGCGGAGAGCAGCTCCTGGAGCGCGGCTGTGCGGGCTGCGGTCGGCTGCTGCATAGGGAGAATCCTCCCTGGGCCCGCGTATCCGGTCCAGGCAGGCCCAGGCCGTGGGAGCCGTCCCTTCGGAACAGCGCTCCCTCGTGGTGGTGTGTCCGGTGCGGTGGAGTTCCGGCGAGCCGGGGTCAGGCCTCCGGAGAGCGCCGCTGGGTCCGCCTGGGACAGCCAGGGCCCAGGGAGCGGGTCCGGGGCGGGTGTGCGCGGGGTGTGGTTCTCCGTCGTGGGTGTCCGTCCGGGGGGCCTGTTCGGGAACCCGCCCGGGTTGTGGCCGGGCCTGGAGGGTGTCCCCCCGGGGAGCTGTGGGGGCGTGACACGCCTACCAAGGAAAGAGGGGGCCGTGAAACAGGGTCCCCCGGTCGTCTTCGTCCGGGACGGTAACGGGCCCTCCGGGACGGGAGCCCCCCGCGGTCGGGGGGGGTGGTCGTCTTCGCCCGGGCGTGGCGGGGGTGTGTCCTGGAATGCAGGAGAGCGGGTGA
>NZ_JBHLSV010000051.1:0-2440 GCF_042434575.1 Brachybacterium hainanense
CGTCGCGCCGAGCCGGACCGTCCCGGCCACGCGCGGGGCGGGGCACCGCCGGGGCGGCGGGCGATGAGCGCGTCCGGGACCTCCGCCGCACCCCCGCCCGAGGACGAGCAGAGGGCCCCGGACGGGGCGTCCTCGTCGCCTCGCGGGGGGACGGGACGGTCCCTGCTGCGCGCCGTGGCCGTGATGGAGGCGCTGCGGACGGAGGACGCGAGCGGGGACGCCTGGAGCGCCCTGCAGACCCACCAGTCGCTCGCCCGCTATCTGCTCGAGGAGTCCCACGAGGTCATCGAGGTGATCGAGGACCCGGCCGGGCACGCCCCCGGCGCGATCGTCGACGAGCTGGGCGATCTGCTGTTCCAGATCCTGTTCCATGCCCGGATCGGGCAGGAGGAGGATCCCTCCTGGAGCATCGACGACGTGGCGGAGGCCTTCGTCGCGAAGATGGAGCGCCGCAACCCGCACGTCTTCGGTCCGGGAGCCGGGGAGGCGCTCGCCGGCCGCGACGACGTCGAGGCGATCATCGCCCAGTGGCATGCGGTCAAGGCGCAGGAGGCGGGGGAGCGCGGGGAGGCGTCCTCCGGGCCGTCCGCCGCGAGCCCCTTCGCCTCGATCCCGGCGCGCCTCCCGGCGCTGCAGACGGCGGCGAAGGCCGTGCATCGCGCCCGGTCGGCGGGAGCGCTCGATGGGCTGCTCGAGACGGCCGATGCGATCGTCGCGGCGCAGGACGCCCCGGAGGGCGCGGACATCGGCCGTGCCCTGCTGACGGAGGTCGTCGGCGCGGAGGCCCGCGACGTGGATCCCGAATCGGCGCTGCGGGCCCTGCTGGCGCGGATCTCCCGCGAGCTCCCCGCCTCCCCCTGAGCCGTTCCGCGAGCCGTCCGGGCGGCCCTGCGCGCGGGGGCCTAGACTGGGGCGGAGGCGGTCAGCGTCGACCTGCCATCCGGACCCTGTTCCACGACGGAAGGAAAACCCCATGGCAGCAACGATCGATGCCGTCCACGCTCGCGAGATCCTCGATTCCCGCGGAAACCCCACCGTCGAGGTGGAGGTCCTCCTCGACAACGGCATCGTCGCCCGCGCGGAGGTTCCCTCCGGCGCCTCGACCGGCGCCTTCGAGGCCGTCGAGCTGCGCGACGGCGACAAGGGCCGCTACCTCGGCAAGGGCGTCCGCCAGGCCGTCGACGCGGTGATCGAGCAGATCGAGCCGGCGGTCCTCGGGCTGGAGGTGCAGGATCAGCGCGCCATCGACCAGGCCATGATCGACCTCGACGGCACGAAGAACAAGGGCAGCCTGGGCGCCAACGCGATCCTCGGCGTGTCCCTCGCCGTGGCCCGCGCCGCGGCCGACGACTCCGACCTCTCCCTGTTCCGCTACGTCGGCGGTCCGAATGCCCATGTGCTCCCGGTGCCGATGATGAACATCCTCAACGGCGGCTCCCACGCGGACTCGAACGTCGACATCCAGGAGTTCATGATCGCGCCGATCGGCGCGGAGAGCTTCGTGGAGGCCGTGCGGGTCGGCGCGGAGGTCTACCACGCGCTGAAGTCCGTGCTCAAGGACCGCGGTCTGAACACCGGCCTGGGCGATGAGGGCGGCTTCGCGCCGAACCTCGAGTCCAACCGCGCGGCCCTGGATCTGATCGTCGAGGCGATCGGCAAGGCCGGCTACGAGGCCGGGAAGGACGTGGCCCTCGCGCTCGACGTCGCGGCCTCGGAGTTCTACGAGGACGGCGCCTACACCTTCGAGGGCGAGAAGCGCACCGCGGAGTACATGACCGCGTACTACGCCGACCTGGTGGCGTCCTACCCGCTGGTGTCCATCGAGGACCCGCTGGACGAGGAGGACTGGGAGGGCTGGAAGACCATCACCGCCGAGCTCGGCGGGAAGGTCCAGCTCGTGGGCGACGACCTGTTCGTCACCAACCCCGAGCGCCTGGGCCGCGGCATCGCCGAGGGCGCGGCCAACGCGCTGCTGGTGAAGGTCAACCAGATCGGCTCGCTCACGGAGACCCTCGACGCGGTCGCGCTGGCGACCCGCAGCGGCTTCAGCTCGATGATGTCCCATCGCTCCGGCGAGACCGAGGACACCACGATCGCGGACCTCGCCGTGGCGACCAACTGCGGCCAGATCAAGTCCGGTGCTCCCGCCCGCGGCGAGCGCGTGAACAAGTACAACCAGCTCATCCGCATCGAGGAGGAGCTGGGCGAGGCCGCGGTGTACGCGGGTGCCTCGGCGTTCCCGCGCTTCTCCGCGTGAGGGCCCAGCCTGAGCGCTGTAGCCTGAACGCATGACCTCACGACGACCGGGTGCCCCGTCCACGAGGCGCCCGGTCGCCGCGTCCGGGAGCCGCCGCACCGGCTCCCGGACCGGGACCTCGTCCGCACGCGGCGGCGCCCGCGGCGGGGAGATGTCCGCTGCGGCCTCCCGCGCGGGCGCGCG
>NZ_JBHLSV010000052.1:0-2178 GCF_042434575.1 Brachybacterium hainanense
CGCCCGGATCGCCGCGGGCGCCGTGGCCAGCAGCCCGAGCGCCGTCCCCGTCCCGAGGAGGAGGACGGGCACCCAGGCCGGGACCGCGCCCATCCGCTGCGCGAGCTGCCCGGCGACCCCGCCGGGGTCCTGCGCCCGCACGAGGGCCGCCAGCGCGAGCCCGGCCCCGATGCCGAGGCCGGAGGAGACCAGCCCCAGGCCAGCTCCCTGCACGAGCAGCAGGGAGCGGACCGCCGCCGGGGTCGCACCGCTCGCGACGAGCAGCCCCGTCTCGCGGCGCTGTCGCTCCGCGCCGATGAGGAACGCCGGCGTGATGAGCAGCAGCAGGAGGACCGCGGAGGCGATCGCACCGACCCCCGCGAGGGTCGCCTGCAGGAGGAGGCGCTGCGGGTCCACCGCCACCGGGTACAGCTGGTCTCGGGGCGGGTAGTCCTCGAGGACCTGCCGGGAGACGGCGACGACCTGCAGCGCGTTCAGCGCGCGCACCTGCTGCCAGGTGATCGGCGCGTCGCCGAGGGCCAGCAGGTGGCGGCTGATGCCGGCGCCGTCGCGGGCGGTCATGTCCTGCAGCCAGCCCGCGCCGGCCCAGGCGCGGCCGGCGTCGTCCGCGGGGTGCGGGGCATCGGCCGCGATGCCGACGACCCGGTAGCCGCGCACGGAGTCCTGCATGATCTCGCCGATCCGGCCGTCGGTGCTCATCCAGCCCGTCGCGGGCGGGGCGATGAGCTGGGCGGTCCCGCCGAGGGGGACGCCGAGCCGCTCCGCGACGCTCGCGGACAGGACGACCTCCTGGGCCGAGGCGGGCAGGGTCCCCTCCACCAGCTCCGGGACGAGAAGCCCCAGCACCTCGGGCTCCGCCTCCTCGAGGCGGAGGCGTCCGAGCCGCTGCGCGTCGAGCCCGTCGACGGCCTCGACCGAGCTCACGGCGGCCTTCTCGCCGGGGCCCGCGTCCAGGCCCGTCGCGGCGATCAGCTCGGGGGAGCGCCACCATGCGCGCAGGTCGACGTCGTCACCGAGGACCGTGCGCAGATCCGCGTCAGAGGCGGGGACGGTCCCGGGATCGGCGACGAGCGGGGGCGTGACGCCCTCGGGGGTCTGCGGGATCGGCCCGGATCCGGGCAGCACCGCGGTCGCCGTGAGGCGGGCGGAGACCCCGTCGGGCAGGGTCGCCAGCGCATCCGTACGGCTCGTGTCCGCGATCCCGGTCGTCGCGACGGCGGGCACCGCGACGGCGATCGGCCCCGCGATGAGGAGCACGGCGGTCAGCGTCCGGGCCAGGTTGCGCCGCGCATCGCGCGCGGCCAGACGCAGCAGCGCCCGCAGGGCGCTCATCGTCCGCCGCCCGCATGCGGCGGCGCGAGCAGCAGCTCGGGGTCGGAGGGAGCGGCCTGGCCGATCACCCGGCCGTCGCGCAGCTGGACCGTGCGATCGGCCCAGGCGGCGAAGCGCGGCTCATGGGTGACCAGGACGACCGCGGCGCCCGCATCGGCCCGCAGCCGCAGCAGCTCGACGACCTCCGCGCCGGTGCGCGAGTCGAGGGCGCCGGTGGGCTCGTCGGCCAGCAGCAGGCGCCGCGGCCCCACGATCGCGCGGGCGATCGCGACGCGCTGCGCCTGCCCGCCGGACATGTCCTCCGGCAGACGGTCCGCGAGCTCGCCGATGCCGACGGCGTCGAGGGCCGCGTGCCCCTCCTCGCGGGCGCGGCGGGCGGGCACGCCGTCGAGCTCGCGGGGGAGCATGACGTTCTCGAGCGCGGTCAGGGACGGCAGGATGCTCAGGTCCTGGAAGACGTAGCCGATGCTCCCGCGACGGATCCGCGCGCGTCCCGCGGCGCCGAGGGCGGTGAGGGCGGCGCCGTGGACGAGCACCTCGCCGCTCGTGGGGGTGTCGAGGCCGCCGGCGAGCTGCAGCAGCGTCGACTTCCCGGAGCCGGAGGGGCCCATCACCGCCACGAACTCCCCGGCACGGACCCGCAGGTCCACGCCGTCCAGGGCCGTGACCTGCCGGGCCCCGGTGCCGTGCACGCGGCGGAGTGAGCGCAGCTCGAGCGAGGGCGGGTCCGCCTGCGCGGGCGCGGCGGCAGCGGCCGGGAGAGGCGCGGGCGCGGCGGCGTTCATCGGGAGCTCCGCGACGGGGCGGGATCGGCGACCGGGCCGGTGGCCTGCGGCGCAGAGCCGG
>NZ_JBHLSV010000053.1:0-1542 GCF_042434575.1 Brachybacterium hainanense
CACTGATATGTGGGGTTTCCCTGTCAAGTGGGCAGGGTGAAGCGGGGCATCCGTCCGTCGACGGGTGCCCCGCTTCGTCGTCCCTGCGGCAGGGGCAGGGGTCCTGGGTGCGGGCGTGTCGTTATCGACGCGTGGTCAGTCTGATATCCGCGGGTTGGTCACCGCATGTCGCTGTTCCGGCGTGAGGAGCGATGCTGGTCTGAGGTCGAGCGTGGCCACGACGATGCCGTGACTGCTCACAGTGCATACGCTGATCTCCTCGGCGCGCTGCACGCTGCCCGGACCCCGGGCCGGGCCCGAGGGGCGAGTTCGGGGTCAGTCGTCCATCGTGGCCACCGACCAGCACCAGCCCGCGAGCTCGCGGGCGATCGCCGTGTTCGCGACCGTGTGCTTCTTCTTGTGGTCATCCAGCACCAGCCACCGGCGGTGCAGGCGCCGGTTCCCGGCATCGGCGCGCGCGACCACCGCGGCCGGCGCCATGGCCCACCGGTCCCGCATGATCTTCCCCGGCCGGTAGGCGGACTTGTGGTGCCAGGCCGCCTCGATCAACAGCCTCCGCGCGTGCGCGTTACCGGTCTTGGTGATCCTGCCCTGGGAACGAGACTCGCCGGAGGAGTTCTCCGAGGGGACCAGCCCGAGATACGCCGCGATGGTCCGCCCGGTGAAGCGGTGCCAGTCGCCGATCTCCACCGCCAGGGAGAACGCGGTCAGGGTGGAGATCCCGCGCAGGCATGCGATCCGCCGCGTGACCGGGGTCCATTCGGAGTCCTCGGCCAGCGCGAGGATCTGCGCGTCCAGCCGGTCCCGGCGGGCCAGGGCATGCTCGACGGCATCGTGGTAGTCATCGAACACAACCCGGGAGACCACGCCGAACAGGTCCACGTCCTGCCAGGCCATCTGCCGCATCCACGCCTCGTGCTTGCGGGTCCAGGCCTCGCCGTCGGTGTAGTGGTGGCCGTGGCGCAGCAGGTACTTCCCCAGCCGGTGCCGGGCGGTCATCAGGTCCCGCCGCGCGTCGTCGCGGGCACGGACGAGATCGCGGACGACTTCCCGGGACCGTTCCGGGATCGCGACCGGCGTGATCGAGTCGTTGCGGGCCAGACGCGCCAGCAGCAGCGCGTCGTTCTTGTCGGTCTTGACCTTCTCACCCGGTGGGCGCAGCAGCTTCGACGGCGCGGCGACCTGGACCGTGTGCCCGGCCTCGATCAGCGCCCTGGCGAGCTCGAACCCCGTCGGGCCGGCTTCGTAGGTGATCCGGACCGTGCCGTGCCCGGCCGCGATCTCCGCGGCATAGTCACAGATCAGCGACGTGTCCGCGGGAACCGTCTGGTGGATGATCTCGCCTGTGGCCGTGTCCAGCGCGCAGGCCTTCACAGTGCGGGCATGGACATCCAGACCCACGCTAGTACGCTCGGTAAACACCGGGGCCTCCTCTGCATGTCGGCACCCCGACCCCTGTCCGGTCCGGGTGATCCACGAACTCTGCACGGTGAGGCCCCGGCCCACAAGACCACCGCAACCCACCACCCTCATAGGGTCTGA
>NZ_JBHLSV010000054.1:0-1530 GCF_042434575.1 Brachybacterium hainanense
CCGCCCCGCAGCAGGCCGCCGCCCCGACCGTCAGCCAGGCTGCCGATGACGGCTGGGGCCAGGTCGCGGTTCCGGGAGGCGGGATGCAGCAGAGCCCCGCCCCCGCCCGGCAGCATCCCGCCGCGGCGGCGGAGGCCCCCTCCGGCCCGGCCCCGCAGCCCGCGTCCGCCCCGGACACCGCCCCTGCTCCGGAACCCGCCCCTGCCGCGGATCCCGGTCCCGCCGCCGAGGGATCGATCTCGGCCGATGCGGTCCGCGGGCACTGGTCCGCGATCATGGACGAGCTGCAGCAGATCCGTCGGCCCGTCTGGGCGCTCGTCTCCCAGAACGGGCATGTCCAGGAGGTGCGCGGCTCGACCCTCGTGATCGGCTTCCGCACGGCGGGGCTGCTCTCGGCCTTCCACCGCGGTGCCAACGTCGACAACCTCGCCGAGGCCGTCCGCCGCGTGACCCACCTCGCCCTCGCGATCGAGGCCGTCGTCGGCGAGGACCCGGGTCCCGGAGGCGCGCCGGGGAACGGTTCCAGCGGCATCCCGGGGCCCGGCCCCGGCACGCCGGGAGGCGGCACCGGGGGAGCGGGACCTGCCGGGGGAGCGGGATCTGCCGGGGCCGGCCCGGCGGGGGCGGCCTCCCCTCCTGCCGCCGCACCGGCAGGGGCGCCCGAGCCGCGCCCCGCGGGGTCGAGAGAGCAGACCCGCGAGCAGGGAGGATGGCGCGAGCGCGTCGCCGCCGCCTCCGCCCCTCGCGTCGACCGCGCCCCGCAGCAGGACCATGCCCCGGAGCCGGACTTCGCCCCGGAGCCCGACGACCCGTACCCGCCGGACCCCTACGACGACATGCAGCAGGGCTCTCCGCAGGCCCTCCATCAGCCCCAGCCGACCCCTCGGCCCCAGCCGGCACCGACCCCTGCGACTGCCCCTGCCCCTGGTCCGGTCGCCTCCGCGGCGGTGCCGTCGCCGGTCCCCTCGGCTCCGTCCGCTCCGGCAGGCGAGCCCCCGGTGGTCGACGACGTGCGCCGCGACGCGGTGCCCGACGGCGAGCCCCGCACCCACGGTCAGGCCGCGCTGCGGCGCGCCATCGCCGAGGACCGCGTCATCCGCACCCGGGAGATCGCCCCCGGACCCCGGACGTCCGATTCCCCGAGCGCCGGACCCCGGACCCCGGACCCGGCGCCGGAGCGGCGGGCGGCCCCCGCCCCCTCCGCGCCATCGGACGGGGACGCATCGGCCCCGTCCGCTCCTGCCGCGTCCTCGGCACCCGCGCCCGTCGCGCCCCCGCCCGGTGACCCGTCCTCCCCGGATCCGTCACCCGCGGAGCCGCCCGCGCCCGCGCCCGTGCGCGAGGAACCGCTCGACCTCGAGCCGATCCACGACTTCGGCACCTCGGGCGCCGATGTGTCCTTCCCCCCGGTCGCCGCGCCGCCGGCGGCCCCTGCGGACGACGGCTGGAACGTCGTGGCCGTGCCCGGCTCCGCCGGCGCATCGGTCGCCGCCCCCGCCGTCACGGCGCCCGCACCCGTGCCGGCCGCCG
>NZ_JBHLSV010000055.1:0-1082 GCF_042434575.1 Brachybacterium hainanense
GAGTATCCGTAGGCGATGCCGAACTTCGGGCCATCGGTCGCGTCGCCGAGCTTCTGATACTGCTCCGGCGTGTTCGCGAACATCCCCGCATCCAGGTTGCCCTTGATGAACTGCTGCTGCAGCCAGACGATCCCTTCGCGGAACGCCGGGTCCTCATGGATCCACTCGATCGTCTCACCGCTGCGACGCACCCACAGCTCCGGCATCTCCAGGAACGACCCCAGGAAGAACTGCACCAGATTCAACATCGTCTCCGCCGACGCCGTCGCCAGCACCGACCCCTCCGGCTTCCCGCTGAAGCCCCGGAACTCGTCCATCAGCACATCGAACTCATCCAGAGTCTCCGGCGCCGTGGCCCCCACCCCCTCCAGCCACCGCGAGTTGATCCACGTCCGCACGTTCGCGGCCTTGCAGTGATAGCAGTCATTCATCGACGGCACCGCATACAGCTTCCCATCCGGAGACGAGTACTGCTTCCGCATGTCCGGGAACGCACCGAACATGTCCACGATGTGCGGCGCGTTCTCATCGATCAGCTTGTCCAGCGGGATGAACATCCCCTGCTGCCCATAGATGCTGATCTCCGACAGATTGAAGATCCCCTGCCCCACCATCAGCGCGTCCGGCAGGTCCCCACCCGCTACGATCGCGTTCACCTTCGTCTTCCCGTCCTCCCCCGCGGGCACCGTCACGTACGACGCCTTCACCCCGGTCTTCTCCTCCACCAGACCGGAGTAGTAGTTCGTGGCCATGTCCATGTCCGGATCCACCTGCGACAGGATCGTGAACTCCGTCTCGCCATCACCGAACGGCTCGAGCTCCCGCGCCTTCGGACCGACATACCCCTCCGGGTACAGCACCCCCTCGACCTCCGGCGGCAGCTCGACCTTCAACGCCGCCGACCCCGGCACATAGTCATCCCCACCCGTGACCCCCTCATCCCCGCCGTCCTCGCCTCCGCAGCCGGCCAGCACCAGCGGCCCACCGACCGCGACCGCGCCCACCAGCGCAGACCGCCCCAGGAACGACCGCCGCCCCACACCCGAGGACAACGACACCAACCCCGACCCCGCCTCGCAGCT
>NZ_JBHLSV010000056.1:0-955 GCF_042434575.1 Brachybacterium hainanense
GTTCAATCTGACGAACTTCATTCAGCTTGTCTTCAATTCCAGACTCCAAAACCTCAAGCTCCCTTGCCTTGCCGACCAAAGATCTAGCTCGCTCATCGAGCGCAGCTTGCTGAATTTCGATCTCATCTCGCTCCTTGGCTGCTCGTACTTTCCAAGTCGGTGCAGGGCGTTTGTTTGGGTACTTTTGCTCTTGCAGTGTCTTGG
Source organism: Brachybacterium hainanense (assembly GCF_042434575.1). Classification (NCBI taxonomy): domain Bacteria; kingdom Bacillati; phylum Actinomycetota; class Actinomycetes; order Micrococcales; family Dermabacteraceae; genus Brachybacterium; species Brachybacterium hainanense. The sequence continues at coordinate 205 of NZ_JBHLSV010000056.1, forward strand.
CGTACTCCGTCCAATCGTATCCACAGTAATGCTTAACGGCTGCGTTAAAGCTCTGCTTCATCTTGGCAGTGACGGTCTTTCGTTGGAGGTTTCGGAGGTATTCACCATCTTGCGTGAACTTGCCGATCACGATATGGCAGTGGTCGCCCGTCCCTTGCTTGCTGCCGTCCTGCTTTTGTTGGTGCAGTATGGCCCTTGAGGTTGGTGCTATTTGGTTAGGTTCAACCCCACACACCTTGGCGGTTTCTCTGAGGCAGTGCTCAACGATCTGTCGCCATTGCTTGTCGTCTGGTCTGTAGCCTTTAGGTAGGTTGAGCGTGAACTCTACGGCATAGCTGCTCGGCGGTCTGCCGCCTTTGCCGTTCGCCGCTTGTTTGGCTGCGTAGGACTCTCCAGCGTAACTAATGTTACTCATCGTCCTATCATTGCCAAAAATCGGCTGTATGCGCTCTGTGTTGCGGTGGTTTGGGTGGTCTTTATTGCTTAGGTATACTTCACGCCCAGCAACGCCTCTAGAGCCGTTTTTAGTCGCTTCGGTTCTGACTGTCCATCCTTTCATAGTTCACTTTTATTTAAAGTGTACTAACTCAGTGATGGCAATCAAAATCAGATTACGCACCCTATAGTGTTCAAGATAGGCAAACCCCCCCTCGTACCAGGGCGAAGCCCTGGATAACGAGGGGGGGTTTACCTACTTGTAAGAGAGGCTGCGCTCCCTCTTAACTCCCTAGCGTTCACACCTGATCTCGGT
>NZ_JBHLSV010000057.1:0-592 GCF_042434575.1 Brachybacterium hainanense
TGTATATCTCAGACACTGAAGGTGCACATCAGTGGCTAAGTATACTAACCGATCTTCATAGTCGCGGTATTAAAGACATCCTGATTGCCTGTGTTGATGGCCTTAAAGGCTTCCCTGAAGCCATTGAAACCATTTACCCACATACAGAGGTGCAGTCATGCATCATTCATCAAATTCGTAACTCAATGAAATACGTAGCGTCTAAAAACCAGAAGGCGTTTATGGCTGATTTAAAGTGTGTCTATAAAGCCACAACCCTCAATGCAGCTGAGATGGCGCTGGACGAGCTGGAAGCCAAATGGGGCGACAAATATCCTGTGGTCATCAAGTCCTGGCGCAACAAGTGGGCGCTGTTATCGACCTATTTTAAGTACCCGGAATACGTGCGTAAGGCTATCTACACCACGAACGCGGTTGAGGCCGTACATCGTCAGTTTCGTAAACTGACGAAAACCAAGGGTGGTTTTGCCAACGAGAACAGTTTACTCAAACTGCTCTACGCCGGTATATTGAAGGCTCAGGAGCGGTGGTCACACCCGATTCAAAACTGGAATTTAACGCTATCTCAGCTGTCCATCCATTTTGAAGGACG
>NZ_JBHLSV010000058.1:0-570 GCF_042434575.1 Brachybacterium hainanense
GACCGGAATGGCCGGGGTGATCCAGCCGGCGATAAAGGGAATCCCGAGCAGCGGCGGCAGGATGAAGCCGATGCCACAGACCACCACGAAGGCCAGTGCCACCTCGTAGGGGATGCCGAGGTACTGTTCCAGCAGCGGGATCATGCCCAGGGATATGACGAACATCACCAGCGCCTGGATGGTCTCCGGGATGGCCCAGGGGAAGTGGATGAAGGGAAGGCGAACCTTGAACCCGCCTTATTCATGAGACCGGCCTGAAAACGAAGATAGCGGATGGTATCCTCTTGAAAATTCAGTGTGTTCCGCCAAGAACCTGATCCAAGGGAGCCATCCGCTATGGGTGAAAGCCTATCCACCTGGACGCCCTCGTGCAACGGCTCTGTCCGTGTCGAGCTGAGCGGCCACCGCACCACCAGCGACAGCGGCGCTTTGTTGCTGCGTGAAGCCCTCGACAACAGCGGCGTGATTGAGGCGCTCGAAGACAACCTGGTCGATCCGCGTCACCCGCTGCGTATCCGCCACTCCCTGGCCAGTCAGCTACGCACCCTGGTGCTGCAGCGCGCGATGGGC
>NZ_JBHLSV010000059.1:0-532 GCF_042434575.1 Brachybacterium hainanense
ATTCCCCAAATTTCCACCGGGGATATGCTGCGCACCGCCATCAAGGACGGCACTGAGCTGGGGCTCAAGGTCAAGGAGATCATGAACAGTGGTGGGCTGGTGTCCGACGAGATCATCATCGACCTGGTCAAGGAGCGCATCAGCCAGCCGGACTGCGCCAACGGTTTCCTGTTTGACGGATTCCCCCGCACCATTCCTCAGGCCGATGCCATGAAAGAAGGCGGCGTGAAACTCGATCACGTGTTGGAAATCGCCGTGCCGGACGAAGAGATCGTCAGCCGCCTGGCCGGACGTCGCGTTCACCCCGCCTCGGGCCGTGTCTACCACATCGATCACAATCCGCCCAAAGAGCCGGGCAAGGACGATGTCACCGGGGAAGCCCTGATCCAACGGGAAGACGATCAGGAGTCTACCGTGCGCAACCGCCTGTCGGTGTACCACGACCAAACGGCTCCGCTGGTGGACTACTACCAGCAGTGGGCCAAAGAGGACCCGGCCGCTGCACCCCAGTACCACCGTGTGGAAGGGGTGG
>NZ_JBHLSV010000060.1:0-525 GCF_042434575.1 Brachybacterium hainanense
CAGCGCATGGGCAACTGGACCATGATCGACACCATGGTTAACGACGGCCTGTGGGACGCTTTCAAGGACTACCACATGGGCATAACCGCCGAGAACATCGTGGACAAATACGGCATCAGCCGTGAAGAACAGGACGAATTTGCCGCCGCCTCCCAGCAAAAAGCCGTGGCGGCGCAACAGGCCGGCCATTTCGACAGCCAGATCGTTCCACTCAGCATTCCCCAGCGGAAAGGCGAGCCGCTGACGGTTGACCGGGACGAGGGCCCGAAACAGGGCGTGACCGGTGAAAGCCTGGGCAAACTGCGCCCGGCATTCAAAAAAGACGGCACGGTTACCCCCGGCAACGCGTCGTCCCTCAATGATGGCGCGGCCGCTGTCATGGTGTGCAGCGCCGAAAAAGCCAGGGCCCTTGGCCTCACTCCACTGGCCACCATCAAGGCCTACGCCAACGCAGGCGTTGATCCCGCCATCATGGGCACCGGCCCGACTCCGGCCAGCCGGAACTGCCTCACGCGGGCCGGCTGG
>NZ_JBHLSV010000061.1:0-525 GCF_042434575.1 Brachybacterium hainanense
TCGAATTAAACGCGTTTAGACGAACCCGCAGGGCAGCGCCTGGGGTCTTTCTACTGCGTTATCGCTTATTTACGTAGAGTGACTACACGGCATAAGCTCTGCCTTGTATCAAGACCCCACAAACTGCTGCAAAAATCATCTCGAAAGGTCAACAGACCCTAGGGACGGCGGGCTTCGCTGTCCAGCTCGGCAATACGCTCGGCAATCAGCTGTCGACTGTGCTTGAGCAAGTCTCTGATCTGATTGGGTGCATAGCCCTCGACCGAAATCGGCGGCATGATTTCGACTATCAGCTCACCATTGTCCCAGCGGTTCAGGTCAACCTGACCGAAATAGCTGGAGCAGGCGATGGGCACTATGGGAACGCCGGCCTGCAGGGCAATATGAAAGGCGCCGGTCTTGAAGGGCAACAGCCCCTTGCCCTTGCTGCGGGTCCCTTCGGGAAACATCCAGATCGACATGTTACGCTGGCGGATCTTGTCGACCACGGTACCGATGGTACTGGCGGCCTTGGCCTTGTTCTCT
>NZ_JBHLSV010000062.1:0-516 GCF_042434575.1 Brachybacterium hainanense
GGCGGCGACCTTGAGCACCTGCTCGCGCATCCGGCTCAGGCTCCAGCCTTGTCGGGTTTGCCGCTCCAGGAGGCAGCGCAGGCCATGCAGGACCTGGTAGGCGTAGAGACTGAGCAGCAAGCTCACCTCGTTGCGCGCCATCACGTCCTGAACGGTGGAGGCGCCGCGATCGGTCGACGAGAGGTGCACGTCGAGCGCCGACTTCACTTCGCCCATGTGCGCCTCGGCGCTGCCGCGCTTGCGATAGAGTGCTAGGACCTTCTCTGGCGGCCAGTCGAACTTGCTGAGGTTGGTGACCAGGAAGAAGGCATGCAGCAGCAGGTCATCGGGGCGCTCCTGCACGACCAGCACGACGCGCCGTGGTGCCGGCCAGGAACCGGCTTGGTACTCAAGGTCATGGCACCATTCTCGAGGCTGTTCAGGCGGTCGGCCGCGGGGCCGCTTCAGGTAGGGCGCCGCCAATTTTTGCAGGCCCTTGTGGCTGCGTAACCGGCCCAGATACTCGATGTCGCGCTC
>NZ_JBHLSV010000063.1:0-516 GCF_042434575.1 Brachybacterium hainanense
GCACCGGTGCGTCCCGCCGCCGGGGCTCCGGCTCCGCCCACGGTTGCGGAGCCCGCCCGCCCGAGCGTCTTCGACAGCCTGTTCGGCACGGCGCCGGCCCCTGCCGCCTCGGCCGACCCGGCGCCGCATCCGGATCCGGCACCCGCCGCCGCGTCCGCGCCGGGGCCCGCATCCGATCCCGCTCAGGCCCCGGTGCCGGGGCCCGCCGGATCCGAGCCTCCTGCTCCCGCACCGGCGCTCTCGGTCCCCGAGGAGACGGCACCTCCGGTCGCCGCGCCTGTCGTCCCGCCGCTCCCGGAGGCCGAGGAGCCGGTCGCCGACGTCGACGCGGCCGCGGAGGCATCGAGGACCGGGCTCCCCGCAGGGACGGAGCCGGCGGCCTCCGCGCCGAGCGCCCCCTCCGCCCCCCGGCGTCGGCTGCTGCGCACCTCGCTGTTCGACCAGAGCCGCTCCGCCGTCGCGGTGCAGGCGGCGTCCGCCGTGCCCGCCCCGCAGCGCCCTGCCGCAGCCCCTGCT
>NZ_JBHLSV010000064.1:0-508 GCF_042434575.1 Brachybacterium hainanense
ATCTGCCTGGCAAAGGTGTCACTATAGCCTCGGGCCGTCATCCCCTGAAGCAACTTGTGTTCAAATTGCTCCAGCTCGCCACTGCGTTTCCAGCTGGCCATGGCTCGGCGCAGCTGATCGGCTTCCCCGCCACTGAAACCGGCGGCGACCATGGCCAATTGGATCACCTGCTCCTGGAAAATGGGCACCCCCATAGTGCGTGACAACACGCCTTCCACCTCGGCCGAAGGAAAAGTAACCGGCTCGATTTTATCGCGGCGGCGCAGAAAGGGATGCACCATGTCTCCTTGAATTGGACCCGGGCGCACTATGGCTATCTGTATTACCAGATCGTAATAACAGGCGGGTTTGAGCCTGGGCAGCATGCTGGTCTGGGCTCGTGACTCCACCTGAAACACCCCCATACTGTCGCCCTGCTGCAACATACGATAGACGGCCTGATCTTCCCAGCGAATATCCGACATGGCAAAGGGACGAATGTGACGGGAGATCAAATCGAAACATTTGC
>NZ_JBHLSV010000065.1:0-501 GCF_042434575.1 Brachybacterium hainanense
GCCGGAGGGCACTGCTGTGCCGATCCCGGAGGATGCGGTGGCCGGGGACTACACGGTCTCCGCCTCGGATCCCGACGGCAACTCCGGTGAGGGCGCGGTCTCGGTGTATGCCCCGGCTCTCGAGGCTCCGGCGCAGGCTCCGGCGGGTTCGGATGTGCCGGTGACGTCGACGGGATGGCTGCCGGAGTCTGAGGTGACTCTGCAGCTGACCGATCCTTCGGGTGCTCCCCTGGGTGATCCGGTGGTCGTGACGACTGATGCTGAGGGCGCGCTGCCGGAGGGCACTGTCGTCCCGGTTCCGGCTGATGCTCCGGTGGCCCCGGGCTACACGGTGGCGGGCACCGATGCCAATGGTGCGAACGCCTCGGCTCCTCTCGAGGTGCTCGATGCGGATGATGCCACCTCGCCGACGGTCGAGGTCTCCTCGCCGGTTCCGGCTGGTGGTGAGGCCGGTGTGGTCTCCGGCGGGTGGGAGCCCGGCAGCGAGGTCACCCTGCAGCT
>NZ_JBHLSV010000066.1:0-572 GCF_042434575.1 Brachybacterium hainanense
GGGGTTCTTTTCGCCTTTCCCTCACGGTACTGGTTCACTATCGGTCAGTCAGGAGTATTTAGCCTTGGAGGATGGTCCCCCCATATTCAAACAGGATATCACGTGTCCCGTCCTACTCGATTTCACTGTAAGTGATGTTTGGTGTACGGGGCTATCACCCACTACGGCCGGCCTTTCCAGGACCATTCCACTACACCACAAACAGCTTAAGGGCTGGTCCCCGTTCGCTCGCCGCTACTAGGGGAATCTCGGTTGATTTCTTTTCCTCGGGGTACTTAGATGTTTCAGTTCTCCCGGTTCGCCTCTGCATGCTATGGATTCACATGCAGATAACTGCTTATGCAGCTGGGTTGCCCCATTCGGATATCTGTGGCTCAACGGGTTTTATCACCTCACCACAGCTTTTCGCAGATTAACACGTCCTTCATCGCCTCTGACTGCCAAGGCATCCACCGTATACGCTTAGTCGCTTAACCATACAACCCGGATGAGTTTCCTCTACCAAATCGTATCAACGACCCATATTGGTTTTTCTTTCGCCTTGATGTGCTTTATTGCTAAAGCACTAGAAT
>NZ_JBHLSV010000067.1:0-5431 GCF_042434575.1 Brachybacterium hainanense
TGGGAGTTCTACTCCAGGAGCGTCACCCGCTCCACCAACCACAAGAATGTCCGGCGGCGTCCTACTCTCCCACACCCTCCCGAGTGCAGTACCATCGGCGCTGAAGGGCTTAGCTACCGGGTTCGGAATGGAACCGGGCGTTTCCCCAACGCTATGACCGCCGTAACACGACGAGACATCCTGGACCTCTGGACCCACCACACCCACCCCCACACGCACGAGGGGGCCTGGTATGACGATCCCGGGAGTTGTTTCCCGAGAACCACACAGTAGACGCGAGCACACAGCAACCAACACAGTTCAATGTTGTTAAGTCTTCGACCATTAGTACCAGTCAGCTCCACACATTACTGCGCTTCCACATCTGGCCTATCAACCCAGTCATCTCCTGGGGGTCTCCCACACACAAGGTGTACGGATATCTCATCTTGAAGCAGGCTTCCCGCTTAGATGCTTTCAGCGGTTATCCCTTCCCGACGTAGCCAACCAGCCATGCTCTTGGCAGAACAACTGGCACACCAGAGGTCAGTCCATCCCGGTCCTCTCGTACTAGGGACAGGTCTTCTCAAATATCCAACGCGCGCAGCGGATAGGGACCGAACTGTCTCACGACGTTCTAAACCCAGCTCGCGTACCGCTTTAATAGGCGAACAGCCTAACCCTTGGGACCAACTCCAGCCCCAGGATGCGACGAGCCGACATCGAGGTGCCAAACCATGCCGTCGATATGAGCTCTTGGGCAAGATCAGCCTGTTATCCCCGGGGTACCTTTTATCCGTTGAGCGACACCCATTCCACAATGAGGTGCCGGATCACTAGTTCCTGCTTTCGCACCTGCCCGACATGTCTGTCTCGCAGTCAAGCTCCCTTGTGCACTTACACTCAACACCTGATTGCCAACCAGGCTGAGGGAACCTTTGAGCGCCTCCGTTACTCTTTAGGAGGCAACCGCCCCAGTTAAACTACCCATCAGGCACTGTCCCTGATCCGGATCACGGACCGAGGTTAGGAATCCAGAACGACCAGAGTGGTATTTCAACAACGACTCCACACGAACTAGCGTCCATGCTTCCCAGTCTCCCACCTATCCTACACAAGCCGTCCCGAACACCAATACCAAACTATAGTAAAGGTCCCGGGGTCTTTCCGTCCTGCTGCGCGTAACGAGCATCTTTACTCGTAATGCAATTTCGCCGAGTTCGCGGTTGAGACAGTGGAGAAGTCGTTACGCCATTCGTGCAGGTCGGAACTTACCCGACAAGGAATTTCGCTACCTTAGGATGGTTATAGTTACCACCGCCGTTTACTGGGGCTTAAATTCTCAGCTTCGCTCCGAAGAGCTGACCAGTCCTCTTAACCTTCCAGCACCGGGCAGGCGTCAGTCCGTATACAGCGTCTTACGACTTCGCACGGACCTGTGTTTTTAGTAAACAGTCGCTTCTCCCTGGTCTCTGCGGCCCTCGAGGCTCTCACCTCTCAGGCCCCCCTTCTCCCGAAGTTACGGGGGTATTTTGCCGAGTTCCTTAACCACGATTCTCTCGAACGCCTTGGTATTCTCTACCTGATCACCTGAGTCGGTTTAGGGTACGGGCGACTCTATTCGTCACGCCGGAACTTTTCTTGGCAGTACAGGATCACTCACCTACGCCCATACGGGATCCCCATCACGTCTCACCCAACACGGCACCGCATTACCGGTGCTCGGGCTGCACGCTTAGACGGACTATTCCATTAAGTCCGCGGAAGCTACCTCTCTGCGTCATCCCATGCGCTGACCTACTACGTCCTTGGTTCACAGCCTCCACCAGAAACTCTTCCCCGAAGGGAACAGCACGGCATCGGGTGCTTAGCATCGAACGCCTCGGTATGGGTCCTCCTAGAATCGGTTCGGGAATATTCACCCGATGTCCATCGACTACGCCTGTCGGCCTCGCCTTAGGTCCCGACTAACCCAGGGCGGATTAACCTGGCCCTGGAACCCTTGATCAATCGGCGGACGGGTTTCTCACCCGTCTTTCGCTACTCATGCCTGCATTCTCACTCGTGCAGCCTCCACCACTGGGTTCCCCCGCAGCTTCGCTGGCTACACGACGCTCCCCTACCCACCCCACCAGACGGTGGAGTGACACAGCTTCGGCGGTGTACTTGAGCCCCGCTACATTGTCGGCGCAGAATCACTTGACCAGTGAGCTATTACGCACTCTTTCAAGGGTGGCTGCTTCTAAGCCAACCTCCTGGTTGTCTCAGCAACTCCACATCCTTTTCCACTTAGCACACGCTTAGGGGCCTTAGCTGATGTTCTGGGCTGTTTCCCTCTCGACTATGAAGCTTATCCCCCACAGTCTCACTGCTGCGCTCTCACGTACCGGCATTCGGAGTTTGGCTAAGGTCAGTAACCCGGTAAGGCCCATCGCCTATCCAGTGCTCTACCTCCGGCACGAAACACGCAACGCTGCACCTAAATGCATTTCGGGGAGAACCAGCTATCACGAAGTTTGATTGGCCTTTCACCCCTATCCACAGGTCATCCCCTCCATTTTCAACTGAAGTGGGTTCGCGCCTCCACGCGGTCTTACCCGCGCTTCACACTGCCCATGGATAGATCACTTCGCTTCGGGTCTAGAGCCGGCTACTGAACGCCCCGTTCAGACTCGCTTTCGCTACGGCTACCCCACACGGGTTAACCTCGCAACCGACCACTAACTCGCAGGCTCATTCTTCAAAAGGCACGCCGTCACCCCGTAAGGCTCCGACGGATTGTAAGCACACGGTTTCAGGTACTATTTCACTCCCCTCCCGGGGTACTTTTCACCTTTCCCTCACGGTACTTGTCCGCTATCGGTCACAAGGAAACAAGGAAATATTTAGGCTTACCAGGTGGTCCTGGCAGATTCACACCGGATTTCACGGGCCCGGTGCTACTCGGGAACAGCCTCACGCTGCATGACAGTTTCGTCTACGGGGGTCACACCCTCTACGCCATCGCACTCACCACGACTTCGACTACCATCACACCATCACGTCGACAGGCCGGCAGACCCATCCAAGACGTCCCACAACCCCCAACCTGCAACCCCTGCCGGGTATCACACAGACCAGGTTTAGCCTCATCCGCTTTCGCTCGCCACTACTCACGGAATCACTATTTGTTTTCTCTTCCTGCGGGTACTGAGATGTTTCACTTCCCCGCGTTCCCTCCACACCACCTATACATTCAGTGGCAGGTACCGGGACTTGACTCCCGGTGGGTTTCCCCATTCGGACATCCTCGGATCACAGGTCGGTTGTCACCTCCCCGAGGCTTTTCGCAGACTCCCACGTCCTTCGTCGGTTCCTTGTGCCCAGGCATTCACCGTGTGCTCTTTACAACTTAGCAACACAAACAAAGACACATTAATTGCTTACAAGATGCTCGCGTCCACTATGCAGTTCTCAAGAAACAACCCCACACCCGCCACCACACCCCCATCACGGGAGTCCAGCCACGAGGGAGGACCAGCCACACACCCACCCCGCACCCCGGTCCACCCTCCCCGCACAACACGAGAAAAAGATGACCGAGAAGCCAGGCAGGCCGCGTGCAGCCTCAAAACCCAATAGTGTGTCTCCACCTGAAACCCCCACAGAACCCCACCGCTTTCCCCCGCACCCGACGGCACGCGTACTCACGACAAGACCCCCACAGGGCCAAGCGCCTATCCGTTGATGTTCCACCCATGAGCAACCACCCCCACCACACGCGGGCAGGAAGATGGCCACCATACTTGGTGATGCTCCTTAGAAAGGAGGTGATCCAGCCGCACCTTCCGGTACGGCTACCTTGTTACGACTTAGTCCCAATCACCGATCCCACCTTCGACAGCTCCCTCCACAAGGGTAAGGCCACTGGCTTCGGGTGTTACCGACTTTCGTGACTTGACGGGCGGTGTGTACAAGGCCCGGGAACGTATTCACCGCAGCGTTGCTGATCTGCGATTACTAGCGACTCCGACTTCATGGGGTCGAGTTGCAGACCCCAATCCGAACTGAGACCGGCTTTTTGGGATTCGCTCCACCTCACAGTATCGCAACCCTTTGTACCGGCCATTGTAGCATGCGTGAAGCCCAAGACATAAGGGGCATGATGATTTGACGTCGTCCCCACCTTCCTCCGAGTTGACCCCGGCAGTCTCCTATGAGTCCCCGCCATCACGCGCTGGCAACATAGAACGAGGGTTGCGCTCGTTGCGGGACTTAACCCAACATCTCACGACACGAGCTGACGACAACCATGCACCACCTGTGCACCAGTCCAAAGAAAGCCACATCTCTGCAGCGATCCGGTGCATGTCAAGCCTTGGTAAGGTTCTTCGCGTTGCATCGAATTAATCCGCATGCTCCGCCGCTTGTGCGGGCCCCCGTCAATTCCTTTGAGTTTTAGCCTTGCGGCCGTACTCCCCAGGCGGGGCACTTAATGCGTTAGCTACGGCGCAGAGAACGTGGAATGTCCCCCACACCTAGTGCCCAACGTTTACGGCATGGACTACCAGGGTATCTAATCCTGTTCGCTACCCATGCTTTCGCTTCTCAGTGTCAGTAATGGCCCAGAGACCTGCCTTCGCCATCGGTGTTCTTCCTGATATCTGCGCATTTCACCGCTACACCAGGAGTTCCAGTCTCCCCTACCACACTCTAGCCTGCCCGTACCCACCGCACGCCCGAGGTTAAGCCTCGGGTTTTCACGGCAGACGCGACAAGCCACCTACAAGCTCTTTACGCCCAATAATTCCGGACAACGCTTGCGCCCTACGTATTACCGCGGCTGCTGGCACGTAGTTAGCCGGCGCTTCTTCTGCAGGTACCGTCACTTTCGCTTCTTCCCTACTGAAAGAGGTTTACAACCCGAAGGCCGTCATCCCTCACGCGGCGTCGCTGCATCAGGCTTCCGCCCATTGTGCAATATTCCCCACTGCTGCCTCCCGTAGGAGTCTGGGCCGTGTCTCAGTCCCAGTGTGGCCGGTCGCCCTCTCAGGCCGGCTACCCGTCATCGCCTTGGTGAGCCATTACCTCACCAACAAACTGATAGGCCGCGAGTCCATCCCCCACCGATAAATCTTTCCAACCCCCACCATGCGGTAGGAGCTCCTATCCGGTATTAGCCACGATTTCCCGAGGTTATCCCAGAGTGAAGGGCAGGTTACTCACGTGTTACTCACCCGTTCGCCACTAATCAGACCGTGCAAGCACGGTCGTCATCGTTCGACTTGCATGTGTTAAGCACGCCGCCAGCGTTCGTCCTGAGCCAGGATCAAACTCTCCATAAAAAATGAAAACAATCCTAGCAATGACTTACGACTAGCAAAACTTGTTTCGCTATCATCCGTCATGCCAAACATAAAAATTTGGCATCAACAAACAGACACACTATTGAGATCTCAAACAACACGCGCAC
>NZ_JBHLSV010000068.1:0-699 GCF_042434575.1 Brachybacterium hainanense
TAAGGCGCTTTTAGCTGATTGGAGTTCATCTATTTGGGAAACAGTCTTAATGATTTCTTGGCTCTTTTTCTGCCTTTCTACGTCGAGCTCTTTTACAGATTCCATCGCTTTTTTGTATTCGGGAATAGATAAATGCTTTCTTTCTGATTCCTCGGCTCCTCGATCAATCTCAAATCCCTTTTCCCTTAAATGTTTGGGTAGTTCGTCTTGGAGATGTCTTAGTTCCTCACGATTAAACACATTTTTGGCTTGTAGCTTTCCGTCACGCATAGGAACGACCCCCAAGTGCATGTGAGGAGTGGTTTCGTCTAAGTGAACATGAGCGTATGCGAGGTTTTGCTCACCATAGCGCTCTTTAAACCAGTCGGTGGCTTCTTGGAAAAACCGATCACGTTCATTTGGATCCATGTTTTTAAAAAAAGCTTGGTCACTGGTGATGATCCATTCACTGACCAAGACTGCGTCTTTTCTCGTTGCTCGTTGGCTTATCTTCTGTGACTCAATAATTTCAGTGACAATGTCTTTGTATTTTCCTTCTCGGTTCATGAGGTCGTAGTTCTGATCGGAGAGAGAGGTATCGATGTCGGGATTGCTATGATTCTGGAAAATCCGTTTGTTATGTTTCTCCATTCCTGATAGATTACCAGCTTTCATTTTCTGCATCCGGGCGACTAACATACTCATTTTCTAGCACCACAT
>NZ_JBHLSV010000069.1:0-502 GCF_042434575.1 Brachybacterium hainanense
GCGTAAATTCGCGGTAAAGGTATGTTGCTGTTGGTTACTCAGCACGCTGGCCGTCTGTAATTCTACCGTACCCGCTACACCGCCCTCGATAAGCGACGCCTTAGGCGATTTATAAACAGCAGCTGAATTAATGAGCTCCGAGGGATATTGATCAAACTCAATATTGCGTTTGCCACTGGTTGACACCTGCTCACGGCCATTAAGGGTAGAAAATACAAAGCCCCCTGACATACCGCGAATATTAATTTCTGCCGCTTGGCCACCCGTTCGCACTGCAGAAATACCCGGCAACCGGGTAAGGGCATCAGCGATCGAGACATCCGGCAGTGCGCCAAGATCATCGGCCGAAATGGTTTCAGATACCACATCACCAAAGCGTTTGGTGTCTAAGGAACGAAATAAGCTTTGTGCAAAGCCCCGCACTTGAATCACTTCAATTTCGGCTTCTTCCTCAGGCGTGGTTGGATTATTTTGTTGTTGCTGTGCCAGCACTTGCGAGCTG